>PNKD01000019.1 GCA_013822265.1 Leptothrix sp. (in: b-proteobacteria)
GCCGGCGACGCAGCGAGTGCTGGGCGCGGCCAGGGCAGCGGCCGGCCACGCGCGCGCGGGCAATCGACGCTCAAAGGGCGCAAATGCCGCCCTGCTCGGGCCTTGAGAAGTGCGCCGATGGCGCCAATATGACGGACGGAGGTGGGGCCGTCCGAGGGCGCCGTGCAGCCCAGAGTCAACTCGATAGAATGATTTCATGCCCGACGAACAGCCCCCGGCGCCGCCGAAACTTCCTGCACCCACTCGCAAGGGTGGGGGGCAGGGCGCCGTGGTCGCCGAGCGCAAGGTGGCCCGCACGAAACCGCCGCAGCTGTATCAGGTGGTGATGCTCAACGACGACTACACACCGATGGAGTTCGTCGTCATGATGCTGCAACAGTACTTCCAGCGTGATCCGGACACGGCCACGTTGATCATGCTGAAGATTCACCACGAAGGGCGCGGCATCTGCGGTGTCTACACCAAGGATGTCGCCGCGACGAAAGTCGAACTGGTCCTCACCGCGGCACGCCGCGAGGGGCACCCGCTGCAATGCATTATGGAGGCCGCATGATTGCCCAGGAACTTGAAGTCAGTCTGCACATGGCGTTCGTCGAGGCGCGCCAGCAGCGACACGAATTCATCACCGTCGAGCACCTGCTGATGGCGCTGCTCGACAACCCGTCGGCCGCCGAGGTGCTGCGCGCCTGTGCCGCCAACATCGAAGACCTGCGCAAGAGCCTGTCGACCTTCATCAAGGAGAACACGCCCACGGTGGGCGGCTCCGACGAGGTCGACACGCAGCCCACGCTGGGTTTCCAGCGTGTCATCCAGCGCGCCATCATGCATGTGCAGAGCACGGGCAGCGGCAAGAAGGAGGTCACCGGCGCCAACGTGCTGGTGGCGATCTTCGGCGAGAAGGACTCGCACGCCGTCTACTACCTGCACCAGCAGGGCGTCACAAGGCTGGACGTCGTCAACTTCATCGCCCACGGCATCAAGAAGAACGACCCGCCCGAGCCCGCCAAGGGCAGCGAAGGCCCGGCCAGCAACGAGGCCGAGAAGGAAGAGGGCGGCGACTCCAAGGGCTCGCCGCTGGACCAGTTCACGCAGAACCTCAACGCGCTGGCACTGCAGGGCAAGATCGACCCGCTGATCGGGCGCGAACACGAGGTCGAGCGTGTCATCCAGGTGTTGTGCCGCCGGCGCAAGAACAACCCGCTGCTGGTGGGCGAAGCCGGCGTCGGCAAGACCGCCATCGCCGAGGGCCTGGCCTGGCGCATCACCGAGAAGGACGTGCCCGAGGTGCTGGCCGACGCCACCGTGTACGCGCTCGACATGGGCGCGCTGCTGGCCGGCACCAAGTACCGCGGCGACTTCGAGCAGCGCCTGAAGGGCGTGCTCAAGCAGCTGAAGGACCAGCCGCACGCCATTCTGTTCATCGACGAGATCCACACCCTGATCGGTGCCGGGGCGGCCAGCGGCGGCACGCTGGACGCGTCCAACCTGCTCAAGCCGGCGCTCAGCAGCGGCGCGATGAAGTGCATAGGCGCCACTACCTTCACCGAGTACCGCGGCATCTTCGAGAAGGACGCGGCACTCTCGAGGCGCTTCCAGAAGGTCGACGTCGTCGAGCCCTCGGTCGAGCAGACCATCGAGATCCTCAAGGGGCTGAAGAGCCGCTTCGAAGAGCACCACAGCGTGAAGTACGCCGTGGGCGCGCTGCAGGCCGCGGCCGAGCTGTCGGCCAAGTTCATCAACGACCGCCACCTGCCCGACAAGGCCATCGACGTCATCGACGAGGCCGGCGCCGCGCAGCGCATCCTGCCGGCCAACAGGCGCAAGAAGACCATCACGCGCAGCGAGGTCGAGGAGATCGTCGCCAAGATCGCGCGCATCCCGCCGCAGTCGGTGAGCAGCGACGACCGCAGCAAGCTCAAGACGCTGGACCGCGACCTCAAGAGCGTGGTCTTCGGGCAGGACCCGGCCATCGACGCGCTGGCCTCCAGCATCAAGATGGCGCGCTCGGGCCTGGGCAAATCCGACAAGCCCATCGGCAGCTTCCTGTTCAGCGGCCCCACCGGCGTCGGCAAGACTGAGGTCGCCAAGCAACTGGCCTACGTGCTGGGCATCGACCTCATCCGTTTCGACATGTCCGAGTACATGGAGCGCCACGCCGTCAGCCGCCTCATCGGCGCGCCCCCGGGCTACGTGGGTTTCGACCAGGGCGGCCTGCTGACCGAGGCCGTCACCAAGAAGCCGCATTCGGTGCTGCTGATGGACGAGATCGAGAAGGCCCACCCCGACGTCTTCAACGTGCTGCTGCAGGTGATGGACCACGGCACGCTCACCGACAACAACGGGCGCAAGGCCGACTTCCGCAACGTCATGATCATCATGACGACCAACGCGGGCGCCGAGACCATGAACAAGTCGACCATAGGCTTCACCAACAAGCGTGAGCAGGGCGACGAGATGGCCGACATCAAGCGCCTGTTCGCGCCCGAGTTCCGCAACCGGCTGGACGCCATCGTCAACTTCCGCGCGCTCGACGAGGACATCATCCTGCGTGTCGTCGACAAGTTCCTGCTGCAACTGGAGAGCCAGCTCGCCGAGAAGAAGGTCGAGGTGACCTTCAGCGATGCGCTGCGCAAGTACCTGGCGAAGAAGGGCTTCGACCCGCTGATGGGCGCACGCCCGATGCAGCGCCTGATCCAGGACACCATCCGCCGCGCGCTGGCCGACGAGTTGCTGTTCGGCCGTCTCGTCGACGGTGGCCGCCTGGGCGTCGACATCGACGACAAGGACGAGGTGCAGCTCGACATCCAGCCGCCCAAGAAGAGCGACAAGCCGCGCGCCGAGGCCGCCGCCGCCTAGGGGGTGTCGCGGGCTGGCGGCCGGTCGGCCGCCGGGTCCTGCAGGTAGAAACGACAGAGCATCCCGTACAGCGCGGGATGCTCTTTTTTCATGGTGTGGGGGCTGACGAAGAAGGCCTCGCTGGCGACGGCGAAGAACTCTTCCTCGCCGCCGGCCCCATAGGGGTCGAGCGCCGTTTCTTCGCCGGCGTCGACGCGCCGCACGAAAGCCTCGAACTCGGCCTGCAGCGTGCCGCGCCATTCGGCGAGCGACAGCCCCGGGGGCAGCAGCGGCACGCCGTCGGCCACGCCGTCGGCCAGGTCCAGCACGTGCGCGAATTCGTGGATGACGACGTTGTAGGCGGCCGCTGCGCTGTGGCCGGCGCTGCGCACGTCGTGCCACGACAGCATGACGGGGCCGCCGTCCATGGCCTCGCCCGAAAGCGCCTCGTCGTAGCTGTGCACGATGCCGTGTTCGTCGGCCACCTCGCGGCGCGCCACCACCTGGTCGGCGTGCACGACGATGCCGACGAAGCCGTCGTAGCGCGCCAGCCCCAGGCGCAGCACCGGCAACACCGCCTGCGCCGCGATCGCCACCACCATGGCGTCGGTGAGCTTCAGGCCGCCGGCGGCGTCGAACTCCTTGCGGTCGAGAAAGAGGCTGGTGAGGCGGCGCAGTTCGTCGCGATCACCGGGGTCGCGACGCTGCAGGAAAGGGTAGCGCACCAGCGTGCGTTTCCAGAGGTCGTCGGGTATGGCGCGCCGTTGCACGGCGGCTTCTTCGCGCCGTCGCTGCCAGCGCTGCCACAGCCGCGCCAACATGGACGGTCAGGGCCCGGCCGGCGGCAGGCGCTCGAAGCCGCGGCGTGTCAGGCGCAGCACCTCGGCGCGGTTCGCGGTGTCGAGATCCCAATCGCTCAACACGTGGCGCTTGAAGCCGGGGGCCAGCACGTTGCTGCCCGGGCGGTGCGTGTGGCCATGCACCAGTTCAGGGGTGCCCATGGCGTGCATCCAGCGCACGGCCTCGGCGGCGTCGACATCGGCATCGGCGTCGCCGTCCAGGCCAAAGGCCTGCGCGCCGGGCTGGTTGCGGCTGCGCCAACGTTCGGCACTGGCGCGCCGCATCTCCGCAGCCAGGCTCAGCCTTTCGGCCAGCGGCCTGGCCAGGAAGGCCGCCTGCCAGGCCGCCGACCGCACCTGGCGCCGGAACGCCTGGTAGGGCGCGTCGGACAGGCACAGCGCGTCGCCGTGGCTGAGCAGCACACGCTGGTCCCAGGCCGACAGCGTGGTGGGGTCGGCCAAGGCCATCAGCCCCGCTTCGCGCAGCAGTGCGGCGCCGACCAGGAAGTCGCGATTGCCGGCCATGAACGCCAGCTGCCGGCGGCAGGCGGCCTCGGCCAGCACGTCGGCGCAGCGCCTCTCGAACGGCCGGCCGAGCGCGTCGTCACCGACCCAGACCTCGAACAGGTCGCCGAGCATGAAGACCGCGTCTGCCGTCGTGTGCAGCAGGTGCTGCTGCCAGGCCCGGAAAGTGGCCGGCATGGCCTCGCACAGGTGCAGGTCGGAGATGAAGTCGATCTCGCGCCATGCCGCCGGCGCCGTGAACTCGAAGAAGGCCGGGAGCGTGCCGCCCCGGGCCGCCTCGTCCATCAGTCCAGCTCGGTCACGCGCGTGATCAGCACGTCTTCGAGCGGCACGTCGTCGTGGAAGCCCTTGCGGCCGGTCTTGGCCTTCTCGATGCCGTCGACGACGTCCATGCCTTCGATCACGCGGCCGAACACGGCATAACCCCAGCCCTGCGCGTTCTCGGCGCGGAAGTCGAGGAAGTCGTTGTCGACGCAGTTGATGAAGAACTGCGCGGTGGCCGAGTGCGGGTCGCTGGTGCGCGCCATCGCCAGCGTGTACTTCTTGTTCTTCAGGCCGTTGTTGGCCTCGTTCTTGATCGGCGCCGCGGTGGGCTTCTGCTTCATGCCGGGCTCGAAGCCTCCGCCCTGCAGCATGAAACCCTTGATGACGCGGTGGAACACCGTGCCGTCGAAGTGCCCGTTCTTCGCGTAGGACAGGAAGTTGGCCACCGACAGCGGTGCCTTCTCGTCGTCGAGCTCGATGCGCACGGTGCCCGCGCTGGTTTCCATCTGGGCGTGCTTGGTCATGTCATTTCTCCACGGTGGCTTTGCGGATGGTCACGGCCGTGACCGGCAGGTTCTGGTGCGGGCCCTGGGCGCGCGTGGGCACGACCCGGATCTTGTCGACGACGTCCATGCCTTCGCTCACCTTGCCGAAGACGGCGTAGCCGTCGCGGCCCTCGGCGGCGTCCAGGCGCGGGTTGTCGTTGACGTTGATGAAGAACTGGGACGTGGCCGAATCGGGCACGTTGGTTCGCGCCATCGCGATGCTGCCGCGCAGGTTCGACAGGCCGTTGCGGCTTTCCAGCGGGATGGGCTTGCGCGTGGGCTTCTCGGACAGATCGGCCTTGTAGCCGCCGGCCTGGACCATGAAGCCCTCGATGACGCGGTGGAAGATGAGGCCGTCGTAATGGCCGGCGCGCACGTACTGCAGGAAGTTCTCGACGGTCTTGGGCGCCTTCTCGGCATTGAGCTCGAGCACGATGTCGCCTTCGCTCGTGGCCAGGCGAACCTTCTGTGCTAGCGCCGGTGCGCCCAGCGTCGCGAGGGCAAGAACGAGCAGGCTGGTGAGCAGTTTCAAGGCAGCATCTCCGCAGTTCGGGGCGGCCTGCGGCCGCGGTTGGCAGGCCGGCCCGCGGCCGGTCAGGGCGCGAGTCTAGCGGCCCGGCGCCGGTGCCGCGGCGAGCAGGGCGCGCGCACCCTCCAGGCGGCGCATCAGCAGCACGTCCACCGGCCCCGAGGCGGCCGCCAGCTCCCAGGCCTGGGCGGCCAGCATCAGGTGCACCTCGCCCAGGTTGGCGCGCGCGGTGCGATGGCCGGGGTGATGGCGCAACGCGGTCTCCAGGGCCTGGCGCGCGAGCTCCAGTTGCCCTGCGCGCACGTGCAGCACGGCGATGTTGTTCCAGGGGTCGGGCAGCTCGGGGTAGCGCTGCGTCATGGCCGTGAAGTGCGCCAGCGCGTCGGCGTCGCGCTGCAGGTCCATCAGCGCCACGCCCTGCAGGAAGCGCAGTGCCGCGTCTTGCGGTTTCGCGGCCGCTGCACGTTCGGCCAGTTGCAGCGCCGCCTCGCCTTCGCCGCTTGCCAGCAGCGCGCGAAGGTCCGCGATGTCGTCGGCGTGCGCGCCGCCGGGGCCCAGGCACAGCGCCGCCAGGCCGGCGACGGACCAGTGGCGCATGCGGGAAATGGAGGGCATAGAACGGGTGCTGCAGCGGCTCGGCAGTGATGGGGGCGCCGCTATACTGAAATCCATTCTATCGGTGCTGCCCTGGCCACCGCGTGCCCCGGCGCGCAGCGCCGCAGCCACCCCGCCTGTCTGACACGGCGGCCCCGCGGGGCCTGCACCCACCTGCCCATGAGCCTGCGCATCCACAACACCCTGACGCGTCAGCTGGAAGACTTCGCCCCCATCGAGCCTGGCCACGTGCGCATGTACGTCTGCGGCATCACGGTGTACGACCTCTGCCACCTGGGCCATGCGCGCATGATCCTGGCGTTCGACATGGTCTACCGCTGGCTGCTGGCCAGCGGCTGGCGCGTCAGCTACGTGCGCAACATCACCGACATCGAAGACAAGATCATCCAGCGTGCGATCGAACGCGGCCAGACCATTCGCCAGCTCACCGACGAGATGATCGCGGCCATGCACCGCGACTTCGGCGCGCTGGGCGTGCTGCAGCCCACGCACGAGCCGCGCGCCACCGACTACGTGCCGCAGATGCTGGAGCTGATCGAGCAGCTGCAGGCCAGGGGCCTGGCCTACCAGGCCGGCGGCGCCGACGGCCCCGGCGACGTCAACTTCGCGGTGCGCCGCTTTCCCGGCTACGGCAAGCTCTCGGGCAAGAGCCTGGACGAGTTGCGTGCCGGCGAGCGCGTGGCCGTGCTGGGCGACAAGGAAGACCCGCTCGACTTCGTGCTCTGGAAGCGGGCCAAGCCCGACGAGCCCGACGAGGCCAAGTGGCCCAGCCGTTATGGCCCCGGGCGCCCGGGCTGGCACATCGAGTGCTCGGCCATGAGCTGCGCGCTGCTGGGCGAGCCCTTCGACATCCACGGCGGCGGCATGGACCTGCAGTTCCCGCACCACGACAACGAGATCGCGCAGAGCGAAGGCGCGCAGGGCCCCGGCGGCCCCGGCTTCGTGCGCACGTGGATGCACAACGGCTTCCTCAACGTCGACGACACCAAGATGTCGAAGTCGCTGGGCAACTTCTTCACCATCGCCGACGTGCTGAAGCACTTCGACGGCGAGACGCTGCGCTTCTTCATGCTGCGCACGCACTACCGCAGCCCGTTCAACTTCAGCGACCAACTGCTGGAAGAGACCCGCACCGCGCTCAAGCGCCTGTACACCGCGCTCGACGCGGCAGGCGAGATGGCGCCGCTGCCGGCCATCGACTGGGCCGAGCCGCGTGCCGCGGCATTCAAGGCCGCGATGGACGACGACTTCAACACGCCCGGTGCGATGGCCGTGCTCTTCGACCTGGCGGGCAGCGTCAACCGCGGTGCCGCGGCCGATGCCGCGCTGCTGAAGGCGCTGGGCGGCGTGCTGGGCCTGCTGCAGCAGCGGCCGCGCGACTACCTGCAGGGCGGCGGTGGCCTGGACGAGGCGGCCATCACGGCGCGCATAGCGGCCCGCGCCGCGGCCAAGCAGGCGCGCGACTTCGCGCTGGCCGACCGCATCCGCGCCGAGCTGCTGGCCGAGGGCGTCGAGCTCAAGGATTCGGCCCAGGGCACGATCTGGGTCAAGGCCTGAACATGCCCGAGACCCCGCCCGGCAGGAGTACGCCAACGTTGGCCACGCCGGCCTACTGGGACGAGGCGCGCAAGCACCTGGCCAAGCGCGACCGCGTGCTGAAGAAACTGATGCCCAAGTTCGGTGACGCCTGCCTGCAAAGCCGCGGCGACGCCTTCACCACGCTGGCGCGGTCCATCGTCGGCCAGCAGATCTCGGTCAAGGCCGCGCAATCGGTGTGGGACCGTTTTGCCGCCGTCGTCGGCGGCCCGGCCATGCACCTGCGGCCGCCGGGCGTGCTGGCGCTGGAAGTGCCGCAGATGCGCGAGGCCGGCCTGTCGGCGCGCAAGTGCGAGTACCTGCTCGATCTGGCGCGCCACTTCAGCGACGAGCGTGTGCACGTGGCGCAGTGGGACGGCATGGACGACGAAGCCATCATCGGCGAGCTGGTGGCGATACGCGGCATCGGGCGCTGGACGGCCGAGATGTTCCTCATCTTCCACCTCATGCGGCCCAACGTGATGCCGCTGGACGACCTCGGCCTCATCAAGGGCATCAGCCTGAACTACTTCAGCGGCGAGCCGGTCTCGCGCGCCGAGGCGCGCGAGGTCGGCGAGGCCTGGGCACCGTTCCGCTCGGTCGCCACTTGGTACATTTGGCGCAGCCTCGACCCCATGCCGGTGGAGTATTGACCCAGCCCCGAAGCGGCTTCGCCGCTCCCCCTCCAGGGGGCGGCTCCTGCGGCCGCGCAAAGCCGGCTCCGCGGCGCCCGCTGGGCTGACAGCGTCTCGATTGGAGCGACAACGGATGACAAAGCGACATTTCCTGGAGTTCGAGCAGCCGATCGCCGAACTCGAATCCAAGATCGACGAGTTGCGCTACGTGCACAACGAGTCGGCGGTCGACATCAGCGACGAGATCGAACGCCTGGCGGCCAAGAGCCAGCAGCTCACGCGCGACATCTACTCGAACCTGACACCCTGGCAGGTGACGCAGATCGCGCGCCATCCGCAGCGACCCTACACGCTGGACTACGTAAAGGAGATCTTCACCGAATTCCAGGAACTGCACGGCGACCGCCACTACGCCGACGACCTCAGCATCGTCGGCGGCCTGGCGCGTTTCAACGGCCAGGCCTGCATGGTGCTGGGCCACCAGAAGGGCCGCGACACGAAAGAGCGCACGCAGCGCAACTTCGGCATGAGCCGGCCCGAGGGCTACCGCAAGGCGCTGCGCCTGATGAAGGTCGCCGAGAAGTTCGGCCTGCCGGTCTTCACCTTCGTCGACACCCCCGGCGCCTACCCCGGCATCGGCGCCGAAGAGCGCGGCCAGAGCGAGGCCATTGGCCGCAACATCTACGAGATGGCGCAGCTCGAGGTGCCCATCGTCAGCACCATCATCGGCGAGGGTGGCTCGGGTGGCGCTTTGGCCATCAGCGTGGCCGACCAGGTGCTGATGCTGCAGTTCAGCGTCTACTCGGTGATCTCGCCCGAGGGCTGCGCGTCCATCCTCTGGAAGACCTCCGAGCGCGCCTCCGACGCCGCCGAAGCACTGGGCATCACCGCGCACCGGCTCAAGGCGCTGGGCGTCGTCGACAAGATCGTCAGCGAGCCCGTGGGCGGCGCGCACCGCGACATCCCGTGGACGGCCGCGCAGCTCAAGCGCGCCCTGGCCGACGCGCTGCGCCAGACCGCCAACCTCAAACCAGCGGCGCTGCTGCAGCAGCGCTACGAGCGCCTGCGTTCCTACGGCCGCTACACCGACACCAAGGTCGTCTGATGCCGGTACGTCGGGTGGCGGTGGCCGTGAGCGGCGGCCGCGATTCGACGGCCCTGCTGCACGGCACGCTGCGCGCCGCGCGGCCGCTGGCGCTCGAAGTGATGGCACTGCACGTGCACCACGGCCTGGTGGCCGGGGCCGACGGCTGGATGGCACAGGTGCGTGCGCAGGCGCGCCGCTGGGGCGCGGCCTTCGAGGCTCGCCGCCTGCACGGCGAGCCCGCGCCCGGCGAAAGTGTCGAGGCCTGGGCGCGGCGCGAACGTTATCGCGCGCTCGCCGAGATGGCCCTCGCCGCCGGCTGCGGCCTGGTGCTGCTGGCCCACCATCGCCGCGACCAGGCCGAGACCTTCCTGCTGCAGGCCTTGCGCGGCGGCGGGCCCGCCGGCCTGGCCTCTATGCCCGCGCTGGCAACGCGCGAGAACCTGGTCTGGGCCCGCCCCTGGCTGGACCGGCCCCGCGAGTCGATCGAGGCCTACGTGCAGCGCCACCGACTGCGATTTGTCGACGATGCCAGCAACGCCGACACACGCTTTGCTCGCAACCGCCTGCGCGGGCAGGTCTGGCCGGCCTTGAGCGCGGCCTTCGGCGACGCCGAGGTCGCGCTGGCCGAGGCTGCACGCCAGGCTGCGCAGGCCGCGGCGCTGGCTGCCGAAGTGGCGGCGGTGGACCTGCCAGGCGTCAGTGACGACGGCCAACTGCTGCTGAAGCCCTGGCTGGCGCTGCCGCCGGCGCGCCGGCGCAACGCGCTGCAGGCCTGGCTCGCCGGCAGGCTGCCTGCGCCCGTGCCGCAGTCGCTGGTGCAGCGGTTGTGCGCCGAGCTGCCAGGCGGCCACAGCGGGCGCTGGCCGGCGCCGCAGGCCGAGTTGCGCTTGCACCGGGGCCGGCTGGATTGCGTGGCCGTGGCGGCAGCGGGCGCGACCGGGCACGCGGCGGTGGCGCTGAACCTCTCGCAGCCCGGCCACACCGGCCTGGCCGAGTGGGGCGGCAGCTTCGAGGTCAGCCCTGTCGCGCAAGGCGGTGCGGACGCAATGCTGCTCGCGCAGGTGCTTGCCGTGCCGCGCCAGGGCGGTGAACGCTTTCGCTTGGCCGCGCGCGGTCTGGCGCGAAGCCTCAAGAAGCAGTACCAGGCCGCTGGCGTGCCGGCCTGGCAGCGTGAAGGCCCGCTGCTGCGGCTGCCCGACGGCCGCCTGCTCTTCGCCCCCGGCCTGGGGGTGGACGCCGCCTTGCAGGCGCCGCCGGGGCAGCCGCAGCTGGCATTGCGCTGGCGGCCGGGCGTGCCAGGGCCGCGTCAGGCCGGCGACTAAAATGCGCGATTTGCGCGGCCGCGGCGGGGTTCCCGGCTGAGCTGCACGGCCCCGATTCAGACACACCGTCCGCCTGCCGGCGGCATTCAGCGATGGCATTGATCGTTCACAAATACGGCGGCACCTCGATGGGCTCGACCGAGCGCATCCGCAGCGTTGCGCAGCGCGTCGCCAAGTGGGTGCGCGCCGGCCACCAGCTGGTGGTGGTGCCTTCGGCGATGTCGGGCGAGACCAACCGCCTGCTCGGCCTGGCCAAGGAGCTGCTGCCCGACGCGGCCTTGGCCAACACCCCCGAGGCGCTGCGCGAACTCGACGCCGTGGCCGCCACCGGCGAGCAGGTCAGCGTCGGCCTGCTGGCGCTGGCGCTGCAGGCCCAGGGGATCCCGGCGGTGAGTTACGGTGGCTGGCAGGTGGCGGTGTCCACCGACTCCGCCTTCGGCAAGGCGCGCATCCGCAGCATCGACGACCAGCGCGTGCGCGCCGATCTGGCCGCGGGCAAGGTCGTGGTCATCACCGGTTTCCAGGGTGTCGACGAGGCGGGCAACGTCACCACGCTGGGCCGTGGCGGCAGCGACACCTCGGCCGTGGCCGTGGCCGCGGCGCTGAAGGCCGACGAGTGCCTGATCTACACCGATGTCGACGGCGTCTACACCACCGACCCGCGCATCGTGCCCGAGGCGCGGCGCCTGGCCACCATCAGCTTCGAAGAGATGCTGGAGATGGCCAGCCTGGGCAGCAAGGTGCTGCAGATCCGCTCGGTCGAGTTCGCCGGCAAGTACCGTGTGCCGGTGCGTGTGCTGTCGAGCTTCACGCCCTGGGACATCCCGCTCGACGAAGAGGCCCGCTCGGGCACCCTGATCACTTTCGAGGAAGACGAAAAGATGGAACAAGCCGTGGTGGCCGGCATCGCGTTCAATCGCGACGAGGCCAAGATCAGCGTCATCGGCGTGCCCGACAAGCCGGGCATCGCGTACCAGATCCTGGGCCCGGTGGCCGATGCCAACATCGACGTCGACGTCATCATCCAGAACCTCTCGCACGACGGC
Source organism: Leptothrix sp. (in: b-proteobacteria) (assembly GCA_013822265.1). Taxonomy (GTDB): domain Bacteria; phylum Pseudomonadota; class Gammaproteobacteria; order Burkholderiales; family Burkholderiaceae_C; genus Rubrivivax. The sequence continues at coordinate 11,818 of PNKD01000019.1, forward strand.
AAGACCGACTTCAGCTTCACCGTGCACCGCAACGACTATGCGCGCACGATGAACGTGCTCGAGACCCAGGTGCTGCCCGCCACCGGCGCGGCGCGCCTGGCGGGCGACGCCAAGATCTGCAAGGTCAGCATCGTGGGCATCGGCATGCGCAGCCACGTCGGCGTGGCCAGCAAGATGTTCCGCACGCTCAGCGAAGAGGGCATCAACATCCAGATGATCAGCACCAGCGAGATCAAGACCAGCGTCGTCATCGACGAGAAGTACATGGAACTCGCGGTGCGCTCGCTGCACAAGGCCTTCGACCTCGAACAGCCCGCGGGCTGAGCATCGCGGCAGCGGCGAACCGGCCTCGCGGCCGGGTGCTGCAGGATGCCGCTAGAATCTCTTTTCTTCGCCGGAGTCGTGACCGAGTGGCCGAAGGTGCTCCCCTGCTAAGGGAGTATGTGGGCAAAACCTGCATCGAGGGTTCGAATCCCTCCGACTCCGCCAGACGGCAAACGAATGGGCCCCGCAAGGGGCCTTTTTCATGGCTGCGCCGCGCTGGCCGCGACGTCGCCTGTGCGATGCCGGCCGTCGGCCCGGGCCCATCGGCGTGTCGGAGAATCGCCGCCTCGGCCGACCTTCCCTGGAGACCACCTTGCCCCTCAGCGACATCGAGATTGCCCGCCAGGCGCGGCTGCGCCGCATCACCGAACTGGCCCACGAGCGGCTGGGCATCGCCGACGAGCATCTCGTGCCCTACGGTCACCACAAGGCCAAGCTGGCGCTGCCCTACATCGACACCCTGGCCGGCCGGCCCGACGGCAAGCTGGTCCTCGTCACCGCCATCAGCCCGACGCCGGCCGGCGAGGGCAAGACCACCACTTCGGTGGGCCTGGGCGATGCGCTCAACCACATCGGCAAGAAGGCGCTGATCGCGTTGCGCGAACCGTCGCTGGGGCCGGTGTTCGGCCTCAAGGGCGGCGCCACCGGCGGCGGCCATGCGCAGGTGGTGCCGATGGACGACATCAACCTGCACTTCACCGGCGACTTCCAGGCCATCGCGCTGGCGCACAACCTGCTGTCGGCCTGCCTGGACAACCACATCCACCACGGCAACGCGCTCGACATCGACGTGCGCCGCATCGCCTGGAAGCGCGTCGTCGACATGAACGACCGCGCGCTGCGGCAGCTCACCGTCGGCCTGGGCGGGCCGGCCAACGGCTTCCCGCGGCAGGACGGTTTCGACATCGTCGTGGCCTCGGAAGTGATGGCCATCCTGTGCCTGGCGACTTCGCTGAAGGACCTGAAGGACCGGCTGGGCCGCATCGTGGTGGCCGAGACGCGCGGCCGCCGGCCGGTCACCGCGGCCGAGCTCAAGGTGCACGGCGCGATGGCCGTGCTGCTCAAGGACGCGCTCGCGCCCAACCTCGTGCAGACGATGGAAAACAACCTCGCGCTGCTGCACGGCGGCCCGTTCGCCAACATCGCGCACGGCTGCAACAGCGTCATCGCCACGCGCACCGCGCTCAAGCTGGGCGACTACGTGGTCACCGAGGCCGGCTTCGGCGCCGACCTGGGGGCCGAGAAGTTCATCGACATCAAGTGCCGCAAGGCCGGCCTGGCGCCTGCGGCGGTGGTGGTGGTGGCGACCATCCGGGCGCTGAAGTTCCACGGCGGCGTGAACCTGCCCGACCTCGGGCGCGAAGACCTGGGTGCGCTCGAGCGCGGGCTGGCCAACATCCAGCGCCACCTGCACAACCTGCGCGAGGTCTTCGGCCTGCCCTGCGTCGTCTCGATCAACCACTTCACCAGCGACACCGAGGCCGAGCATGCGCTGCTGCGCGAGCGCCTGGGCGGGGCCACGCCCGTGGTGACGGCGCGCCACTGGGCCGAGGGCGGCGTGGGAGCGGCCGAGCTGGCGCACGAGGTCGTGCGCGCCTGCGCGCGCACATCGACGCTGAAGTTCGCCTACGCCGACGGCGACACGCTGTGGGAGAAGGTGCGCCTGGTGGCCACGCGCACCTACGGCGCTGCCGACATCAGCGCGAGCAGCGCCGTGCGCAGGCAGATCGCGGCGCTGCAGGAGGCCGGCCACGGCCACCTGCCGGTGTGCATCGCCAAGACGCAGTACAGCTTCAGCACCGACGCCACGCTGCGCGGCGCGCCCAGCGGCCATGTCGTCGACATCCGCGAAGTCAGGCTGGCCGCCGGCGCCGAGTTCGTGGTGATGGTCTGCGGCGAAGTCATGACCATGCCCGGCCTGCCCAAGGTGCCCGCGGCCGAGCACATCGACCTCGACGAGCAGGGGCAGGTCGTCGGCTTGAGCTGAAGGCGCGCGGCGACGATGGCCAACAACACGGCGCGGCTGTACCGCATCGAGACGCTGATCCGCGCGCGCGGCCACGTCAGCTTCCAGGCGCTGCTCGATGAACTCGAGGTCTCGCCGGCCACGCTCAAGCGTGACCTCGAGTACCTGCGCAGCCGCCTGGGCGCGCCCATCGAGTACGACCGTGATCTCAACGGCTACCGCTTCGGCACCGGCTGCGCCGGCCCCAGGCACGAGCTGCCCGGGCTTTGGTTCGACGAGCGCGAGCTCTACTCGCTGCTGATGGCGCAGCAGCTGCTGGCCGGTCTGGACAGCGACGGCCTGCTCAGCCGCCACCTGCAGCCGCTGCTCGACCGCATCCACCAGCTGCTGGGCAGCGCCGGCGACGGCGAGGGCGGCGCCGCCGCGGCCCGGCGCCTGTTGCGCCGCGTCAAGGTGATCACCGCGCTGCGCCGCCCCGTTCCCAGCCGCTTCTTCGAGCGTGTGAGCGCCGCGCTGCTGGCTCGCCAGCGCCTGCAGCTGCGCTACCTCACGCGCGGCCGGCGCGAGGTCGGCGACCGTGTGGTCTCGCCGCAGCGGCTGGTGCATTACCGCGGCACCTGGTACCTCGACGCCTGGTGCCACCGCGTCGACGCATTGCGCCGCTTCGCGCTCGATGCCATCGAAGAGGCCACGCTGCTGGAGCAGGCTGCGCGCGAGATCGCGATGAAACGCGTGCAGGCCGAGATGGACGCCGGCTACGGCATCTATGCCGGCGGCACGCGGCAATGGGCCGTGCTGGCCTTCGATGCCCAGGCCGCACAGTGGGCCAGCCGCGAAGAGTGGCACCCCGAGCAGCAGGGCCGCCGGCTGGACGACGGCCGCTACGAGCTGCGCCTGCCCTACGTCGACGACACCGAGCTGGTGATGGACGTGCTGCGCCTGGGTGCGCAGGTGCAGGTGCTGGCGCCACCCGAGCTGGTGGCCGCGGTGCGCCAGCGGCTGGCGGCGGCGGCTGCACAGTACGAGGGCGCCGCCGTGGCGCCCTCGCGGCCCCCTCAGGCGTAGCAGGGGTAGGTCGGCTCGTACATGCAGCGGCGCATGTGCGCGGCCAGGTCGCCCGGGCGTTCGATGCCGGCCAGCCCCTGCTCGAAGGCGACCTCGGCCACGGCTGCGGCAATCTGCACCGAGACCTCGCGCACGTTCTTCAGCGGCGGATAGAGGCTGCCCTGCGCCAGGTCCTGCGGCGTGACCTGCCGCGCCAGCGCGCGTGCCGAGGCCATGAACATCTCGTCGGTGACGTGGCGTGTGCGCACGGCGATCGCGCCCAGGCCGACCCCCGGGAAGATGTAGGAGTTGTTGCCCTGGCGCGGCACGAAGGTCTGCCCGCCCAAGGCCACGGCGTCGAAGGGGCTGCCGCAAGCGAACAGCGCGCGGCCACCGCTCCACGCGTAGGCCTGGGCGGCCGTGCACTCGGACTTCGAGGTCGGGTTGGACAGCGCGAAGACGATGGGCCTCTCGTTCAGCCGCGTCATCTCCTCGATGATCTGTTGCGTGAAGCTGCCGGCCACCGCGGCCACGCCAATGATGGCCGTGGGCCGCAGGGCACGCACCGCGGCGCCGAAGTCGCCGATGGCCGCGTGTTCGTGTGCATAGGGCTGCTTGTGTGCCGCCAGCTCGCCGCGCCCGGCCACCACCAGGCCCTTGCTGTCGAACAGCCAGCAGCAGCGGCGCGCCGTCGCCGCGTCGACGCCATCGGCGACCATCGCCGCCACGGCCAGGTCGGCGATGCCCGTGGCCGCCTCGCCTGCGCCCATGAAGAGCAGGCGCTGCTGCGCCAGTTCGCCCTGGGTCACGCGCAGCGCGCTGTAGAGCCCGGCCAGCGCCACCGCCGCGGTGCCCTGGATGTCGTCGTTGAAGGTACAGATGCGGTTGCGGTACTTCTCGAGCAGGCGGAAGGCGTTGTGGTTGGCGAAGTCCTCGAACTGGATCACCACGCCGGGGAAGAGCTCGCGCGCCGCGGTGATGAACTCGTCGACCAGGTCGTCGTAGGCCTGCCCGGTCAGGCGCGGCTGCGCCAGGCCGAGGTACAGCGGGTCGTCGCGCAGCGCGGCGTTGTTGGTGCCGACGTCCAGCATCACCGGCAGGCACTGCGTCGGCGGTACGCCGGCGCAGGCCGTGTACAGCGCCAGCTTGCCCACCGGGATGCCCATGCCGTTGCTGCCCAGGTCGCCCAGGCCGAGGATGCGCTCGCCGTCGGTGACGACGATCATCGCCACGTCCTGGCGCGGCCAGTTGCGCAGCAGCGAACCGATCTGGCCGCGGTCTTCGGCGGTGACGAAGACACCGCGCGGGCGCTGGTAGATGTGGCCGAAGTGCTGGCAGCCCAGGCCCACCGTGGGCGTGTAGATGATGGGCATCATCTCGTCGGTGTTCTCGATCACGACGCGGAAGAACAGGGCCTCGTTGCGGTCGTGCAGCGCGGTCATGAAGATGTACTTCTCGAGCGTGGTCGGCAGGCGGTGGAAGTTCTCCAGCACGCGGGCCACCTGCTCGGCCTGCGAGTTCACGTGCGGCGGCAGCAGGCCGCGCAGCCCCAGCACGTCGCGTTCGCGCGGCGTGAACGCGCTGCCCTTGTTCAGTGCCGGGTCCTGCAGCAGCGTGAGGCCGCGTGGGAACCACGATGAGTGTGCTGGGCGCGTCACGTTCGAAGCACTGTCAGGCATGTCCGTCTCCTTTGCACCGCGCACGATTCGAGTGGCCGACAAGGTAGACCTTGCCACGCCGGGCTCGTTGATGTGCATCAACAGGGCGCAGGGATGGCTGGCTGAAGATGCGCCCGTCGGCAAAGCGCAGTGGAGCCCGGCCGACGGAGGAGATGCATCGCATGAACAGCCGCACGCAGGCCGTGTACGCCGGCGCCGCGCCCCGCGCACGCAAGAGCCGTTGGCCCGCCCGCCTGGACTGGCTGCAGAGCGCCAGCGGCCTCGTGCTGGCACTCTTCATGTGGGGGCACATGTTCTTCGTCTCGTCGATCCTGTTCGGCAAGGACGCGATGTGGACGGTGAGCAAGGCCTTCGAGGGCTATTTCATCTTCGGCCGCTCGCTGCCCTGGCTGGTATCGGTGGTGGTGGCGGTGGTGCTGCTGCTGCTGGTCGTGCACGCCATGCTGGCGGTGCGCAAGTTCCCCATCAGCTACGCGCAGTACCGCGCCTTCCGCGACCACGCCGGCGACATGAAGCATGGCGACACCACGCTGTGGTGGTGGCAGGTGGTGACGGGCTTCGCGCTGTTCTTCCTGGCCTCGATGCACCTGTTCGTGATGCTCTCGCGGCCCGACCAGATCGGCCCCTTCGAAAGCGCCGACCGTGTCTGGTCCGACCACTACTGGGTGCTCTACCTGGTGCTGCTCTTTGCCGTCGAGCTGCACGGCGGCATCGGCCTGTACCGGCTGGCCGTGAAGTGGAACTGGTTCGGCGGCGCCCACCCCGACGTGGCGCGCACGCGGCTGAAGACGCTGAAGTGGGCCCTGACGGTCTTCTTCCTCGCGCTCGGCCTGGCCACGCTGGCGGCCTACATCAAGATCGGCATCGAGCATGCACCGCGCGCCGGTGAGACCTACACACCGGCCTGGGTGCAGCCTGCGGGCGCGCCGGTCGTGAAGTGAGCCGGACCTGAACCCCCCATGAAGATCAACTACACCGACGTGCTCGTCATCGGCGGCGGCCTCACGGGCCTGCGTGCCGCCATCGGCGCCAGGCGGCGCGGCCACGACGCGGTCATCCTGTCGCTGGTGCCGCCCAAACGTTCGCACTCGGCTGCCGCGCAGGGCGGCATGCAGGCCTCGCTGGCCAACGTCTTCAAGGGCCAGGGCGACAACGAGGACGTGCACTTCGAGGACACCGTGCGCGGCAGCGACTGGGGCGCCGACCAGCGCGTGGTGCGCATGTTCGTCAACACCGCGCCCAAGGCCGTGCGCGAACTCGCCGCCTGGGGCGTGCCCTGGAGCCGCGTCAGCCGCGGCGACCGCCAGGTCATCATCAACGGCCAGAAGGTCACGCTGACCGAGCGCGACGAGGCACACGGCCTGGTGGCGCAGCGCGATTTCGGCGGCACGAAGAAGTGGCGCACCTGCTACGTCAGCGACGGCACCGGCCACGCCATGCTGTTCGCGGTGAGCGACCGCGCCATCGCCGAGAGCATCCCGGTGGTCGAGCGCGCCGAAGCCATTGCACTCATCGTCGACGGCATCCGCTGCCAGGGTGCCGTGGTGCGCGACTTGATAACGGGCGAACTGAGCGCCTATGTCGCCAAGGCCACCGTCATCGCCACGGGCGGCGCGGGCCGGCTCTTCCGCGTCACGACCAACGCCGTCATCTGCGAGGGCATAGGCATGGCCATCGCGCTGGAGACCGGGCAGAGCGCGCTGGGCAACATGGAGGCGGTGCAGTTCCACCCCACCGGCATCTTCCCGGCGAGCATCCTCGTCACCGAGGGCTGCCGCGGCGACGGCGGGCTGCTGAAAGACGTCGACGGCCACCGTTTCATGCCCGACTACGAGCCCGAGAAGAAGGAGCTGGCCTCGCGCGACGTCGTCTCGCGGCGCATGGAGACGCACATCCGCAAGGGCAAGGGCGTGCCCTCGCGCTTCGGCGAGCACCTGTGGCTGGACATCACGCTGCTGGGCCGCGCCCACATCGAGAAGAACCTGCGCGAGGTGAAGGAGATCTGCGAGAACTTCCTCGGCATAGACCCGGCGGTGGACATGATCGCCGTGCGCCCGGCGCAGCACTACACGATGGGCGGCGTGCGCACCAACCACACCGGCGAGAGCCCGACGCTCAAGGGCCTGTTCGCCGCCGGCGAGGCCGCCTGCTGGGACATGCACGGCTTCAACCGGCTGGGCGGCAACTCGGTGGCCGAGACGGTGGTGGCGGGCATGATCGTCGGCGAGTTCGTCGCCGACTTCTGCGACAAGAGCGAGAACGAGCTGCGCATCCCCACCGGGCTGGTGCGCGAGCTGGTGGCCGCCGAGCAGGCCAAGCTCGACCACCTGGTGAAGGGCCACGGCACCGAAGACGCGTCCGAGTTGAAGCTGGCGATGCAGAAGATCATGACCGACAAGGTCGGCATCTTCCGCACCGCCGAAGACCTGGGCCGCGCGGTGGCCGACCTGCAGGTGCTGCTCGACCGCAGCCGCCACATCGGCCTGCGCCACAAGGCCGCCGGCGCCAACCCCGAGCTGGCCACCGCCTACCGCACGCAGAAGATGCTCAAGCTGGCGCTGTGCATGGCCGACGGCGCGCTGCAGCGCACCGAGAGCCGCGGCGCCCACTTCCGTGAGGACCATCCGCACCGCGACGACGCCAACTGGCTCAAGCGCACGCTGGCGACCTGGAAGGAAGGCGACATGCGGCCCACGCTGGCCTACGAGGCACTGGAGGTCAAGGCCATGGAGCTGCCGCCCGGCTGGCGCGGCTACGGCGCCAAGGACTACGTCGACCACCCCGAGACCGCCGCCCGCGCCGCCGAGGTGGCCGCCGTGCGCGAGCAGATGAAGGACCAGCCCCGCGCCGCGGTGCAGAAGGCGTTGATGCCCTACGAAGAACTGCTGCCCCCGCCGCTGCGCGGGCCCAACGAACGCATCGACGAGCCGCTGGCATGAGCATCATCATCCCCATCCTGCCTGCGGCCGCGACGCTGCAGCCCGAGGGCGCCGCCGCGGGCAGTGCCGCCGCCGACGGTGCCGCGCGCAAGCTCAACATCCGCGTGCTGCGCTTCGACCCGCGGCGGCCCGAGGTCGCGCCGCACTGGCAGACCTACGTGCTCGACGACGCCGCGGGCATGACGCTGTTCATCGCGCTGAGCGAGATCCGCGAGCGGCTCGACCCCTCGCTGCAGTTCGACTTCGTCTGCCGCGCCGGCATCTGCGGCAGCTGCGCCATGCTCGTCAACGGCCGCCCTGCGCTGGCGTGCCGCACGCTGACCAAGAACCTCGAGTCGAGCTTCACGCTGGCGCCGCTGCCGGTGTTCGAGCTCATCGGCGACCTCTCGGTGAACACCGGCAAGTGGATGCGCGGCATGAGCGAGCGGCTGCAGACCTGGGTGCACCAGCAGGAGAGCAACCCCGACCTGACGCGCCTGGAAGCGCGCATGGAGCCCGAGCTTGCCGAGCAGATCTACGAGCTCGACCGCTGCATCGAATGCGGCTGCTGCGTCTCGGCCTGCGGCACGGCGCGCATGCGCGAAGACTTCGTCGGCGCCGTGGGCCTGAACAAGATCGCCCGCTTCAGGCTCGACCCGCGCGACACGCGCAGCGACGACGACTTCTACGAGATCGTCGGCGATGACGAGGGTGTGTTCGGCTGCATGTCTCTGCTGGGCTGCCACGACGTGTGCCCCAAGCAACTGCCGTTGCAGACACAGATCGCCTTCGTGCGCAGGAAGATGGTGGCCATGGGCTGGAAGTAGGGCGGGCCTTCGGGCGCGCGCAGCCTGCCAACGAAGTGGGGCGGCCTCGATCGCCAGACTTGACCAAGGAGACGACCGACATGAAGACGAAGCTTTCCTCCCGCCGCCAGGTTCTGGCCGCGGCCGCCCTTGCCGTCGCCGGCCTCGGGCTGGCCGGCACGGCGCTGGCCCAGGCCCCGCTGGTCATCAAGTTCAGCCACGTCGTGGCCAACGACACCCCCAAGGGCAAGGCGAGCGAGTTTTTCGCCAAGCGCGCTGGCGAGTTGACCGACGGCAAGGTCAAGGTCGAGGTCTACGCCAACAGCACGCTCTACAAGGACAAGGAAGAGATGGAGGCGCTGCAGATCGGCGCCGTGCAGATGCTGGCGCCCTCGCTGGCCAAGTTCGGGCCGCTGGGTGCGCGCGAGTTCGAGGTCTTCGACCTGCCCTTCATCTTCGACAGCGCCCACGACCTGCACGCGGTCACAAAGGGCCCCGTGGGCAAGCAGCTCTTCGCCAAGCTCGAGACCCGGGGCATCACCGGCCTGGCCTACTGGGACAACGGCTTCAAGTCCTTCTCGGCCAACAAGCCGCTGAAGACGCCCGAAGACTTCAAGGGCCTGAAGATGCGCATCCAGTCGAGCAAGGTGCTCGAAGCGCAGATGCGCGCCGTGGGCGCTCTGCCGCAGGTGATGGCCTTCAGCGAGGTCTACCAGGCGCTGCAGACCGGTGTCGTCGACGGCACCGAGAACCCGCACAGCAACCTCTACACGCAGAAGATGCACGAGGTGCAGAAGCACATGACGGTGTCCGACCACGGCTACCTGGGCTACGCGGTCATCACGAACAAGAAGTTCTGGGACGGCCTGCCCGCCGACCTGCGCGGCCAGCTCGAGAAGGCCATGGCCGAGGCCACGGTGTATGCCAACAAGATCGCGCAGGAAGAGGCCGACGGTGCGCTGGCCAAGGTGAAGGCCTCGGGCAAGACCCAGGTCTACGTGCCCACGCCGGCCGAGCGCCTGGCGCTGAAGAAGGCCATGTTCAAGGTGCACAAGGAGATGGAGTCGCGCATCGGCAAGGACGTCATCGACGCCGTCTACAAGGCCACCGGCTTCGACGCCAACAAGCTCTGAGCGCGACGAGCTGCCCGAGGGGCGGCCCGTTCCCGAGAACAGCAGGGCGCGGCGGCACCCAGGCGTGCCGCCAGCGTGAAGGAGACAAACGATGCTCAGGCTCCTGGACCACCTGGAGGAATGGCTCATCACCTTCCTCATCGGCGCGGCGACGTTGATCATCTTCGCCGCCGTGGCGCACCGCTACGCCACCGGCGTACCCATCCCGGGCGTGCAGGACTGGCTGCTGACGCTGAACTTCGGCTGGGCGCAGGAGCTGTGCATCATCATGTTCGTCTGGATGGCCAAGTTCGGCGCCGCCTACGGCGTGCGCACCGGCATCCACGTCGGTGTCGACGTGCTCATCAACCGGCTCAACGACAGCGTGCGCGCCAAGTTCATCGTCTTCGGCCTGCTCGCCGGGGCCGCATTCACCGGCATCGTCGGCACGCTGGGCGCCGTCTTCGTGTGGGAGAACGGCGCGCACTACGCCGTCTACCAGGCCCTGGGGTTGAAGATGGAGGGCCTCTTCGAAGGCCCGACCACGCCCGACCTCGAGATGCCCACGTGGATGGTCTATTGCGCGGTGCCGCTGGGCTCTTACCTGATGTGCTTGCGCTTCCTGCAGGTGCTGGTGGGCTTCGTGCGCACAGGTGATCTGCCGCACCACGACCACGGCCATGTCGAAGGCGTGGAGGCCGAGCCGCTGACGGCCGCCGGCAACGAGGACAAGATCTACCGCATGGACGACGACCTGCACCCGCGGGTCGACGATGACGACGCCACCCCGCGCGGCACGAAGGCCGACAAGGGAGACCGCGCATGAACGCCGTCATCATCTTCCTGCTGCTGGCCGGCCTGATGATCACCGGCATGCCGGTGTCGATCTCGCTCGGCCTGACGGTGCTGACCTTCCTGTTCGCCTTCACCCAGGTACCCATCGAGTCGGTGGCGCTGAAGCTGTTCACCGGCATCGAGAAGTTCGAGATCATGGCGATCCCGTTTTTCATCCTGGCCGGCAACTTCCTCACCCACGGCGGCGTGGCCAAGCGCATGATCCGCTTCGCCACCTCGCTGGTCGGCCACTGGCCGGGCGGCCTGGGCCTGGGCGCGGTGGTGGCCTGCGCGCTGTTCGCGGCCATCTCGGGTTCCAGCCCGGCCACCGTGGTGGCGGTGGGGTCCATATTGATCCCGGCGATGGTCAAGGCCGGTTACCCCGCGCGCTTCGGTGCCGGCGTCGTGGCCTCGGCCGGTGGGCTCGGCATCCTGATCCCGCCGTCGATCGTGATGGTGATGTACGCGGTGTCGACCAACAGTTCGATCGGCGCGCTGTTCATGGCCGGCGTGATACCCGGGCTGGTGCTGGCCTTCATGCTGGGCCTGACCACCTTCTACCGCGCCTGGAAGTACAAGTACCCGAAGGAGCGCCGCGCCACCTGGGGTGAACGCTGGACGGCCTTGCGTGAATCGATCTGGGGCCTGGCGCTGATCATCGTCGTGATGGGCGGCATCTACTCGGGACTGTTCACGCCCACCGAAGCAGCGGCGATGAGCGCGGTCTATGCGTTCGTCGTGGCCGTCTTCGTCTACAAGGACCTGAAGCTCAAGGACGTGCCCAAGACGCTGCTGGCCTCGGCCAACATGAGCGCGATGCTGCTGTACATCATCACCAACGCCATCCTGTTCTCTTTCCTGCTCACGCACGAAAACGTGCCGCAGGCCATCTCGGAATGGTTGCTGAGCAACGGCCTGGGCGTCATCGGCTTCCTGCTGGCCGTGAACCTGCTGCTGCTGTTGATGGGCAACTTCATGGAGCCCTCGTCGATCATCCTGATCACCGCGCCCATCCTGTTCCCGATCGCGATGACGCTGGGCATCGACCCCATCCACTTCGGCGTGATGATCACCGTGAACATGGAGATCGGCATGATCACGCCACCGGTCGGGCTCAATCTCTACGTGGCCAGCGGCATCAGCAAGCTGGGCCTGAGCGAGATGACGGTGGCGGTGTGGCCGTGGTTGCTGACCATGCTCGTCTTCCTGGTGCTCGTCACCTACTGGCCGCCGCTGACGCTGTGGCTGCCAGGCGCGCTGGGCATGCTGTAGGCGGGGCAGCAGCGGCGGGTGCGGCGGGCGCCGCCCCCGGCATCGCCGTGGCCGCGCCTGCGCTCGGCCAGCCCGCCGGCGGCCTGGGAGCGTGAGAGTCTTGCCCAGGCGCAGCAGCTGGCACTGCAGCGTGCGCCCAGGCTGGCGGCGCGCCGTGCCGCGGCGGACGCGGCCTTGCCTGGATGCAGGACATGCCCAACGCCGCCAAGCCCGCCGCGCGCCGGCAGGGTGCCGCGGCGCGCAACAAACGTGAACAGGCGCTGCCGACCGTGGAGCAGCCGTTGGTGCAGCGCGAGGTGGGTGCGGCCTGACCGGCACGCCGGTAGGCTGAACTTGGGGCTGGCCCCGTTCAAGGGCCTGGAAGGCGAGAACCGGCTGCTTCGCGACACCGTCAACGCGGCCCTGGCTGCCGCTGTGCGCCGCGCAGCGCCAGGCCCCACAACTCGCCGCCGAACGCAAGGACGCCGAGCGCATCGAAGCCGAGCGCGAGGACATGTCCCGCCGCCGTCGAGAGCAGCTCGACCTGCAGCTGGACGAGCGCGACGAACTCGCTCGCCAGGCCACGCGCCAGCGCGGCGCCATCCCGGAAGGCGCCCTGTTGCGCCTGCGGCCCAAGGGCGATGACGGTGGCGGTGATCCTGGCCGGCCCGCGGCCTGTCGTCTGGGGCACGGGCACCGGCCACGAGGTCACGGGCCGCATCGCCGCGCCCATGCCGGGCGGCATGATCGCGGCGCGCCTTGGCTGTCGCTGCCGATGGGGCCGGCGTCCCACGCGCTGATGCGCAGGCGCGGCGTTGCGGCTCGGTGAGCTGCAGCGTGCCGGCCAGGTGCGACGTGCATCGACCTTGAACCAGCGCAAACAGCCGCGGTTTCGGCTTGCTTACAGTTCGCTGACCCTGGGCTGCGCAAGACGTGCAGCAAGAGGAGTGCAGCGATGTTCAAGCGAATTCTCGTTCCCGTCGACGGCAGCGAACTGTCCGAGCGCGCCATGCAGGCCAGCGTGGAACTCGCCGCGCAGTTGGGAGCCGCCATCACAGGCTTCGTCGCCGAGCCGATGCTGCCCGTGCGCCCCGGGCCGCGCTCTCGCGCCTGGGTCGAGGAAGAGGCGCAGGAACACGACGCGATGACCGAGGCCCATGCCAAGGAGGTGCTGGGCCGCTTCGAGAAGCGCGCACGAGAGGCGGGCGTCGAGTTCGCCGGTTATCACGACCAGGTGCCGCGCGTCGACCGCGCCATCATCGAAGCGGCCGAGTCGCGCGGCTGCGACCTGATCCTGATGGTCACGCACGGTCGCGGGGCCTTCGGCGAGTTCCTCTTCGGCTCGCAGACCAAGGCGGTGCTGGCCGGCAGCAAGCTGCCGCTGCTGGTGCTGCATTGAAGGGCTTGGCCGGGCTCGGGCAGGGCATGCCGGGCGCTTCCTTCGGCGCCGGCAGGCGCCGGGTGCTGGCGCTCGGGTTGACGCCGCTGCTGGGCGTCTCGGGCGGTGTGGCGGAGGCCGGCACGCCGGGCGAGGTGCTCGTGGGGCAGTTGCTGCGCGACGCCACGCTGCGCGGGCTGAACGGCCCGGCACGGCAGCTGTCGTCCTATCGCGGCCGCCCGCTGATCATCAACGTCTGGGCCAGCTGGTGCGCACCCTGCCGTGCCGAGATGGCGTCGCTCGAGCGCCTGGCCTGGGGCGACCTGGCGCAGCGCTTTGCCATCATCGGCATCTCCACCGACGACCACGTCGAGCGCGCGCAGTCGTGGTTGCGCCGCAGCAACGCCACCATCAGCCACTTCATCGACCGGCGGCTCGAGCTCGAGCACATGCTCGGTGCCACGCACCTGCCGCTGACGGTGCTGGCGGACGCCTCGGGGCGCGTGCTGGCCAAGGTGTCGGGCGCACGCGAGTGGGACGACGCCGGGTCGCGCCGCCTCGTCGAGGGCCACTTCCGCCGGCCCGGCGCCGCGCCTAGTAGCGGTAGCGCACCGAGAACCGCAGTACGTTGACGCGGTAGTTCGGCGTCTGCTGGCCGAAGGCCAGCAGATAGGGCACGGTGTCGGGCCGCACGCCGTCCAGCCGCCAGTCGGCGGCGTCGAAGCGCTCGTTCCAGAGGCTGCCCACCAGCGACAGGTTGTCCTGGAGCTTGTAGGTCGCACTCAGCTTGAGGCTGTCCACCGAGCTGGTGGCGGCAGGGAAGGGCGCCGTGGCGGTTGCCGTTGCCGTGTCCGCCAGCGTCAGGCTGCGCGCGCGCGACACCGTGAGGTCGGCTGCCAGCTCGAGCTTGCCGTCCATCGCCGTGTGCCAGGCGCCGATGCCCAGGACGCTGAAGCGGTCCCTCACGCGGCCGGTCCAGTCGGGGCTGCCGTAGAGCTGGCTGCCGGTCTGCCGCGAACGCGTGGCCTCGGCCTGGCCGAAGGCGCGCACGCGCGTGGCATCGGTGAACGCGTAGGCGATGTCTGCGTTGAGGCTGAGCGTGCGGCCGTCGGTCAGGCCGACGGCGGACTCGGTGTAGTCGTCTTCGGCGCCCTCGACGCCGACGCCGACGGACAGCTTCTCGCTGGCGGCCCAGTCGACACGCGCAGCGCCGGCCATGCGAACGCGCTTGGCCAGGTTGTACTTGCGCAGCAGCGGGTTTTGCGCCGATGCGGTCCATGTCGCGACGCCGTAGTCGCTGTGGCCGCGATTGGCGCGCGACAGCTTCAGCGACATCGACACGTCCTTGCCGGCCTGGCCGGCGATGCGGCCCCACACCGTGTTCTCGCGTGTCGTCACCGCCTCGGCATAGGCGCGCTCGCGGCTGTCGTTCTCGACGCCGGCACTGGCCTTGATGCCGTTGCCGGCGCGGTAGTCGGCCACGAACCTGAGCCGGTCCTGCCAGAAGCTGTAGGGCCGGCTGGCCACCGGCCTGAGGCCCACGAACATGTCGGTGGCCACCGCCGGGAGGCTCTGGACGGCGGTGTCGCTGTCGCGCACGTCGCGCGCGTAGCTGGCGTTCAGACGCAGGCCTGCGACGGGCGGGAGGTAGGTAAAGCGCAGGCTGCCGTTGAAGGTGTCGGCCCGGCCGTCCAGCGAGGTCGCGGGCAAGGCTGGCAGGCTCGCGGCCAGGCCCGGTGTCAGCGTCAGCGGCAGGAAGGCCGCGTTCTGCGTCATGCGGCCGATGGCGACGTCGGCGTTGGCGCGAAAGACCGGGTCGACCTGGTAGGCCAGCGACGCGGCGACCTGGTGGAACTCGTTGTCGGGGGCCAGCGACAGTTGCCCCGTGCCGGCCCCGGCCACCACGGGCGTGAACGGGTTGGCGAAGGTCAGTGCCTGCTGGCCGTTGTTGAACGTCGAGAGCTGGTAGCTCAGCGATGCCTGCACGGGCCGGCCGGCATAGGAGGCCGAGACCTCGAGCTGGTTGGTGACGTGCGACAGCGGCACGGCCAGTTGCGCGGCGGTGCTGAAGAATGCCGCCGAGCCTGGCCGCGTGCCGTCGCGCTCGTCGCGCCGGGCGTTGACGCGGTAGGTCCAGCGCTCGCTGCCTGTCCAGGTCACGCCGCCGCCCAGTCGTGAACGGTCATAGCCCAGGGTCAGCGGCTTCAAGGTGCCCGCCAGCGGCATGGCGGTTGTGGTGTCGCGCGGGTAGCCGCCCGGCAGTGTCAGCACGGTGCCGCCGCTGCCCAGATAGGGCGTGGCGGCAGCGTCGGCAAAGCGGCGCGGCAGGTTGTCGTAGTCCAGCCGCAGCGTGTAGAGGCCCTCCTGGCCCAGCTGCGCCGAGAACGAGCGCGTGTCGAGGCCGAGGTTGTCGGCGCGCAGCTGACCGAAGAAGCCGCTTTCGTCGCGATGGCGCGCGCTGCCGCCAAGGACCAGGTAGCCGCCCTTGTCCAGGCCGCTCATGTCGATGAACTTGGCCGAGCGTTCGGCGACCGTGCCGGCGCCGAGGTCCACCGTGCCGGCGCCGATGTCGACCGTGCCGGTACTGCCCTTTTCGAACGGGCAGGCACTGCACTTCCAGGCCGAGGTGTCGACGGTGGCGGCCGGGCTGGCCGAAGCCGTGGCCAGGGCGCCGAGGGCGCTGAAGATGAGCAGGGGTTTGGGGGTTCTCATGGGGGCATCCGGAGTTCTGTGGGGGTGGCCATGGGCGTGCGCGGGCGGCGTCGGCGCGACGCTCAGCGCATCAGCTTGGCTCCGGCAGGATGGTTGGAGCCGTGCACCTGCGTGTGGCAGTTGGTGCAGCTGCCGGCGATCAGGAAGCCGGTGCCACCTGCCGTGCCGCCGGGCAGGGCGTCACCCGTGCGCGCCACCGACGGGTGGCCGGCACTGGTGTGGCACTGCTGGCACAGCAGCGGCGGGCTCTTGGTCAGCAGCGCCGTGCGCACCGAGCCGTGCGGTGCATGGCACGAGGCGCAATCTTCGGCCACCGGCGCGTGCTCCCAGAGCAGCGGGCCGCGCTTGTCGGCATGGCAGCCGTAGCAGGTCTGGTTCAGCGTCGGCTTGATCAGCATGGCCGGGGCGCTGGAGCCGTGGGCGCTGTGGCAGTCGCTGCAGGCCATCTTGCCCTGGCGCACGGGGTGGGCCGAGGCCTTCAGGAAGTCGGCCTTCTGCGCCTTGTGGCAGCTCTGGCAGACGGCGGCCTCGGTGGCCTTGACGAGCACGGCGTCGCGCTCCTGGTGGATCTGGTGGCAGTCGGTGCAGGCCAGCTGGGCGCGGTCGTGCGCGCCGGCATGCCAGGCACTGCGCGAGCCGCCCTGGTGGCAGGTCAGGCAGACCTGGTTGCGCTCTTCGAGCGAGAACTTCGAATCGGGCTTGAAGCTGTTGATGGCCGCGCCCTTCTTGTTGCGCGCGTGCAGGGCACCGGGGCCGTGGCAGGCCTCGCACTGCAGGCCGCCGGCGCCGAAAGGCGCGCGCTTGTCGCCGCGGTGCGCGTGTTTGGTCTTGAACAGGGCCTTGGCCTTGTACCTGCCTTCGTCCTCGTCGTGGCAGCCCAGGCAGGTGTCTGCACCTTCGTCGCTGTACTGCGTGGCCGCGGGCAGGGGCTTGCTCTGCGCCGCGGCGCCGAGCTGCCATGTCAGCCCGCAGAGCAGCAGCATCATGAGCAGGAGGGGTCGATAGGTCTTCATAGGCTGGGCCCTGTGGGTCGGCGGTGCGGGTCGGCGGTGTGCGCGTCGGTGGCGTCAGGACCGGGAGGCGGGCGGCGCGCTGGCCTTGCCCTCGGTGCCGGCCTTGGCCTTTGGCTGCGGATTGGCCCTGGGTTTCGGCTGCGTCTTCTGCACCGCGACGATGCGGCCCTTGAGTGCCGCGTAGGCCTCGGGCGACAGCACCTTGTCGGCGGCCAGCTTGGCCTTGCTGGGGTAGGGGCGCGCCGCAACGATGCGGTCGGCCTCGGCGTCGCCTATGCCTGGCAGTGTCTTCAGCTGCGCGCGGCTGGCACTGTTGATGTCAACCAACTTGGCCGCCGGCTTGGCCGCCGCCTTGGGGCTTGCCGCTTGCGTGGTGCTGGCGACAGCCTGCGCGTTGGCGCCCAGGCACAGCACTGCGGCGATCAGGCTCAGGATTCCGAGGTGGGACTTCATGCGATGTCTCTTCACTGCAATGAAAAACCCGAGGGCGAGGCCCCCGGGTTGCATTGTGGGCGGGAGGAGGGCGATCGGGTCACTCTCTCCCCCGTTCTCACTCGCCTACTTGTGGAGCTTGGCGGCGTCGGCTTCGCGGCCCGGGCCGTGGCAGACGGCGCAGGCTTCGCCGATTCCGGCCACGGCACTGGCACGCGTGCCCTTCACCACGCCGCCGTTGAGCCCGATGTGGGCCTTGGCTGGCGCCCCGTCGTGGCAGCTGACGCAGGCGGCGGCGAATGGTGTCGTCACGGTGTCGGTGCTGCTGGCCGTGGCCAGCGAGGCCTTGGCCAGGGCCGGCGTGGCCGTACCGCCCGCGATCGCTGCGGCGTACGCGGCGTTGATCGACTCGTAGGTCGAGAACAGCGTGTTGCCCGGCACGAAGTTGTAGGTCTTCTGCACGCTGGCGTCCGTCGACGCGTGGCAGGTCTCGCAGTTCTTCAGCTTGCCCGGGAAGTCCATGCGTCGGAAGTCGAGCAACTGGATCACCGACGGCGTGCGGTCGCGTGCCTCCTGGAAGGGCGTGACGCGGTCGCGGCCGGCGTGGATGCCGTGGATCAGGTCCTTGAAGTTGTTGGTGGTCACCGGGAACTTCAGCGCCGCGTTGGGCAGGGTCTTGTCGAACCCCCAATCGGTGATGATCTTCGTCGACACCTTGTCGAAGGTCCAGTTGTTGACGATGCTGTCGGCGATGCCGCGGCCGCTGGTGGCCAGGCCAGGCACGTGGCAGGCCACGCAGATCTGGGGTTCCTTGACGCGATTGCCGCCGTGGGCCTCGAACCACTCGTGGCAGTTCGAGCACTTCTCGGCGTCGACCACCGTGCGGCGCTCCGTGTCGCCGGTGACGGCCTTGATCACCGAGATCGCATAGCGACCCACGTTCCTCGCTGTCGCGTTCGGCTGGTCCGGGTCGATGAATCCGGTCTGCGTGTAGTAGCCCTGCAGGCCCACCGCGCGCAGCTTGGCGCCGACCGGGAAGGCGTTGGCACCGCTGCCCAGGATGGTGGCGATGTAGTAGCCCGGGTTGGCCGTCGAGGCCACGATGTTGCCGTTGGCGGCGCTGTTGGTGCTCAACAGGCTGGCGATCGAGACCGTGCGCGGCTGCGACGAACTGCGGCCGAGGTTGTTGTAGTCGATCGGTGCGGCGATGCCGTCCTGCGGCATGGCGTAGGGCAGCAGGAAGCTCGGGCCGCCCGAGAAGCCGGCCAGCGAGGCCGATACCGTCGGGGCCGGGGCAACCAGCGTCACCAGTTCGTCGGTGGTCGACGGCGCGATGCGCTTCTTGATGCCGAACTCGATCACGATGTCGTTGTTGCCGTTGACCGTGGCCGACTTGATGTCATAGGTGAACGACGCCAGGCCCGTGGCGATGACCGGGTTGTTCTTGGTGATGTTCTCCAGCTGGTGGTCGATCCTGTTGTACGCGGGCGTATGGCACAGGGCACAGCGCGAGTCGTCGGCTTGCGCGCGGCCCACGTGACCCGAGGTCGCGACGACGGCGCCCACGGCGGTTGCCGCGGCCTTGTCGGCCAGCGTCGAGCCGCCACCGGTTTCCCAATCGATGCCGTCGTGGCAGGCGCCGCAAGCCTGGCGGCTGGGCAGGTTGACGTGGTTGAGCGCATTCGTGGCGATCTGGCTGTCGTGGCAGGTGGTGCACATGCGCTGGCCGCCGCCGAGCTTGGAGAAGCCCTTGTTGTTGAACGCCATGCCGTCGTAGTTGTAGTTGTCCTTGACCAGCGCCGTGCCGTTGTGGATCTTGTGGATCAGCGTGGTGAAGTTGCCGGACACCTCGCCGTCGGCCACCCAGGTGTCGGGCGTGTAGCTGTAGCTGGTGATGCCGGTGGCGGCATTCACGGTCGGGGTCTCGGTCAGCACCGGGAACTTGCCTGCCGTTGACGTGGCCAGCGCGCGGCCGTAGGCGCGCTGCGTGGTGTGGCAGACGACGCAGTACTTCACCTCGACGCGCACACCGCCGCCGTGTAAGGCCAGCTTCTCGTGGCAGACGTTGCAGCTGTCGATGTTGACGTCTTCTCTCGTCAGCTGGGCCGCGGTCAGCGCCGCGCCGGTGGAGGGGAGGAAGTCATAGATGATGTTGATGGGCTTTTCCAGGTTGACCGTGGGGGTCACCGTGGCGCCGGTCGGCGTGTTGTTGCCGGTGCCCGGGGCCGCGCCGCTGAACTGGATGACCAGGCGGTGCGGCAGCGTGGGCTCGTAGCTGACATCGCCGAGGTCGGCCTTGCGGTTGCCGCCGGTGTAGGTGAAGCCGTCGACCTTGGCCTGCACGGCCGTGATGTCACGCTTGAAGGTGTACTTGTAGGCGCCGGGCGTGCCGGTCACGGCTTCCAGCGTGCCGGTGTTCTCGGCGCCGGGCCTGCCGGCCGAGGTCATGGCGTCGTTGGTCACCATGTAGCTCACCCAGCTGCTGGGCTTGGCATCGGTGCGCGGCTTGAGCTTGGCAATGGCAAAGGCCAGGTTGCGGTACTGGCCAGAGGACTTAACGCCTTCCAGGCCTGTCACCGGATTGCCCAGCGCATCGGCGAGCTTGAACTCGACCACGGGCGGGCTGGCGATGGTGACTTTGGTGACGGTGCCGGTGAAGCTGGCGGCCTCCCAGGCCTCGGGCGTGATGGTGGCCAGGTTGATGGCCGTGCTGGCGGAGCCCGGAGGGCCCGCGGGCCCCGTGGGGCCTGTCGGGCCGGTGGCCCCAGGCGCGCCGGGCGTGCCGGCAGGGCCGGCCGGGCCGGTGTCGCCACCCCCGCATCCGGACATCGTGAGAGCCAGCAGGCCGGCAGCAGCCAGCGCGAGCCAGCTGCGGTTCTTGGTCATGCCCATCAATAGCCTCCTCGGGAAATTGCCAAGCGACCCCGCTGCCGAAGTGCGGCGGTTCGCGCCTGGTGCCGGTTCTCGGCACATCGAAACCTGCCGTCGAGCTGCCTTGGGTCCGGACTTCCGGGCGCTTGAGCTGCCAACGTGCGGATGAGTTTAGAAGTGCGACCCTCGGAAAATTTGACTTAGGTCATGGTTGCGGGGCCCGGTACTTGAACTGTCGTGAGAAGGTGGCGCGGCCTCTGCAGGATGTCACGCGGGGATGCCTGCGGCGCCGTCGCGCCACGAAAAACGCGCCCGGTGGCCGCCTGTCTGGCGGCCACCGGGCGCGTGGTGGAGTGTCGGGCCGGGAGTGGCGCCTGCGCCTACTTCGAAGCCAGGATGAAGGTGATCACGGCCTGCAGGTCGGCATCGCTGCCGGTCGCCTTGTCGTGGTCGACGCTGCCGCCTGTCTTCAGCGTGTTGAGCAACTTCGCCGTGGCGCCGGCGTCGCCCTTGTACTTGGCAGCCAGCGACGCGAAGGACGGGCCCTTCTTGGTCGTCTTCTCCGTATGGCACTTGCCGCACTTGTTGGCGGCGATGTAGTCCTCTGCCGGAGCGGCCTGGGCCGACCCGGCAAGGGCCAGCGCCGCGGCAACAAGCACGAACGTGAAGCGGGGTTTCATCTTCGGGGCTCCATGGGTGGGTTGACGCGCCGCATCGCCGGCGCAGCGTTTACTTCGATGACAGCACGACCTGCACCAGCGCCTTGATGTCGGCATCGCTGGCAGTGACCTTCTTGTGGTCTTCCTCGTCGCCCATCTTGCCGCCCTTCTTCAAGGCCTGGAAGAGCTTCTCGGGCGCGTCGGCGTTGCCCTTGTACTTCTCGGCCACCGAGGCCCACGCCGGCCCCTTCTTGGTCGTCTTCTCGGTGTGGCACTTGCTGCACTTTTCCTTGACTGCCAGGTCTTCGCCGGGGCCGGCGACGGCAGGGCCTGCAAGGGCAACGGTGGCAAAAGCGGCGGCAATGGCAAGGGTCAGCTTCATTCGGGTGCTCCGTGTGGGTCGCATGTCGGGGTGACAAATGGAAGAACTGCTTTGGCCCCGGTTCGGTTGACCGAAGACGAGCAGCGTGCTGCATTCTGCCGCCCGCTGCCAGGCTTCAGGTCGCTCGCGGACCTAAGCTTGATCTCCATCAACCTGGCGCACGGCATGGATCGCGGCCGCCTGGGGCGCATCGCGGTGAACGGCCAGGTGCCGTGGCGTCCAGGACGCGGGCACGCGGTGCACGAAGTTCGAGCGCGCGATGTGGTAGCTGGGGTCGAAGCCGTAGAAGTTGCGGCGCATGTGCGCCAGCTCTTCGTCGCGATAGGCCGCCAGCGGCTTGGTGGCCTCGTCGCGCAGCCGCTGCTGCTGCTTGGCGTGCAGACGGCGTTGCAGGCCGCCTGCCGTGGCCCACCCGCGTGCCCTGGCCAGTGCCTCGGCGCGAAACGCCGCGGCGCTGCTGCCGAAGACCTCATCGATCAGCCCCATCGCCTGCGCCTGGTGCGCCGAGATCGGCAGGCGCCGGCCCATGACCTCGGCCGCACAGGGCGAGCGCGGGCGGCGCGGCAGCAGGTAGGTCCAGTACTCGGAGCCATAGAGGTTGCCCATGTTCTTGTAGTGCGGGTTCAGCACCACGCCCGGCCGCGCCCACAACAGGTCGGCCGCCAGCGCCATGAACACACCGCCGGCGCCGGCGTTGCCCTGCATCGCGGCAATGACCAGGCACTCCGTGGCCTCGATCAGTGCCAGCGTCAGATCGTCCATCGCCACGATGTTGCGCCAGGACTCGTCGGCCGGGCTGGCGGCGGCCTCGATCACGTTGAGGTGGATGCCGTTGCACCAGAAGTCGGGGCCGCCGAAGAGCACCAGCACACGGGGCCGCTGCGCCAGCGTATGCCGCAGCGCGGCGCGCAGACGTTCGCACTGCACTGTGCTGATGGCGCCGTTGTAGAAGGCAAAGTGCAGCACGGCGACGTCGCCATCGCTTTCGCTGCGGATCTCGTGCCAAGAGCCGTGCGTTGCCGCGCCATCGGCCGGCCCGCATTCGGGCAGCAGCGCGGCTTGCTCCGCAAGGGCCAGTGTGGCCGGCAGCTTGAAGTGGCCCTGGCCATCGGCGCGGCGCAAGTGGCCGATGCGCACCGCGCCGTCGACGGTGGCACGCAACAGCGACTCATGGCGACGACCGAACCACGTGCCTGGCGAGCATGGCCATGCCGGCCGGTCTTCCCTGTGCGCATCGAAGAGATGGCAGGGTATGCCGGACAGCTGGTCCAGCACGCCCGGTTGTCCATCGGCCGCGCGTATTTTCCGCAGCACGGTGTCGGTGTCGTCCCGTTGCCAATCGATGCGCCGTTGCGCTTGCGGCATCAGCGGCCGCCAGTGGCTACGCTGTTGGCCTGCGGATGCGGGCAGCGGCAGGCCGGTCTCGGCGTAGCGCCGAACGGCCGCCAGCACGGCAATGACGGCGGCGTCAGTCACCTCCATTCGATACAGGCTGGACTTGGTGGCGTCGCGCATCGCGAAAACCTCGGCAGCCCACACCGGGCCGGCGTCCAGTTCGGCTTCCGCCTGCAGCACCGTCACCCCCCACTCGGCGACGCCCTCACTGATGGCCCAGTCCAGCGCCGAAGGCCCGCGGTCGCCGACGATGCCGGGGTGCACCACCAGGCAGACGTGATGGCGCCAGATCGACTCCGGAATCGCGCGGCGCAGGAAGGGCGCGATCACCAGCTCGGGCCGGTACAGCGCCACCGCCTCGGTGCTGACATCGTCGGCGATGTCGAACTCGACGGCGACCTCGTGGCCCAACGCCCTGAGTTCGAGGAACAGCCGCTGTGCCAGGCCGTTGAAGCTGCGCGTCAGGAACAGGATGCGCACGTCGCCCGTTCGGGAGGTCCGCTGTCACCCACGCCACCTCAAGGCTTGAGGGTCTTGAGGATCTCCGGATCTTTTTCGTCCTCTGCCAGCACGACATGGCACAGGTTGCAGCTGCCGCTGATCTTCTTGCCCCCCTCGTCGGCGTGCTTCTTGTCGTGGCAGCGCATGCAGCCCGGCGCGTCCTCGTGGCCGAGGTTGCTCTTGTAGGTGCCCCACGTCACCTTCATCTTGGGGAACACGTTCCACGAGTAGATGTCTGACAGCGCCGATGCCGCGGCGGCGATCTGCGGTGCCTTGGCCGCGGCGATCTCGGCGTACTTCGTCTTGTAGAAATCGCCGATCTCCTTGGTGATGCCGACGCGCGCGTCTTCCTTGGACTCGTACTTGGCGTCGGACAGCACACGCAGGCCCTCGCGCTTGACGAAAGGCAGCGTACGGTCGATGCGGCCGTCCTCGAGCGCGCTGTCGATCTCGGGCGCCGGCAAATTGAATGTGTGCGACGGCCGGTTGTGGCAGTCGACGCAATCCATGTCACGCCACTCGACGGGGCCGGCCGGCTTGTCCTCGGTCTTGAAGACGCGGACCTTGCCATCCGCGCCCTTCATCTCGACGTCGTAGATGTTCTGGCGGCTGGCGTCGGACTGGAAGCGGATCTGGATGCCGCGATCGACGTGCCAGTGGATGCCCGTGGAGGTCGTGCCCTGCTGGCCGCCCACCTTCATCAGCAGGACCGTCTTGGACTCCGAGTTGGCCTCGTCGTCGGCGAAGAGCGTGCGCACCCGCAACTTGTCGCCGATGTGCTTGGTCGGCCAGTGGCATTGTTCGCAGGTGTCGCGCGCCGGGCGCAGGTTGTGCACCGGGCTCGGGATCGGCGTCGGGTACAGGTTGAGTGCCACCGACACCATCTGCCAGGAGCCGGAGATCTTGGACTTGACGAACCAGTCGGCGCCGGCGCCGATGTGGCAATCGGCGCAGGTGAGCTTGCTGTGCGACGAACGCTGGAATGCAGTGTGCTCGGGCTCCATCACGGTATGGCACACGGTGCCGCAGAAGGCGACCGACTCCATCTCCTGCACGCCCTTGTGCGTGGCGCCGGCCAGCACGACCACGCTGACGAGGCCGACCAGCACGCTGGCGATGACGAAGCCGCGCGTGCGCTCGTTGTTGAGGTCGATGACGGGCAGGCCCGGCTGCAACAACTCATGGTGTGCGACTGCCGCGGCATCGATCCTGCGCTTGCGGATGACGCCGATGGGAATCAGCACCAAGCCGATGGCGAACAGCGCCGGCAGCAGCATGTAGGTCACGATGCCGAGGTAGGCGCCGCCCCGGAACCCGGTCAACTGAATGGCCACCAGGGTCAGCATCAAGACCACTGCGATCAGCGCGATGACGGCGCCGAGCAGGCCGATCCAATGGCGGGTGATGACCGAAAGGAAATTGCGCATCACTGTTCATTCCTCCTGGTAAGGCAGCGCGTCCGCCTTCGCAATCCAAGTGTGCCATCAATGGGCCTGCGTCGCCCTGCCTTGTCGCTGGTTTGGCCACGTGTTGCGCTCGTCTTTCAGCGCGAGCGGGACGGCGAAATGGCCCGAGTGACGAGGTCTTGATGAAGCGCAAGTTCAAGCGCGTTGCGAGATTGACCACCCCAAACGATTCCGCTAACACTCGCCCACCGCACTGGGCCGAGGTGCCGGTTCCGTCAGCAGTGGCGCGGGCTCGCAACCGACGGCATGTCCTTGAAAGGGCATCATGGATCCGCGGATTGGCCGCCTCGAGTCTCTGGTCGAAGATCTGCGACTGACCGTTGCGACGCTGCAGCAGCGTCTCGACACGATGGAGTCGAAGGTCGCGGCGAATGCCCCTGTGGCGGGGGCCGCGACGGCGCAGGCACCGTTGCCGACGACGGCCGCGCCTGAGATGCCGAGCGGCACCGCAAAGGCCAAGGATCCGTATGACCCGATCGCCATGCTGTCGCTGATCGGGCGGCTGCTTCTCGTGCTGGCCGGTGGCTTCTTCCTGCGTGCGATGACCGACGCCGGTGTCCTGGCCGTACCCGTGGGCATCGGCCTGGCCTTCGTGTACGCGGCGGTCTGGCTGTTCATGAGCGACCGTGCGGGCGCGCACGGGCAGGTGCCGAATGCCGTGCTGCACGCGCTGGCGGCGGGCTTGATCGCACTCCCGCTCGCTGTCGAGGCCACGACACGGTTCAAGGTACTCGGCGGCACGGCCAGTGCGGCAGTCCTCGCCGCGCTGAGCGCGGGGCTGCTGATGGTCGCGTGGCGGCGTCGGCTGCGTGCCGTGTCGTGGATCGCCGTACTGGGTGGGCCACCCACCGCGGCAGCCATCCTGCTGCAGACCGGTGTCGTGTGGCCGCTGGCCGTCTACCTCGTTGCTCTCGGGGTGGCTGCGTTGTGGCTCAGCTACGCGGTCGACTGGTGGGGCAGTCGCTGGGTGGCGGCGCTGACGGCCGATGCCGCCGTCGCGGGCGTCGCCCTGCGCGCCTTCGCACCTGAACAGCGTGACACACCGCTGTCGGCGATGCTGCTGATCCTGATGTTGCTGCTCGGCTATGTCGGCAGCACCGCGATCCGTACGCTGGCAAAGGGCCGTGAGGTGAGCCCCTTCGAGATCATGCAGACCTTCGCCACCATGGCCATCGCGCTGGGCGGCACTGCCTTGACGATGAGCGCCAGCGATGCCATGCCGGTCATGATCGGCGCCATCGCGGTGGTGCTGGGCGTGGGCTGCTACGGCGTGGCAGTCAAGTTCTTCGGCAGCGGCACGGCGAAGGTGAACTTGTACTTCTACACGACGCTGGCCCTCGTGCTGGTCGTGGCCGGCATCATGATCTCCGCCCGTAGGCCCTGGCCCGGCGCGGCGTTCGCCGTGTTCGGTGCGCTGACCGCCGGCCTCTGGTTCCGCGGCGCTGGGCTGTTCACGCTGCTTCACTCGGCGGCCTACCTGACGGCGGCCGGTTTCGTGTCGGGGTCGTTCGCCTACGGCCTGACAGCCGTGGTGGCCGGTGCACAAGGGGCATGGGCAACTCCCGATGCCGTGGTGCTGGTGATGCTGGCTGCCGCCGTGCTGTCTGCGGCGTTCATTGCGCAGCGTCCGAGATCGGCGCAGGACGAGTTGGCGATCGCGGCGGGCTTCGTCATCACCCTCGTCTGCGTCTTGACGGTCGGCGGCGCGGTGATCGGCTACATCGCACCGATCGCTGGCGGTCTGCCCGGCGGCGGCGTCGATTCCGGGGTGCTCGCCAGCGTACGAACAGGGGTCCTCTCGCTGGCCACGCTGCTGATCGCCTGGATGGGCCGTCACGCCCGGCTTCGCGAGTGGGGTTGGTTGGTCTACCCGCTGTTGATCGGCATCGGGTTGAAGCTGCTGACGCAGGACTTCAAGCACTCGCGTCCCTCGACCCTGTTCATCGCGATGGCGCTGTATGGCGCGGCGCTCATCGTCGCGCCTCGCCTGCGGCGCAGCGGCGCGGAGGCCGCGGGGGCACCCGAAGCCAGGCCCGAAGCCTGAACCCCGCATCGTCCCGCTGTCGGCTGGTTGGCGAGGCAGGCGCGATCACACCCGGTTTCCGCGGCCCCGTTGCGCGTGCAGCCGCCGCCGACGGCCACAACGCGCTGGCCAAGTGGGCCGGCCAAGTGCGTCGGTCAAGTGCGTCGGTCAAGCGCGCCGGTCAAGTGCACCGGAAGGGATGCCGGAGCGCTCGACGCGCAGTTCGAGCGGGCGTGAGTCTTGGCTGGCTGGAAGATCACGCCGGGACCGGCCCGGTGGCCGGGGCGGCCGTGGCCGCCTTTCGGGCGGTTCGCCGTCGCAGCGCGTGTGTCGGCAAGAGGCCAGGCCAGGCCTGGTGTGGCCAGGCCTGGCCTGCGCAGCGCCTACTTCATGGGGGCTCAGGCCGCGGCAGGCGCGGCATGCCGTGTGCCGTGGTCGTCCCAGGGCGGGAAGAGTTTGATCATCCCCAGCAGCACGATGAACGGCGCGACCACCAGGACGATGGCCACCAGCGCGCCTTCCTGGCCGAGGAATGGCATTTGGTAGGTCAGCAGCCCCTTGCCGGTCTTGGAGATCTCCTGCCCGCCGATCACGACGTTCCAGCGCATCATGAAGACCGAGAAGAGCACCAGGCAGGCACTGATCGTCGCGCCCACGACCAGCGGCTTGCCGCCTGTTCCACGCCAGAACATGTACGACAGCCACAGCATCGGCAGGATGGCGCCGAGCGCGAACTGAAGGATGAAGTACGGCACGAGCAGCGGCCCCGTCACGTAATGGATGATCATCTCGACGCCCTCGCGTCCCTTGTAGACGATGTTGGCGAACTCCAGCGCCTCCAGCACGAACGCGACCATGATGAAGGCCCACACGGTGTAGGCCATGCCCTTGACGCAGGCGGCGTCGATGGGAATGCGGCGAACCAGGCAGGACACGACGTAGATCACGATCAGCATCGAGACGCCGGAGATGATCGCCGAGAACAGGAAGATCACCGGCATGAGGTCGGAGGACCACCACTCGCGCGACTTGAGGGAGCCGAACAGGAAGCCGACATAGCCATGCAGGCCGTGGGCGCCCGGAATGCCGGTGACCGCGAGCCAGAAGACCCACTTGCGATCGTGCGCCAGGGCTTTCTCCGAGACGTCGTAGGAGCCGAGTGTCAGCAGCTTGTACACCTTGCCCAGCGCGTCCGTGCGCTTCTGGGCCTGCTCGACGATGTAGGGCCGGAAGGCGAACCAGATCTCCAGCATCAGCAGCACGACGTAGAAGGTCGCAAAGAAGCCGAACATCGCCATCGCGGACGTGAAGTGCGGCGTGATCATCGCGTTCATCGCGCGCTCGGGGTGCCCGAGGTGAAGCAGCAGCGGCAAGGGCACGAAGAGCATGCAGCACAGCGACGTCAGCAGCGCCAGGTGGGCGACGGGCTTGAGGCGCTCGAACCCGAAGACCTGATAGAGACTCGAGACGGTGAACGCGCCGGCCACGAGCCCGGTCAGGTAGGGGTAGACGGCCAGGAGCACGGTCCAATCGAACATGGTTTCGTTCGGATAGACCCAGCCCGTGTAGGGCGCGAAGTGAAGAATCGGTTCCATCAGTTCACCTCCTTGTCCAGGCCGATGTAGAAGACCTGGGGCGCGTTGCCCGACTCGGGCTTCAGGACCTGGATTTGGTTGTTGCGGACGAACAGGCTGATGGGGCTCTCGCGGTCGCGCAGGTCGCCGAAGACCCGCGCCCCGGTGGGGCACATCTCTACGCAGGCCGGCTGCAGGTCCTTGGTGATGCGGTGATAGCACCAGGTGCACTTGTCCGGAACGCCGCGGCGCTCGTCGAAGTAGCGGGCGCCGTAGGGGCAGGCCTGCACGCAGTAGCGGCAGCCTATGCATCGCTTGTCGTCGACCAGCACGACGCCATCCTCGGTCTTGTAGGTGGCACCGACCGGACACACCTGGACGCACGCCGGGTTGGCGCACTGGTTGCAGAGCTTGGGCACGAAGAAGGCCTTGTCGATCTTCTTGCCCTGGTAGCGGTTCGCGAAACGGTACTCGCTCTCCGAGCCGGCCGCTGCGATGTTCACGGGGTCTTGCTGGCTGTCGATGCGCATCCCTTCCTCGCCTTCGATGTGGACGTAGCGTTCGACCCAGGTGCGGAATTGATGCGCATTGCGGGGAACGTCGTTCTCGGCCTTGCAGGCCTCGACACAACGCAGGCAGCCGATGCACTTGTTGACATTCACGCCGAAGGCCCAGCGTCGCTTGGAGGCCTCGGTGACCGCGGCCGCGCCGGAGCCGTTTTTCGCGCCGACGGCTGAAGTGCCGGGGGAAGCGCCAGCGCCTGACGCGCCCCCCGAGGCGGCAGCCTCCGATGTCGCCGATGCCGCGCCCGCGAAGCCGAGAACCCCCGCACCGGCAAGCGCCCCGGTACAGGTGATGCTCAGACCCAGCTGGCCCAGGAAGCGGCGTCGTGCGGTGGACGCGAGGTCGGTTTCGGTGGTCATGTTCGGTCCTTCGCCTAGTTGGCCGCTGAGCACTTCTGGGCCGCGTAGAACGCCGCCAGGTTGGCGATGTCGTTGTCGCTCAGGCTTCCCGCCGCATTGGCCATCGTCGGGTTCTTGCGCAGGCCTGCCCTGAACGCCTTGAGCGAGTTCGCCAGATAACCAGACGCCTGGCCGGCAAGCAGCGGCCAGGATCGGATCGTCGGTATGCCGGTCTCGCCGTGGCAGCGTGCGCAGTTCTTGGACATCGACTGCCCCGCCGCCACGTCGCCGCGGCGGCTGCCCGCCGGCGTGTTGCCGCAGGTGAGGCTGGCGTAGTAGGCAGAGACGTCCTGGATGTCCTTTTCCGACAGCTTCTTGGCCAGCGGCGTCATGGCCACATCCTGCTGGTCACCGCTCTTGTAGGCGGTCGTCATGCGCACCAGGTAGTCGGCGCTGAGGCCGGCCAGACTGGGCCAGGTCGCGTTCGGACTCACGCCGGCCGTGCCATGGCATTCGGCGCAGGCCTTGGCGGCCAGGCGTTTGCCGTCGTCGACATTGCCGGTCAGCTTGAGGTCGGTCGAGATCTTCGGCGAGTGCGGGTTGTGGCAGCCCGCGCACTCCTCGCGAGGTGCGTGCTCTGCCAGCACGATCTGAGGCTGCGCAGCGGGCCGGCCCGCGGTCTGCTCGTGGCAGCTGCTGCACAGGCGGATGGTCTCCTTGGGGACGGGAAGTGTCTTGATGCCGCCCTTCGGGTGCGTCCGGGCAGGGCCGTGGCAGGCCTCGCAGCCGACGCTCTTGTGGTCGCCGGCCGACCACTTCGTGTGTTCGTCCTCGTGGCAGTCGAGGCAATAGCTCGAGGTGCGGTGCACCGGCTTGAGCGCCGCGTTCTCGGCGATCGAGTCGGCTCGGTAGTGACCGAAGCGACCGAAGGACTCCGGAACCAGGAACGACCGGGCGAGCAGTGCGAGCACGATGCCGATGGCCATCAGTGCGAGTAGGCGAACTACGTGTTTGGGCATTCCGATCCCTCCTGTACCCGCCGGATCTCCGTTGCGGTTGGCGGCCCCCGCGCGCCTGGAGCCGATCTCGTGCCCAACGCGCCGGTGCGACGATACGGCGCACCGTGAGACAGACTTTGACCGGGCGCAAACGAGCTTCAGGGGCGTGCAACTTTGCCCGTTAGCTCACGATGCGCTCGCGGCCCCGGAGCCCCGCGCACCAGTGGCGGCCATCGAGCCCGCCATGGTGGTGGGGCGCGACTTCAGTGCGTCAGGCCGCCCAGCAGCGCGCTGAAGATGAACACGGCCAGCAGGATGCCGATGGCCAGCGCGCTGAAGCCGAAGACGTGGGCGCGGCGCATCGCCTGCGCCGTGGGCGGCGGCACCATCAACTCGGCGAGCTTGCCGGCGGCCACCAGCCGCGCGTGCTCCAGTGGGCGCTCTTCCTTGAAGCGTTCGAGAGGCATGCTGCCGACGAAGATCACCGGGTCGAGCGGGAAGGCCTCGGGCCGCAGGTGGGTGTGGAAGAAGTGGAAGAGGAAGATGAAGCCGGTGGCCAGCAGCGCCTCGTCGCTGTGGATCAGGTAGGCCGCATTCAGGGCCCAGCCCGGCAGGACCATGGTGGCCGCCGTCGGGAACCACAGCACGAGGCCCGAGCAGCCGATGATGGCCACGCCCCAGAAGACCGCCAGGTAGTCGAACTTCTCCCAGTAGGTGAAGCGGTCGAACTTCGGACGCGGGCCGAGGTAGAAGAAGTACTTCATCATGCCGATGAAGTCGAACAGGTCCTTGGGCTGGGGCACCATCGAGTTCGGGCCCCAGAGTTGGCCGCGTTCGTGCCTGAACAGCAGCCCGTGCACCAGCATGCCCAGGTGCCAGACGAAATAGCCGAAGGTCACCGCGCCACCCAGGCGGTGCAGGCTGCCGGCCATCTCGGCGCCGCCCAGCATCGACATCAGGCGAGGCGCCCAGCCGGCGTCGGGGAACTTGAGCGGCAGCCCGGTGGCCGCCAGCAGCAAGAAGCTGGTGACGATGGCGAGGTGCACGCCCATCTGCATGCCGGTGAAGCGCCGCACGTGCGGGCCGTCGGCGGTGTGGCCGAACTTGAACTCGCCGCGCAGCTTGCCGACCAGCGCGCGCTGCAGCCACAGCAGGCCGTGCAGGCCGAAGAAGCCGAACACGCCCAGCAGCAGCCCGGTCATGCCCAGCCAGGTCCAGTACAGGTAGACGTTGCGTTGCGGGTCGGACGGATTGGCGTGCGGGTCGAAAGTCAGGAACGACGCATTCACCGCCTTGTGGCAGGTGCCGCAGGTCGCGGCCAGGTTGTCGGGGTGGATGCTCGAGCGCGGGTCGGACGCCGGCAGGTTGGCGTGCGGCGTGTGGCAGTCGGAGCAGGCCGCGGCCTTGCGGTTGTCCAGCGAGGTGGCCTTGCCGTGGAAGCTGTCCTTGAACGACGCCGTCACCTTGTCGTGGCAGTTGCCGCAGCCGTCGGACATCTCGTGCCTGACGGCCGCGGCATCGGGGCGCTTCACCGCATGGGGAGAGTGGCAAGTCGAGCACACCGGCCCTCTCTTGTCGCCGGCCAGCGCGGCGCCGTGCGAGCTCTCCATCCACTGCGCGAGGATGGTGGTGTGGCAGGTGCCGCAGGTGGCGGGGATGTTGGCATGGCTGGTCTTGGACTTGGCCTCGGCCTTCTCGCGGATGTCGTGCTTGCCGTGGCAGCTGGCGCAAGAGGGTGCGGCCGTCGTCAGGCCCAGCTTCAGCAGCGCGCGCGCATGCTCGCTGGTGTCGTAGTGGGCCATCATGTCCTCGTGGCAGCCGCCACAGGTCTTGATCTGGTTGATCGGCGACAGGTTGGACGCCGGATCGCCTTCCTTGCGCACCTTGTGCAGGTCGCCATGGCAGCCCAGGCAGTCCTTGACGGCGCGCTCACCGTCGGCGCGGCGGCCGTGCACGCTGGCGGCAATGTCCTTGAACTCGTCGGCGTGGCAGTCCTTGCAGACCTGCGGCGCCACCGGGCCCAGCACGCCCGGCGTGTGCTTGCCGGTGAGCGCAGCGGAGTGGCATTCGGCGCAATCGAGCTTGCGGTGCGCCGAGCGCTGGAACTCGTCGCCCAGCACCGTCATGGGCCGGCCATCGGCGCTCTTGAGTTGGGCGTCATCGTGGCAGGCCAGGCAGGCGGCCTTGGTCCTGGGTTTGGCGTCCTGCGCCCAGGCCGTGCCGGCCCCGGCAGTCAACAGCAACAGCACCAGGCTCGCGGCCACCAGGCGCAGCGCGGCCCAGGGTCGCGATGCGATCCAACTTGTTTGCTTGCCGCTCATGGCGATCTCTCTGCGGCGATGGGTGGCTGCCGACGCGCCCGAGCACGCCCGGAGCAGCCTGCCGCTGCGAAAGGATTCTGTCCGCGCGCCCCGTGGGCAAATTGACTTCGGACAAGATTGGGCCAACGCCCGGCCCCCGGGGCCCCGGTTTGCGGGCGTGGCGCGAACGCCGCGCAGGTTCAGCAGATGCGCGGCAGCTGGTCGCCGGTCAGCCAGTCGACGATGCGCCGGCCGCCGAAGCGCGTCTGCATCTGCACGAAGTGGTGGGGATCGGCGACGACCTCGCCGATCAGCGCCGCGTGCGTGCCCAGCGCGTGCGCGCGCATGGCCTGCAGCAGCCGGTCGGCCTGCGCGGCCGGCACGATGGCCACCAGCTTGCCCTCGTTGGCCACGTACAGCGGGTCGAGGCCGAGGAACTCGCACGCCGCCTCGACCTGCGGCAGCACGGGGATCGCGGCCTCGTCGAGCCGCATGCCCACGCCCGACTGCCGGGCGATCTCGTTGAGCGTGGTGGCCAGCCCGCCGCGCGTGGGGTCGCGCAGCACGCGCAGCTCGGGCACGGCAGCCGCCATGGCCGCCACCAGGCCGTGCAGGGCGGCGGTGTCGGAGACGAGGTCGGTGCCGAAGGTCAGGTTCTCGCGCAGCGACATCACCGCCATGCCGTGCTCGCCGATGCTGCCGCTGACGAGGATGCGGTCGCCCGGCCGGGCGCGGTCGCCCGAGATCTGCAGCCCGGGCGGCACCACGCCGACGCCGGTGGTGGTGATGAAGACGCCGTCGCCCTTGCCCTGCTCGACGACCTTGGTGTCGCCGGTGACGATGGGCACGCCGGCCT
>PNKD01000020.1 GCA_013822265.1 Leptothrix sp. (in: b-proteobacteria)
CGATATGGTTCGTGGTGACATATGTCGTGTCGTTTTTTGCCCGCGACCTGGCCTTCAACTTCGCAGGCTGGCCCTTCAGCTTCTGGATGGGTGCCCAGGGTTCGCTGGTGATCTACGTCGTGATCATCTGGTACTACGCGCACTACATGAACAAGCTCGACATCGAGCACGGCGTGGCCGAGGAGGAATGACATGGCTGGCTTGAGTTTCGAACCCCAATCCGGGGTCTCCAACAAGGAGGCCAACGCGGCCTTCAAGAAGGGCCTGAACAAGGTCTATGGCTGGTACACCGGGGGCTTCATCGCCTTCGTGCTGGTGCTGGCCGTGGCCGAGCAGATGGGGCTGTCGCGCGGCGCGATCGGCATGATCTTCCTGCTGGCCACCGTGGCGCTGTATGCCGGCATCGGCATCATGAGCCGCACCAGCGACGCCGCCGAGTACTACGTCGCCGGGCGACGCGTGCCGGCGGTCTACAACGGCATGGCCACCGGCGCCGACTGGATGAGCGCGGCGTCGTTCATCGGCATGGCCGGTACGCTGTACCTCACGGGTTACGGCGGCCTGGCCTTCATCATGGGGTGGACCGGCGGCTACTGCCTGGTGGCGCTCTTCCTCGCGCCCTACCTGCGCAAGTTCGGCCAGTTCACCATCCCCGACTTCCTGGGCGCGCGCTACGAGGGCAACCTGCCTCGCTTCGTCGGCATCCTGGCGGCCATCCTGTGCTCGTTCACCTACGTCGTGGCGCAGATCTACGGTGTCGGCCTGATCACCACGCGCCTGTCGGGCCTGGCGTTCGAGATCGGCATCTTCGTCGGCCTGGGCGGCATCCTGGTGTGCTCGTTCCTGGGCGGCATGCGCGCGGTGACGTGGACGCAGGTCGCGCAGTACATCATCCTGATCATTGCCTACCTGATCCCGGTGGTGTGGCTGAGCGTGAAGCAGACCGGCGTGCCCATCCCGCAGGCCATCTACGGCTACCAGCTCGAGAAGGTCACGGCCAAGGAGAAGCAGCTGATCGACGACCCGAAGGAAAAGGAAGTCATCGCGATCTTCAAGAAGCAGTCCGACGACCTGGCCGCCAAGCTCAAGGACGTGCCCGCCGCTCTGGCCGCCGACCGTGCCGCCGCCGAGCAGAAGGTTGGCGAGCTGAAGGCCGCCAGCGCTGCGGTAGCCGACCTGCAGGCCGCCGAGAAGGCACTGGCCGCGCTGCCCAAGGACGCTGCCGCGGCCAAGGACGCCTGGACCAAGGCCAAGGCCGCCGCCGATGGGCGCGCCAAGCCGCTGGCCGGCATGCCGCGCCACGCCGCGCAGTACGCGGGCGACCCCAACGGCGACGAAAAGGCCAAGAAGACCTTCGAGGAGTCGCGTCGCAACTTCCTGGCGCTGGTGTTCTGCCTGATGGTGGGCACGGCCGCGCTGCCGCACATCCTGATGCGCTACTACACCACGCCGTCGGTGAAGGACGCCCGCGCCTCGGTGACCTGGTCGCTGTTCTTCATCTTCCTGCTCTACTTCACCGCACCGGCCCTGGCGGTGCTGGTCAAGTACGAGATCTTCACCACGCTGGTGGGCACGCCGTTCACCCAGCTGCCTGACTGGATCGCGGCATGGAACAAGGTTGATCCGGCGCTGCTGTCGGTGGCCGACGTCAACAAGGACGGCATCTTCCAGCTCGGCGAGATGCGCATCGGTGGCGACATCATCGTGCTGGCGACGCCGGCCATCGGCGGCCTGCCGTACGTGGTCTCGGGCATGGTCGCTGCCGGCGGCCTGGCTGCCGCGCTGTCCACCGCCGACGGCCTGCTGCTGACCATCGCCAACGCGCTGTCGCACGACCTGTACTACAAGATGATCGACCCGAACGCGCCCACCGCGCGCCGCGTGATGATCTCCAAGGTCCTGCTGCTGGTGGTGGCCCTGGCCGCCGCTGCGGTGGCGGCGCAGAAGCCGGCCGACATCCTGTTCCTGGTGTCAGCGGCGTTCTCGTTTGCCGCGGCGGCCTTCTTCCCGGCGCTGGTGCTGGGCGTGTTCTGGAAGCGCGCCAACAAGTGGGGCGCGACGCTGGGCATGGTCGCCGGCCTGGGCATCACGTTCTACTACATGGTGACGACGCAGACCTGGCTGCGCGGCATCTTCGGCGTCACGTCGCCGGTGGAACTGTGGTGGGGCATCCTGCCGATCTCGGCCGGCGTCTTCGGCGTGCCGCTGGGCTTCGCGGTGATCATCATCGTGAGCCTGCTGACCAAGGCCCCCTCGGCCGAGACCCAGGAACTGGTGGAGCACGTGCGCTACCCGAACCTGAACACGACGCGCGCCTGATCCGCCGCGCCTGAGCCGAAAGGGCCGCAACCTCCGGGGTGCGGCCCTTTTCCATTGCCGCGCCGCGCATGCGGCTTGACGCGCGTCAGCCGCACCGGCCCCGCCGCCAGCCGTTGCCGTCCTAAGATGCGTGTGGTCTCTGCCCGCACCGCCCATGTCCGTCCAGCCACCGCCGCCGCCCACGGCCGCCGCCTCGCCCGCGCTGCCGGCCGATGTGCTGCGGCTGGCGCCGTTCGCACAGATGACGCCGGCACAGCTCGAGCTGTTCAGCGCCTCGTCGCGCGTCGTCGACTACGAGGCCGGCGAGGTCGTGTTGCAGCCCGGCGACGGGCCGGTCGACCGTCTGCTGCTCGTCTGCAGTGGCCGCATCGTCGGTCGCAACGGGCTGGCCGCCAGCAGCGGGCCGTTCGAGTACGAGGCCGGCACGCTGTTCCCGGTCGGCGCGCTGCTCGGGCAGCGTGCGGTCACCGCCACCTACACGGCCGACGAGGCCACGCGCTGCCTGGCGCTGCCGGCGGCCGCGGCGCAGCGGCTGGCCGAGCAGAGTGCCGCCTTCGCCGACTTCCTGAACCGCCGCGTCATGCACTTCCTGACGCTGGCGCAGCGTGCGCTGCAGCAGGGCGCGGGCGCGCACTCGCTGGAGGCACGCCTGGGCAGCCTGCCGCGCAAGAGCGCCGTGGTCTGCGGTCCCTCGACGCCCTTGGCTCAGGCCCTGGCGGCGATGCACGAACGCAGCGTCGGTTCGGTGCTGGTGCTGAACGAGCGCCAGGCGCCGCTGGGCATCCTGACGCGCCACGACATCCTGGGCCGCGTGACGCTGCCGCAGCTGCCGCTGCACACGCCCATCGCCGAGGTCATGAGCCAGCCGCTGGTGAGCCTGAGCACGCGCCACACGCTGCACGATGCCGCGCTGGCCATGGCCCGCCACGGCGTCCGCCACCTGCCGGTGACCGAAGAAGGCCGCGTCGTCAGCGTCGTCTCCGAGCGTGACCTGTTTGCACTGCAGCGGCTGTCGCCGGGGCAGTTGAGCACGCAGATCCGCGCCGCTCCCGACATCGAGTCGCTGCGCCACCTGGCCGGCGAGATCCGAAACCTCGCGCGCAACCTGCTGGGGCAGGGCGTGCAGGCGCGCCAGACCACCGAGCTCATCAGCCACCTCAACGACGTGCTCGCCGAACGCCTGGTGAACCTGGTCGCGGCGCGGCGCGGCATGGACATGGCCAAGGCCTGCTGGCTGGCCTTCGGCTCAGAGGGCCGCGGCGAGCAGACCGTGGCCACCGACCAGGACAACGGCCTCGTCTTCGAGAGCGCCGAGCCCGGCAAGGACCGACCGCGCTGGCTGGCGCTGGCGCTCGAGGTCAACGAGGCGCTCGACCTCTGTGGCTACCCCTTGTGCAAGGGCCAGGTGATGGCCAGCAACCCCGAGTGCTGCCTGACGCCGGCCGAGTGGCGGGCCCGCTTCGCGCACTGGATCGAGCACGGCGCCCCCGAAGACCTGCTCAAGGCCAGCATCTACTTCGACCTGCGGCCGCTGTGCGGCCAGCTGGCCCTGGCGCGGCCGCTGCAGACCATGCCGGCACGCGAGGCCGCGCGCGTGCCACGTTTCCTCAAGCAGCTGGCCGGCAACGTGGGGCGCTACCGCGTGCCGCTGAACTGGCGCGGGGCGATCGAGACGCAGACGGTGAAGGGCCGCGAGATGCTCGACCTGAAGCTGCACGGCACGGCGATCTTCGTCGACGCGGCGCGGCTGTTCGTGCTGGCGCAGGGGCTGCCGCTGCTGGGCACGCGCGCGCGCCTGGAGGGGGCGGCGCCAGGCCTGCGCGTGGCCGCGCCCGAGGGGCAGGCCTGGGTCAGCGCCTTCGAGTTCCTGCAGGGGCTGCGGCTGCGGGCGCAGGTCGACCCCGCCGCAGCCGAACATCAGGCCGGCAATGCCAACCTGATCGAGGTGGCGGCGCTGGACGACATCGAGCGCAGCGTGCTGAAGGAGTCGCTGCGCGTGGCGCGGCGGCTGCTGCAGCGCATCGAGCTCGACTACGGCGCGTGAAGGCCGGCGCCGGCGCCTGACGCCGCCGCGGCCTCGCGCCAGCATGGCCGGGCGGCAAGGGGTCGGGGCACATGGCCATCACGCAGTCGATCAGGCGTCGGGGGTTTCGCAAGTGGTACGAGCGCGAACTGCTCATCGGCCACAGCCACCTCGTGCTGCTGCTGATGTGCACGCTGGCGCTGCTGGCCGGCATGGAAGCCTTCACGCAGCCCGGCGCCTCGCGGGGCCTGATCGCCCTGTGCCTGTTCGTAGCCACGGGCGTGGGCGTGTGGGCGCTGCGGCGTTACCTGCAACTGCTGATGCGCGCCGAGATCATCGCCAACCAGGCCGTCTGCCCCCAGTGCCAGGCCTACGGCCGCTGGGTGCTGGAAGCGACGGCGCCGCAGCCCGGCCCGGCTGAAGAGGTCGACAGTGACGCCCAAGGCGGTGAGCCCGCGTGCATGAACGTCTGCTGCCGCGCCTGCGGCCGGCGCTGGCTGATCGAGTGGTAGAGCGCGCCGGCAGCGCGATCACCGCCGTCAGCGCGGGGTCGCGCCGTCGATGGCGTCGGCCACCGTGGGCACGATCTGGTCGGCACCCAGCACGGCCTCGAAACCACCGCGGCGCATCAGCGACAGCGGCTGCTCGTTGACGTTGGCCAGAACCAGCGCGGTGCCCTGGCGCTGCAGCGTGCGGTGCATCTGCTCGAGTGCGTCCAGGCCCGAGCTGTCCATCAGCACCAGGCGCTGCATGTCCAGCACCACGGCGCGCGTGCCTTCGGGCAGGTCGTCGGGCAGGGCCTCGATCTTGCCGACGGCACCGAAGAACAGCGAGCCGTAGAGGTCGAAGGCGGCCACGCCCGGCGGCAGCTCGGTGGCATCGGCGGGCCGGTGCGGATCGACGCGGAACAGCGTGCCCATGCGCCAGATGAAAAACACGCAGCTCAGCACCAGGCCGACCTGCACGGCCACCGTGAGGTCGAACACGATGGTCAGCGCAAACGAGCCCAGCATCAGCGTGCGGTAGCCGGCCGAAAAGCGGCGCAGGCGCGCGAACTGGTGGCCTTCGAACATGTTCCAGGCCACGAAGACCAGGATGCCGGCCAGCGCGGCCAGCGGCACCAGCGAGGCCAGCGGCGCGGCTGCCAGCAGGATGGCCAGCAAGGTGAACGCGTGCACGATGCCCGAGACGGGGCTGAAGGCGCCGGCGCGCACATTGGTGACGGTGCGCGCGATGGTGCCGGTGGCCGGGATGCCGCCGAAGAACGGTGTCACGACGTTGGCCACGCCCTGGGCCATCAGCTCCTGGTTGGGGTCGTGGCGCTTGAAGTCACCGATGCCGTCGGCCACGCGCGCGCACAGCAGGCTTTCGACGGCGCCGAGCAGCGCGATGGTGATGGTGGGGATGATCAGCTGCTGCGCAGAAGACCAGCTCAACGGCGGCAGGTCGAAGCTCGGCAAGCCGTCTCTCAGCAAGTCGGGCAGATCGCCGAAACGCGAGCCTATGGTTTCCACCGGCAGCTTGAACCACCACGCCGCGGCCGTCAGCGTGACCAGCGCGACGATGGGTGCCGGCAGGCGCGAGACCATGCGCAGCGGGCGGCAGTCCAGCGCGGCCGGCGGCAGCCGCTTGCCGGGCGAGAACAGCCGCGGCCAGAGAGCCAGGCCGGCGATGCAGGTCACGCCGATGGCGCAGGCCCAGGGGTTGAAGCTGCCGATGTGGCCGCCCAGGGTTTCGAGCTGCGCGAAGAACTCGCCGGGCATCTTCACGATGTCCAGGCCCATCAGGTCGCGCAGCTGCGACAGCGCGATGAGCACCGCGATGCCGTTGGTGAAACCGATGACGATGGACACCGGGATGTAGCGGATCAGCGCGCCCAGCCTGAACAGCCCCAGCACGAACATCAGCAGGCCGGCCAGCACGGTGGCCATCAGCAGGTTGGTGGGTCCGTAGCGCTCGACGATACCGAAGACGATGACGATGAAGGCGCCCGCCGGCCCGCCGATCTGCACCTGGCTGCCGCCCAGGGCGCTGATGAGGAAACCCCCGACGATGGCGGTGATGAGCCCCTGTTCGGGTTTCACGCCCGACGCGATGCCGAAGGCCAGCGCCAGCGGCAGCGCCACGATGCCCACCGTGATGCCGGCGCCCAGGTCGGCCAGGAAACGCTGCCGGTTGTAGTCCTTCAGCGCATCGAGCAGGCGCGGGCGGAAGGGGTGGAGCGAGAGGGGCTGCATGGGGTCTCCGGGGGCTGCGGGCGGATTCGGGGGCCGTGCGGCACCCCCGGTGGACCGCCGTGCTGCAGCCGCGCGATGAATCGACGCCGACGCGACGGCAGCAGTGCCCTCGTTTCAGAGACCAGCCGGGTGCACATGTGGTGGTCGTGCGCCAGGCGTCAGCGCACCCGCATGCCCGGCACGGCACCGGGAAAGGGTTCGAGCACGAAGACGCCCGGGTTGGCCTTCTCGTCGGCATCGCTGGCCGCCAGCACCATGCCTTCGCTGACGCCGAACTTCATCTTGCGCGGCGCCAGGTTGGCCACCATCACCGTCAGCTTGCCGGTGAGCTGTTCGGGCGCGTAATTCATCGCGATGCCGCTGAAGACGTTGCGCAGGCGGCCTTCGCCGGCGTCGAGCGTCAGGCGCAGCAGCTTGGTGCTGCCTTCCACCGCCTCGGCCTTGACGATGCGGGCGATGCGCACGTCGACCTTGGCGAAGTCGGCAATACCGATCTCGGGCGCGATCTCTTCGCCGCCGGGCGGCGGGGCGGCCGGTGCGGGAGGGGGCTCGAACAGCGCGTCGAGCTGCTTGGGGTCGACCCGCTGCATCAGGTGCTTGTACTCGCCGATGCTGTGGTGGCCCAGCGAGCGCTGCGCGTCGGCCCATTGCATGGCCGGCACCTGCAGAAAGGCCTCGACCTGCGCCGCCAGTGCCGGCAGCGCGGGCTTGAGGTAGATCGTCAGCACGCGGAAGGCCTCGATGCAGACGCTGCACACGTCGTGCAGCGCGGCGTCCATGCCCGGCTGCTTGGTCAGTTCCCAGGGTTTGTGGCGGTCGACGAATTCGTTCACGCGGTCGGCCAGCAGCATCACCTCGCGCAGCGCCTTGCCGAACTCGCGCTCGTCCCAGTGCGCGGCCACGGTGGCGGCATGGGCACGCAGGCCGTCGAGCAGCACACGGCCCTCGACGCCGAGGTCGGCGCTGAGCCGGCCAGCGAAACGCTTGTGCAGGAAACCCGCGGCGCGGCTGGCGATGTTGATGTACTTGCCCACCAGGTCGCTGTTGACGCGGGCGACGAAGTCGTCGGGGTTGAAGTCGAGGTCCTCGACACGCGCGTTCAGCTTGGCGCAGATGTAGTAGCGCAGCCACTCGGCGTTGAGCCCGAGTTCCAGGTACTTGAGCGGGCTGATGCCGGTGCCGCGGCTCTTGCTCATCTTCTCGCCGCTGACGGTGAGATGGCCGTGCACGTGGATGCGGTCGGGCACCTTGCGGCCGCTGAACTTCAGCATCGCCGGCCAGAACAGCGTGTGGAAGGTGACGATGTCCTTGCCGATGAAATGCACCTGCTCGACGGCCGGGTCGGCGAGGTAGGCGTCCATGTCGACGCCGCGCCTGTCGAACAGGTTCTTCAGCGACGCCAGGTAGCCCACCGGCGCGTCGAGCCAGACGTAGAAGTACTTGCCCGGCGCGTCGGGGATCTGGATGCCGAAGTAGGGCGCGTCGCGGCTGATGTCCCAGTCGCCCAGGCCGACCTTGCCGTCTTCGTCGCGCTTGAACCACTCGCGCACCTTGTTGGCCACCTCGGGCTGCAACCGGCCGTCCTGCGTCCAGTTCTCCAGGAACTCGACGCAGCGTGGGTCGCTGAGCTTGAAGAAGAAGTGCTCGCTGGTGCGCAGGACCGGCGTGGCGCCGGTCAGCGCCGAGACCGGGTTCTTCAGGTCGGTGGGCGCGTAGACGGCGCCGCAGACCTCGCAGTTGTCGCCGTACTGGTCTTTGGCGCCGCAGTTCGGGCATTCGCCC
This sequence comes from Leptothrix sp. (in: b-proteobacteria), assembly GCA_013822265.1. Classification (GTDB taxonomy): domain Bacteria; phylum Pseudomonadota; class Gammaproteobacteria; order Burkholderiales; family Burkholderiaceae_C; genus Rubrivivax. The sequence continues at coordinate 8,362 of PNKD01000020.1, forward strand.
TTGATGAAGCGGTCGGGCAGGAACATGCCCTTCTCGGGGTCGAAGAACTGCTCGACCTCGCGCACCTCGATGAGTTCGTTCCTGCGCAGCGCGCGGTAGATGTCCTGCGCCAGCGCGTGGTTCTCGGGCGCGTCGGTGCTGTGCCAGTTGTCGAAGGCGATGTGGAAGCCGTCGAGGTACTTCTGGCGCCCGGCGGCGATCGTGGCGACGAACTGCTGCGGCGTCTGGCCGGCCTTCTCGGCGGCGATCATGATGGGTGCGCCATGCGCGTCGTCGGCGCAGACGAAGTGCACCTCGTGCCCCAGCATGCGTTGCAGCCGCACCCAGGTGTCGGCCTGGATGTATTCCATCATGTGGCCGACGTGGAAGCCGGCGTTGGCGTACGGCAGGGCGGTGGTGACGAAGAGCTTGCGGGTCATCAGGGGATTCTAGGTTTGCGCGGCACGCCGGGTGGCGGCGGCATGCGCGGCCCATGCGGCCACCGCTCCGACACGCCGGCCCACGCCGCCTCGCCCCATGCCGCCTCAGGGCGTCCGCCTCTGGCCCGATCGCTCTGGCGCTGACGCTGGGCGCCGCGGGCGACGTCCGAGCAGCGTTTCGGGCAAGAACGCCAGGGCGAGCCCGACGCCATCGCCAGCCACATCGCCGGTCTGTTCGAAGGCTGGGCCCGCGCACGCGCATCGAGCTGGCCAACGGGCAGGCGTGGCAGGTGGTGGACGACAACAGCGGTGTGTACAAGCTGAGGGACGCCAAGGCCGCCGTGCGCCGCGCCGCGCGGGGCGGCTTCGTGATGGACATAGCCGGCGCCAACCGCGTGCCGCGGGTGCGGCGGGTGGGGTAAAGCGGGGCCGGGCCGGGCCTTGGCATCGACCCCTGTCCACGTGGATGCCCGACCCCTTGCGGGGTGAGCGCCCTCGGCGCAAGCATCCCTTCTGCCAAAGCACCCACCCCGCCGCACTTAGACTTGCGGGCCCGACCTTCCTTCCACCGTCCCCGGAGCCCCCGCCACCATGCCCAGCCCCGTCACCGAAAGCGCGCTGCTCGACGCGCTGAAGACCGTCACCGATCCGAACACCGACAAGGACTTCGTCTCCACCAAGGCGCTGAAGAACCTGCGCATCGAAGGCAGCGATGTCGCCTTCCAGGTCGAACTGGGCTACCCCGGCAAGAGCCAGCACGCGGCGCTGCGCAAGGCGCTGATCGCCGCGGCGCGAGGCGTCGCGGGCGTCGAAAACGTCAGCGTCGAGATCACCACGCGCATCGTCTCGCATGCCGTGCAGCGCGGCGTGCAGCTGCTGCCGCGCGTCAAGAACGTCATCGCCGTGGCGTCCGGCAAGGGCGGCGTGGGCAAGAGCACCACCACCGTCAACCTGGCGCTGGCGCTGGCCGCCGAGGGCGCCAGCGTGGGCATCCTGGACGCCGACATCTACGGCCCCAGCCAGCCCACGATGATGGGCATCAGCGGCCGGCCCGAGAGCGCCGACGGCAAGAGCATCGAGCCGATGGAGAACTACGGCGTGCAGGTCATGAGCATCGGCTTCCTGATCGAGCCCGACCAGGCCATGATCTGGCGCGGCCCGATGGCCACGCAGGCGCTCGACCAGCTGCTGCACCAGACGCAGTGGCGCGACCTCGACTACCTGCTGATCGACATGCCTCCGGGCACCGGCGACATCGCGCTCACGCTCAGCCAGCGTGTGCCGCTGACCGGCGCCATCATCGTCACCACGCCGCAGGACATCGCGCTGCTCGACGCCAAGAAGGGCCTGAAGATGTTCGAGAAGGTGGGCGTGCCCATCCTGGGCATCGTCGAGAACATGGCTGTCTACTGCTGCCCCAACTGCGGCCACACCGAACACATCTTCGGCGCCGACGGCGGCAAGCGCATGGCCGCCGAGTACGGCGTCGACAACCTCGGCGGCCTGCCCCTGACCATGGCCATCCGCGAGCAGGCCGACGCCGGCCGCCCCACCGTGGTGGCCGACCCCGAGGGCGAGATCGCCGGCCTGTACAAGACCGTGGCGCGCCGCGTGGCGGTGAAGGTGGCCCTCAAGGCCAAGGACTTCTCGTCGAAGTTCCCGACCATCACGGTGTCCAAGGGCACCTGAACGCTGGCTGTCGGGCCCTGCACGGGGCCTGGCGCAGAACGCACCGCCCCGACGGCCGCCGCAAGGCGGCCGTCGTCGTTTCGGGCCGGCGCTGCCGCTGACGAAAGACGCGAAAGACGCAGTAGGCAATGGGCAATAGGCAATAGGCAATAGGAAATTGGCATCGCTGACATGGAGCCAATCAATCCGCTAAATGCTGCACCGCACCCAAAATGGCCCCCGTCAACAGATTCTTCCTTCCTCTTCAACCCTCAAGGAGTGCTTTCGTGTCCCTCATCAACACCCAGGTCCAGCCCTTCAAGGCCCAGGCTTTCCACAACGGCAAGTTCGTCGAAGTCACCGAGCAGGCCCTGTTGGGCCAGTGGTCCGCCTTCATCTTCATGCCCGCCGCCTTCACCTTCAACTGCCCGACCGAAGTCGAAGACGCCGCCGACAACTACGGCGAGTTCCAGAAGCTGGAGACCCAGGTCTACATCGTCACCACCGACACGCACTTCGCGCACAAGGTGTGGCACGAGACCAGCCCGGCCGTCGGCAAGGCGCGTTTCCCGCTGGTGGGCGACCCCACGCACCAGCTGACCAAGGCTTTCGGCGTGCACATCGACGAAGAAGGCCTGGCGCTGCGCGGCACCTTCCTGATCAACCCGGACGGCGTCATCAAGACCGCCGAGGTGCACGACAACGCCATCGCGCGTGACGTCAAGGAGACGCTGCGCAAGCTCAAGGCCGCTCAGTACGTGGCCAAGCACCCCGGCCAGGTGTGCCCGGCGAAGTGGAACGAAGGCGCCAAGGCGCTGACCCCCTCGCTGGACCTCGTCGGCAAGATCTAAGGCCCACCCCCGGAGCGCCTTCGGCGCTCCCCCTCCAGGGGGCGCCGCCAGCGGCCCGGCAGAGCCGGTTCCGCGGCGGCCGCTTGACTTCACCTTCTCCCGAGGCCACCGCCATGCTCGACAGCACCATCCAGGCCCAACTCAAGGCCTACCTCGAACGCCTGCAGCAACCCATCGAACTGATCGCCAGCCTCGACGACCGTCCGGCCTCGGCCGAGATGCGCGAACTGCTGACCGAGATTGCCGCGCTGCACCCGATGGTGAGCGCGCGTTTCGATGGCGGCGACATGCGCCGGCCGTCGTTGCAGGTCACGCGCCATGGTGCCGACATGGGGCTGCGCTTTGCCGCCATCCCGATGGGCCACGAGTTCACCTCGCTGGTGCTGGCGCTGCTGCAGGCCGGCGGCCACCCGCCCAGGCTCGAGGCCGACGTGACAGCGCAGATCCAGTCGCTCGAAGGCGATTTCGCCTTCGAGACCTACATGTCGATGACCTGCCACAACTGCCCCGACGTCGTGCAGGCGCTGAACCTGATGGCGGTGCTGAACCCGCGCATCCGCCACGTGGCGATCGACGGCGGGCTGTTCCAGGCCGAGGTCGAGCAGCGCCAGGTCATGGCCGTGCCGTCGATCTTCCTGAACGGCCAGCCCTTCGGCAGTGGCCGCATGGGGATCACGGAGATCCTGGCCAAGCTCGACGCCGGGGCGGCCGTGCGCGAAGCCGCCAAGCTGTCTGCCAAGGGGGCCTTCGACGTGCTGATCGTCGGCGGCGGCCCGGCCGGCGCCGCAGCGGCCGTGTATGCGGCGCGCAAGGGCATCAAGACCGGCATCGTGGCCGAGCGTTTCGGCGGCCAGACGCTGGACACGCTGGGCATCGAGAACTACGTCTCCGTGCTCGACACGCAAGGCCCGAAGTTCGCGCTGGCGCTCGAAGCCCACGCCAAGGCCTACGACGTCGAGATCATGAACGGCCAGCGCGTCGCCGCGCTGGAACCTGCCGGGCAACCCGGCGGCACCATCAAGGTGACGCTCGAGAACGGCGCGGTGCTGCAGGGGCGCAGCGTGATCCTGTCCACCGGCGCGCGCTGGCGCAAGGTCAACGTGCCCGGCGAGGCCGAGTACGCCAACAAGGGCGTGGCCTATTGCCCGCACTGCGACGGCCCGCTGTTCAAGGGCAAGCGCGTGGCCGTCATCGGCGGCGGCAACTCGGGCGTCGAAGCCGCCATCGACCTCGCCGGCGTGGTGGCCCATGTCACCGTGGTCGAGTTCGCCGATCAGCTGAAGGCCGACGCCGTGCTGGTGAACAAGCTCAAGAGCCTGCCCAACGTCGACATCCACACCAACGCCCAGACCACCGAGATCACCGGCGACGGCCAGAAGGTCGACGGCCTGGAGTACAGGAACCGCGCCGATGGCCGCGAGTACCGCCTGGCGCTGGCCGGCGTGTTCGTGCAGATCGGCCTCGTGCCCAACACCGAGTTCCTCAAGGGCACGGTGGAGCTCAGCAAGTACGGCGAGATCATCGTCGACGCCAAGGGCGCCGCCAGCCTGCCGGGCGTGTTCGCCGCGGGCGACGCGACGACGGTGCCGTACAAGCAGATCATCATCGCCGCGGGTGATGGCGCGAAGGCGGCGCTGTCGGCCTTCGATCACCTGATCCGCACGCCGGTAGCGGCCTGAGCCCGGCGCGCCTCAGTCGCCGCCGACCTTCAGCCGCACCGTGAACTCGGCGCCGCCGCCGGCGCCGTTGCGCGCCGTGAGGCCGCCGCCGTAACGTTCGACGATCTCGCGGCTGATCCACAGCCCGAGGCCGGTGCCGTCCTTGCGGCGCGTCACGAAGGGCTGGAACAGGCGCTCCAGCAGCTCGGGCGCCAGGCCGGGCCCGCTGTCGGCCACGGTGATGTCGACGGCGGCGTCTTTGTCTTCGGATGTGCCTGGGCCCACGTCGTGCGTGGCCAGCGTCAGCGTGCCGCCCCCGGGCATCGCATGCAGCGCGTTGACGATCAGGTTGACCAGCACCTGCTGCAGCTCCTGGCGGTTGATCGCGGGGTGGCGCGTGGCCTGCAGGTCGCGGCGCACGGTGACGCCGACGCGCGCGATCTGGTGGCCGGCCAGCACCAGGCAGTCTTCGAGCGTGCGGTTGGGATCGACGGCCTCGACGTAGCCGGCGAACTCGGCCGGCCGCGCGAACTGCAGCAGCCGCGTCACGATCAGCCGCATGCGCTCGATCTGGTCGTCGACGAGCCGGATCTCCGGTGCCACGCGCGCCGCGCCTTCGTCGCCCAGCAGTTCACGCACGAGGTCGAGGTTGCCCTGGATCACCGCGATGGGGTTGTTGATCTCGTGCGCGATGCTGGCCGTGAGCTGGCCTACGGTGGCCAGCTTCTCGGCCTGTACCAGCTGGCGCTGCGCCTGCTGCAGTTCGCTGGTGCGTTCGGCGACCTTGGCGTCAAGCTCGGCGTTCCAGCCCTGCAGGCGGCGCGTGTTGTCCTCGATCGCCGCCAGCAACTCGTCCAGATGCCGCGCCAGGCGGCCGATCTCGTCGGCACGGGCCAGCGGGCCCACGCGTGCGCCCAGCTCGCCGCTCGCCACGCGCTGCATCGTGGCCTCCATGCGCTCCAGCGGGTGGAAGATGGCGCGTGCCCAGCGCAGCGAGAGCAGCGCGGCCAGCACCATCACCGCGAAGAAGAGCACGCCTATGCTGGCCAGCGCGCCGTACTTCAGCAGCGTGAAGGGCCGCTCGAGCACGCCGACGTAGAGCATGCCCACGCGCCGACCGGCGCCATCGGCCAAGGGCTGGTAGCCCGAGACATACCAGTCCTGCACGACGAAGGCGCGGTCCAGCCAGGTGCGCCCGCTGCCGAGAACGGCATCGCGCACGCTCTGCGAGACGCGGGTGCCGATGGCGCGCTCCTGCTGTTCGCCGCCGAACAGGCGCACGTTGGTGCTGATGCGCACGTCGTCGAGGAACAGCGTGGTCGTGCCGCGGCTGCCCCAGTCGGCAAAAGGCAGCGAGCCCTCGGGGTAGACGATCTGGTTGATGTGGTCGATGAAGGGCAGGTTGCGATTGAGCAGCACGCCGCCCTGCACATGGCCGAGCAGCCGCCCGGCGTCGTCGCGCACCGCGCGGGTGGCCTGCAGCACCAGGGCGCGGTCTTCGACGGTGCGCGCCGTGGGCGCGGCGTTCTGCGTCGCCAGCAGCGGCACCGCCACGCGCGACTGCTGCGCCGCGCTGAACAGGCCCTGCTGCGCCGGCGCCAGCAGCTCGACGCTGGTGGTGTCGGCCAGCGTCGGGTCGGCGGGCAGCCAGCGCATGAAGTCGAGCTGTTCGCGCAGCGCCTGGCGCTGCAGCAGCGCGGCCGGTTCTCTCGCCGGCCCGGCCAGGGCGCGTGCCAGCACCTGAGAGCCGGCCACGCCGGCCACGCTGGCGCCCACCTCGCCGAGCACACGTTCGAAGTAGCCGTTGGCCACTGCCAGGTCGGCGCGCACCTTGGTCAGCAGCAGGTGGTCGACGGCTGCACTGCCCCACCACAGCAGCCCGACGCCCAGCAGCGGCAGCACGCCCAGCAGCGGCAGCAGCGCCAGCGCCAGCAGCTTGTGGCGTATCGACAGCCGCTGGAAGCCGCCCAGGGGCGGCGCCGCCGCGGCGGGCGCGTGGGCCGGCACCGCGCTCACGCCATCTGCCACTCGGCGCAGCGCCGCTCGAGCGTGCGCCGCGAGATGCCCAGCAACTGCGCGGCACGGGTCTTGTCGCCTTCCACGCTGTCCAGCACGGCCAGGATGTGGCGTTTTTCCAGCGTCTGCAGGTCGGTGACGCCGTCGGCCACCGGCCGCGCCGGCTGCGTGGCGGGGCGCGACAGGCACTGGTAAAGCGCCGAGACGTTGAGCGCGCCGACGATCAGCGAGCGCTCGATCAGGTTGCGCAGCTCGCGCACGTTGCCCGGCCAGTCGTACTGCTGCAGGTAGCGCATCTCGTCGGCGCTGACGGCAATGGGCGCCACGCCCAGCCTTGGCGCCAGCGTGTCGACGAAGTGCGCCACCAGGTCGGGGATGTCCTCCTTGTGCGCGGCCAGCGGCGGCAGCGTGATCTCCACCACCTGCAGCCGGTAGTAGAGGTCGGCGCGGAAGCGCCCGGCCTCGACCTCGGCGCGCAGCGGCCGGTTGCTGGCCGCGACGAAGCGCACTTGCAGCGGGATCTCCTGCTCGCTGCCCACGGGCCGGATGCGCCGGCTTTCCAGCGCGCGCAGCAGCTTGGCCTGCAGCGCCAGCGGCAGCTCGGCCACCTCGTCGAGGAACAGCGTGCCGCCCTGGGCGTAGACGAAGAGGCCGTCACGGCCGGGCGCGCCGAACAGGTCGGCCTCGATGAGCGTGGCCGACATCGCCGCGCAGTTCACGGGCACGAAGGGCGCGCCGGCATGCGGGCTCAGCCGGTGCAGCGCCAGCGCGGCCAGTTCCTTGCCGGTGCCCGAGGCGCCGGTGAGCAGCACCGTGCTGTCCACCGCTGCCACGCGCTGCAGCGCCGCCTGCAGGCCCTTGATGACGATGCTGCGCCCGACCAGGCCGTCGGCCGGCGGCGTGCGCTGGTGCAGTTCGCGCTTCAGCACCCAGTTCTCGCGTTTCAAGCGGGCGCGCTCCAGCCCCTGGCGGAAGGCGCCCAGCACCTGGGCGGCGCGGAAGGGCTTGAGCAGGAAGTCGCCGGCGCCGGCGCGCAGCGCTTCGATCGCGGTCTCGAGGTCGGCAAAAGCCGTGATCAGCACCACCTCGCAAGGGTTGCCCTGGGCGCGAAGCTCCTTCAGCAGCGTGATGCCGTTCTTGCCCGGCAGCGTGATGTCGAGGATGGCGAGGTCGAAGCGGTGCTTGTGCAGCAGCACCTCGGCCTCTTCGGCCGAGCCGGCGCCCAGCACCAGCCCGGCGCGCGGCGCCAGCGTCTTGAGCAGGAAGTTGCGCATGCCCGGCTCGTCGTCCACCACCAGCACCGCGGCGTTGGGCCAGTGTTCGGCGGGGTCGTTGTGGCCGGCCTTGGCCGGTGTCACGGGCTCGCGCGCGGCGTGGTGGAGGGAATCGAGCAGTGGAGGCGGCATGGCGGGCGCGATGGTAGCGCCGCGCCGCGCCTGCCGCTGCAGGCGGGCGATGCGGCCCCGCGCCGCGGCGGCGCGGCGCCGGCTGCGCGCCGGCCGTGCCGTGGTCAGCGGCCGTGCAGCCGCGCCAGGTCTTGCGGCGTGTTGGCGTTGAAGAAGGCCGCGGCGTCGTCGAACATCGCCTGCACGCAGTGGTGCTGCGCCGTCCAGCGGTCGATCTTGCGTTCGCCGGCCTGCATCGCGGCGACCAGGCTTTCCATGAGCTGCGACTTCATCAGGCAGAACACCGGCTGCGGCTGCACCACGCCCGCTTCGGTGGTGGCGGCCATCGCGATCTCGGCGTTGCCGGCCTCCAGCGCAGCGGCCAGGCGTGCCACCAGGTCCGCGGGGAAGTGCGGCGAATCGCAGGGCACGGTGACCATGTAGGGTGTCTCGCAGCGCTCGAGCCCGGCCAGCCAGCCGGCCAGCGGGCCCGGGAAGTCGCCCGTCGGGTCGGGCCACACCGGCGCGCCCAGCGACTCGTAGGCCGCCAGGTTGCGGTTGGCGTTGATCATCAGCTCGCCGACCTGCGGCCGCAGCCGCAACAGCGCGTGCAGCGCCAGCGGCATGCCCTGGTAGTTTTGCAGGCCCTTGTCGACGCCGCCCATGCGGCTGCCGCGGCCACCGCACAGCACGAGGCCGGTGATGTCTTCGGTGCGTATCGCCATCAGGCCTCCAGCATGTCGAAGGCTTGCGTCTCGACCTTCAGAAACTCACGCGTGAAGTCGGCCACCGCAGCCCAGACCACGGCGTTGGGGCTGGCGTTGACGGCCTCGCACAACTGCCCGACCCAGGTCTGCAGATGGGTGCGGAAGAAGCGGCGCTGCTGTTCCAGGTTGCACACCGCGACGTCGTCGCCGCCGATCAGGTAGCGCATGACCTCCAGGCCGTAGCTGACGTGGTCTTCGGTCTCCAGCGTCGTCTCGTCGCGCGTCAGGCCCAGCGCGGCGAGGTCGTCGCGCAGCGTGGCCAGCGGGCGCTCGTTGAGAAAGCCGCTGAGGTAGTAGGAGCCGAAGGCAAAGACCTCGGGCTTGCCCACGCCGTGGAAGAGCGCGGCAAATTCGCCGGCGGCCGCCGCCGGCGTGGTGGCGCGCAGCGCGCCCACCAGCGACTGCCACGGCGCCTCGAGCAGCGCGCCGGCTTCGGGCGCCTCGGTCACGGCAACCCGGAACTGCTGCAGCAGCTCGGCATCGGGCGGCGCCAGCCAGAGGCGGGCCAGCAGGCCGTAGAGCTCGGCGCGGGCCAGCTCCTCGGCGTCGCCTGGGCTGGCAAATGAGACCTGGGCGGTTGAGGTCGGGGCGGTCATGGGTGCGGGGCTCGTGTGGGCGAAGGCTACACAGGTCGGATCACGGGTCGGATCACAGGTCAGTGATGCGCACTTCGCCGGGGTTGCTGTACATGTCGATGACGCGGCAGTCGCTGCACATCTTCAGGCGTTCGGCCGCAGCGCCCTGGAAGGCGCTGTGGCCGGCCAGCCTGGCGGCCATGTTCTCGATCGCGCGCAGCGTGCTGAAAGGCTTGTGGCACCTCACGCACGCCCAGGGCTGGTCCTGGGCAATGACGCGGGCGCTCTTGCGCGCCTTGCCGCCGTCGGCCAGCCACAGCCGCGGCTGCAGCGTGATGGCGCGCTCGGGGCAGGTGGTGGCGCACAGGCCGCACTGCACGCAGTTCTTCTCGATGAAACGCAGCTGCGGCGTGTCGGGGTTGTCGGCCAGCGCGGCCTCGGGGCAGGCGCCGACGCAGGCCAGGCACAGCGTGCACTTGTCGGCGTCGACCAGCAGGCTGCCGAAGGGCGCGCCGGCGGCAGGCAGCGCCACCTCGTCGGCGGGCTGCGGCGCCTGCGCCAGCAGGTGGTCCATGGCCAGTTCGAGCGTGGCGCGCTTGTCGGTCTGGACGGCAAAGGTGCCGGCCCGGGCCACGGTTTGCGCCGCCGCGGTGCGCAGCGCGGCGTCCAGCGCCGCGAGGTCGCGGGCGTCGCGGGCCTCGAGCAGCCTGAAGTGCTCGCCGCGGTAGCCCAGGCCGGTCAGCACGGCCTGGGCCACGGCCATCTGCTCGGCCAGCGCCTGGCGGTACTCCGGCGCCTCTTCATCCGTCAGCAGCACCCACACCTGGCTCGCGCCCTGGGCGATGGCCGCCAGCCACAGGTCGATGCCGACGCTGGCGGTGTGCCACAGCGCCAGCGGCAGCACGCGCGCGGGCAGGCCCTGCAGGTCGCGGCTGGCGCGTGCACCGCGGCCGAGGTCGTCGATCAGCCGCGCACCGGCGCCTTCGCTGTGCAGCAGCAGCGCCGCGGCGCCGGCTTGCGCCGGGCCGCCGGCGTGGCCGTAGGCGGCCAGCGCCGTGCGCAGGCGCCGGCCCATGTCGGCCGGGCCGGGATAGGCAAAACTCAGCGCGCCGCTCGGGCACACCGTGCTGCAGGCGCCGCAGCCCACGCACAGGTGCGGCTCGACGGCGATGCCGCCGGCCTGCTCGCCCTTGGTCTTGCCCTTGCGCGACCCGTCGCTGCGCACGGCGCGTGCCGAACACACGTCGATGCATGCCGTGCAGCCCGTCTGCTCGTTGCGGCTGTGCGCGCAGAGCTTGGGCTGGTAGCGGAAGAAGCGCGGCTTCTCGAACTCGCCCACCAGCCCGCGCAGCTTCAGCACGGCGTCGGTCAGGCCGCGTTCGGCGCCGGCGCCACGCGTGGGCACGTGGAAGTAGCCCTGCGGCGGCTGGTGCTGGCTGAACGCGGGCTGCTCGCGCAGGTCGAGCACGAGGTCGAAGCGGTCTTCGTGCACGGTGGGTGCACGGTCGAAGTCGATGGCGCCGGCGGCGTCGCACACGCGCACGCAGTCGCGGTGGCTCTGGCAGGCCGCCAGGTCGACCTGGTAGTCGAGGCCGATGGCGCCCTCGGGGCAGGCGTCGACACAGGCGTTGCAGCGCGTGCAGACGTCGAGGTCGATGGGATTGGCGCTGCGCCACGCGACGTCGAACTGGCCGAGCCAGCCCGTGATCCGCGTCGGCTGGCCGGTGAAGGTGGCGCGGCCGTGGGCCTGTGCCAGCGCGCTGCCGCCCTGGCTGACGAGCACGCTCACGTCCAGCGTGTCGTCCAGCAGCGCGGCGGCGCGTTCGGCGGCCTGCGCCGGGCCGACCACCAGGCAGCGGCCGCCCGAGCGGTAGCTGGCGGTGGCCACGGGCTCGGGCGCCGGCAGCTGGGCCACGGCCAGCAGCGCGGCGATCTTGGGCGTGGCCGCGGCCTTGTCGCGCGACCAGCCCGCGGTCTCGCGGATGTTGACGAAGCGGATCGGCCGCTCGGCCACGCCGGCGGCGCCTTCGGTGGCGTCGTTCAGTTCGAGGAAGAGGCGGGCTTCCTGCGTGCAGGCCACCAGCAGCTCGTCGGCACTGGCACTGGTGGCCTTGGCCGCGCGCTGGAAGGCGCCGGCCTCGCGGCGGCACAGCAGCGTGTGGACGGTGTCGAGCCCGTCAGAGTGCGCGCCCGGCGTCTTCGCCAGCGCCTGGCGCAGGGCCAGGGCATCCAGCGTCATCGTCTGGTTGCAGTTGCAGATCAGTGTTTTCATCGGCGGCCAGCTCGGGGGGCGTGGGCACGGCAGCTTCGGGCTGCGGTGCGAGTTCGGGGGCGGGGGGCGGGGTCGTGGGCGGAACCTGTTCTTCGGCGAACAGGCCCATGGCCTGGGCTTGAAGCATCTTGCGCAGCATGCCGTCGGGCAGGGGGTCGGGGATGCCGTAGTCGTCGATGTAGGTGTCCAGGCCGTCCATGACGTTGAAGTGCGGGTCGCTGAACAGCTTGCCCAGCGCGGCGTTGCGCACGTCGGGTTGCACGCTGCGGCCGACAAAACGCGAGTAGTCGGACTCGCGCGTCAAGGCGGCCACATCGTCCAGCGTGGGTGGTGCAGGCGCTGCCGCAGAGGGTGTGGCGCGTGGGCCGGGCGCGGCCGACGGTTGCGCGCCCTCAGGCGCGGCGGCCTCGCGCGGCGGTGCCTCATCGACCGCCGGCAGCGGGTCGGCGAGGGCCGTCACGGTGGCGGGCTGCGTTGGCGGCCTGGCCACATCGACCACATCGGCGCCCTGGCGCACCTGCGCCTTGCGCCTCGACCAGCGCGACAGGAACCCGCTGTCTTCGGAGTCGGTGGACATCGTGGGATCGGTACTCGGCGTGCGCTCGGTGGCCCTGCAGCCGCCAGGTCCTGGGCGGGCCGGCGGCGGGGCGAGCGGGGATTCTAGGTGCCGTCGTTTTGCGCCGCCCCGGGGCGGGCCCTCGCTGCCGGCGCGCCGGGCGCGACAGCTTGTCGCCCGCGGCGCCTGGGCTAGACTGCCCGCGCATGGAGTCGACCACATCGCAGGCACCGCCCACCGCCTCAGCGCGCCCCGCGCTGCAGGTGGCCGTGGTGATGGAGCGCACCGCCCGGCCCAACGCCTGGCAGGACTGGCTGTTCCGCCTGCTCGAAGTCGTGCCCGACGAAGGGGTTTTCGGCAGCGCGCCGCGCCGGCTGCACGACGACGGCAAGACCTCGCGCTGGCTCTACCCCGGGTTCAAGGTCGAACTCTTTGCCGATGAATGCAAGGGTTACTTTCTCAACCTGACCTCGGGCCGGCCGGCCTGGTTCGTGTCGTGGCTGGTCGACGAGGCCGACGCGTCGAGGGTCATCCTGACCGGCGTCAGCGTCTCCTACATCGAGGCCGACCGGCGCATGACGGCCGAGGAGTGCGTCGAGAACGTGCCGCTGGAGCCCGAGCTGTGCGAGTGGCTGCGCGTGTTCACGAACGAGAACTTCCGGCCCGACACCGGGCGCAAGGTGCGCGCGATGTCCTTCCTGACGCCGCAGGAGCGTGAACTGCAGGGCGGCGCCGGTGCGGGAGACGAAGACCGGCGGCCGCGCCGCGGCCCCCGCGGCCGCGACGAAGGAAGCGGCGATGGCTGAGCCCGACCGCATGCCGGCCACGCCGCCGACGCTGGACGACGTGTCGCGGCTCACGCCCGAGTCGGATTACTCGGTCTTCACGGCGCCCGAAATCGACGCCGGCGTGCGCAACGAGGCGCTGCGCAAGCTCTTCCAGTCCGACCCGCACTTCGCGCGGTCCGACGGCCTGGACGTGGCCGTCGACGAGGTCTGCGAGATCGCGCAGTCGCCGCAGGCGCGGCAGCGCAAGATCGAACAGGCGCGTGCGCTGGGCTTGCTGGACGACGATCTGATCGAGCAGGAACGACCCGACCCCGAGACCGGCACGGGCTGATCGGCGCGGCGCCCCGGGCGCCGGGGTCAGAGCCGCGCCTGCGCCAGCGCGCCGAGTTGCGCCACGAAGGTGGCCTCGGCCGCGGCGCCGTCCAGGCAGCGCATGTCCAGCCGCACCTGGCCGTCCTCGATGCGGCCGATCACCGGCACCGGCAGCGCACGCAGCGCTTCGGCCAGGCGGTCGGGCAGCCGGCCGGCGCGCTTGGCCCCGGCCGGGGCCCCGACGGCCACGCAGGCGCTGGGCAGGCGGTCGACCGGCAGCGAGCCGCTGCCGATCTGGCTGCTGCACGGCAGCACCTGCACGCTGACGCGGTCGCCCAGTGCCAGGGCCACGGCCGGCGCGATGCGCTCGGCGACCTGCCGCAGCTCGGCCTGGCCACGCGTGAGCAGGCGCAGCGCGGGCAGCCGCTCGGCCAGGCGGTCGGGGTCGCGGTAGAGCTTGAGCGTGGCTTCCAGCGCGGCCAGCGTCATCTTGTCCAGCCGCAGCGAGCGCTTCAGCGGGTGGCGCTTGATCTTCTGGATCAACGCCTGGTCGCCGACGATGAGACCGGCCTGCGGCCCGCCCAGCAGCTTGTCGCCGCTGAAGGTGACGACGTTGGCGCCGGCGGCGATGGACTGCGCCGGCGTCGGCTCGGCCGGCAGGCCCCAGCGCGTGAGGTCGACCAGCGTGCCGCTGCCCAGGTCTTCGACGAAGGGCAGGCCGCGCGCCCTGCACAGGGCCGCCAGCTCGGCCACCGGCACGGCGGCGGTGAAACCCTGGATGGCGTAGTTGCTGGCGTGAACCTTCATCACCAGCGCCGTGCGCGGGCCGAAGGCGTCTTCGAAGTCGCGCAGGTGGGTGCGGTTGGTGGTGCCCACCTCGACCAGCTTGGCGCCGGCGCGCCGCATGATGTCGGGGATGCGGAAGGCGCCGCCGATCTCGATCAGCTCGCCGCGCGACACCGGCACTTCCTTGCGGTCGGCCAGCGCGGCCAGCACCAGCAGCACGGCGGCGGCGTTGTTGTTGACGGCGGTGGCGGCCTCGGCGCCGGTGAGCTCCGTCAGCAGGCCGGCGATGTGGTCGTCGCGGTCGCCGCGCGCGCCGCGGGCGAGGTCGAACTCCAGGTTGGAGGCGCCGCGCATCACCGCGACCACGGCGTCGATGGCCTCGGGTGCCATCACCGCGCGGCCCAGGTTGGTATGCAGCACGGTGCCGGTGAGGTTGAAGACCGGTCGCAGCGCCGCGGCGGCCTGCCGTTCCAGCGCGCTGCGGCAGGCGGCCTCGAACGCGGCCGTGTCGAAAGGCGTGGTCGCGGCCTCGGCGCGCCAGGCCTCGAGCGCGCTGCGGGCGGCGGCGCGCACGGCTGCGCGGCCGTGCTGCTGCGTCAGCGCGCGCAGGGTGTCGGATTCGAGCAGCTTGTCGAGCGCAGGCGGGCGGTGGGCGAGGGCGGTCATGGCGTCGGGCACGTGGCGGAGGGGGGTGGGAGTCGAACCCACCTGGGACCGCAGGGCAGCCCCACCCGGTTTTGCAGACCGGACGCCCCACCGGGGGACGATCCTCCTCCATTCATCACCGACCGGTGCCGTGGCGCGGGCGACCGCGCCAGCGCCGTCAGCCTTCGAACACCTTGCGGGGATCGCGCCTGAAATGCCGGCCCAAGTCGTCGCGCTTCGTCAAGCCGATCTGGTCGAAGTACTCTACCAGCGGCACCGAGAGGTGGCGGCTGATGCCCGTGGCCTCGCGCAGCGCCTTGACGTTCAGGCGCTTGTGCTCGTCGGCCTCGGCCAGCGCATGCGCATGCGCCGCCAGCTGCAGCAGGTGCGGCGTCTGGATGAAGTATTCGGCCCCCACCGCATGCACCTTGCCCATGCGTTCCAGGCGCTGCAGCACGCGCATCACCTGGTCCTTGCGCAGGCTGCGGTCGCGCAGCAGCATCTCGCTGAGCCGCGGCGGGTGCACGCCGCCTTCGTCGAGCCAGGGCTTCAGGCGTTCCCAGAGCGCCTTCTCGGCGCCTTGCAGCGATGCATCGTGGCCGGCCAGCGACAGGTGCGGGCCGCTGCGCTTGAGCGCGCCTTCCTTGACCAGCTGGCGCAGCAGCAGCGCGAACACGGCGCCGGCGGGCTTGTCGCGCACTGCGCGCTGCAGCGCTTCCTGCGTCAGGCCGGGGCTGTCGGGCTGCTTGCGGTGGAAGCCGGCCAGGTGGGCCGAGACCGCGCCGGCATAACGCTCGATCTGCCCGCTGGCGAACAGCAGCGCACGGCCGCCGTCCTCGATGCTGCGGTGGGGCGCGGCATCCATCACGTGCCCGAGCTGGGCGCCGTCGAGGTTGTAGAGCGTGGCGAACTGGCGCGCGTCGACGCCGCCGGGCAACTCCAGCGCCAGCGCCGCCGCCAGCGCCTCGGCGGGGCCGGGCTGGGCCAACGCGGCCAGGGTCGCCAGGCGCTGCGCGCGGCGGCGGCGCGTGACGGGCGGGAAGGCGTCGAGCACCACGCCGCCGCCCAGCGTGCGCAGCGCCGACTGGTCGCGCAGGATGAAGCGGTCGCCGTGCAGCGCGCCGATGGCGCGGTCGAGGTCCAGCTGCACCAGCGCGCTGCGGCCGGGCTCGATCGCCTGGCCTTCCAGCAGCACGACGCGCGCGCCGACGTCCTCGGCGCCCAGGTGCAGGTGCACCGGCGTCCAGTGCGCCAGTGGGCGGGTTTCGCTGGCCAGCACCTGCAAGCGCACGTCCAGGCGCTGCGTCGGCGCGTGCAGAGCGTCGGCCACGATCCAGTCGCCGCGCCGCACGTCGTTCTTCTCGACGCCAGCCAGGTTCAGCGCCAGCCGCTGGCCGGCACGGCCGGTGGCGGCCTGCAGGCTCTGGGCGTGCAGGCCGCGCACGCGCACTTCCAGCCCGCGCGGCGAGAGCGTCAGCTTGTCGCCCACCGCCACCTGGCCCGACACCGCGGTGCCGGTGACCACGGTGCCGATGCCGGCGAGCGTGAAGCTGCGGTCCACCGCGAGGCGGAACTGGCCCGGCCGCCGCGCCGCGGGCGCCTGGGCCGCGGCCTGCGCCAGGTGGGCCTGCAGCGCGGGCAGGCCCGCGCCGGTGCGCGACGACACCGGCAGGATGGGGGCATCGGCCAGCGCGCTGCCGGCCAGCAGCGTGCGCACTTCGCCTTCGGCCTCGGCCAGGCGGGCCGGCGTGACGAGATCGCACTTGCTCAGCGCCACCGCGCCGCGGCCCAGGCCCAGCAGGTGCAGGATGGCCAGGTGCTCGCGCGTCTGCGGCATCGGGCCGTCGTCGGCAGCGATCACCAGCAGTACATGGTCGATGCCGGTGGCGCCGGCCAGCATGTTGCGCACCAGCTTCTCGTGGCCGGGCACGTCGACGAAACCCAGCACCTCGCCGTCGGGCAGCGCGTGGTAGGCGAAGCCCAGGTCGACGGTGATGCCGCGCTCCTTCTCTTCCTTGAGCCGGTCGGCGTCGATGCCGGTCAGCGCCTTGACCAGCGAGGTCTTGCCGTGATCGATGTGTCCTGCGGTGCCGATGATCACGGTGGTGCCAGTGTCCTGAGGGTTCGGTGAGGCGGGCGTGGGTCGTGCCGCAGCGACCGGCTCGCGGGCGGCCACTTCGGGCCGGCGATTATCGGCGTCGCAGCGCCGCGGCGCCGACGACCGCCGGGCCGTTGCCGCCGGGGCGTGCCGGCCGGGAAAACAGGGCGGCACTGAGTCACGACAAACTGTCGCGGCTTGATAGGGTCATCCCGCTTGAACCGCGGGTCGCTATGCAGGGTAATGCTCGGGTTACCTATCGGCCCGCAATGGCCCCTTGCGATGGAGACCGACCCGATGGACAAGTCCCCCACCAACACGATCAACCGCCGTGCCGTCTTCGTCGGTGCGGGGGTGGTCGGTGCCGTCGGCGCGCTGGCCGCCGCCACGCGCTTGCCCGCTGCCGAACCAGCGCCGCATAAAACGGCCGAGGCCAAGCTCGACCCGGCCGGCGGCTACCAGCTGACCGACCATGTGCGGCAGTACTACGCCACCGCGCGCATCTGAAGCTGCGGGTCCGACCCTGCTGACCACGTTCACATGACTCCCATCCCGAATCCGCTTGTTCCACAGGAGGCTCTATGCTCTTGACACGCAAGTCGGCAGCTGACGGGGCGACGTCGTCGTCCCGCACGCTCGTCGACGGCCTGGCGCGAGGCTTGTCCCGCGCCATACCCACGATGGACAGGCGCAGGTTCCT
The DNA here is from genome assembly GCA_013822265.1 of Leptothrix sp. (in: b-proteobacteria). GTDB lineage: Bacteria > Pseudomonadota > Gammaproteobacteria > Burkholderiales > Burkholderiaceae_C > Rubrivivax. Next base: position 25,858 of record PNKD01000020.1, read on the forward strand.
GCGCCGATCCGGGTTGGGTCTCGGGGCCGGCATCGCGGCCACCCAGCTCACGCTCGTCCGCAAGGCCGACGCCGCCGCCGACGCCACGGCCGCGGCAGCCGCTTCAGGCGCCAAGGTCGAGGTCAAGCGCACGGTCTGCACCCACTGCTCGGTGGGCTGCGCGATCGACGCCGTCGTCGAGAACGGCGTCTGGGTGCGGCAGGAGCCGGTGTTCGACTCTCCCATCAACATGGGGGCCCACTGCGCCAAGGGCGCGGCGGTGCGCGACAACGCGCATGGCGAATACCGCCTGAAGTACCCGATGAAGCTCGTGAACGGCAAGTACGAGCGCATCTCCTGGGACGTGGCGCTGAACGAGATCAGCGCCAGGATGCTCGAGCTGCGCAAGGAAAGCGGCCCCGACAGCATCTTCATCGTCGGTTCGTGCAAGAGCAACAACGAGCAGGGGTACCTGCTCAGAAAGTGGATGTCCTTCTGGGGCAGTAACAACTGCGACCACCAGGCACGAATATGCCACTCCACTACTGTCGCCGGTGTGGCGAATACGTGGGGCTACGGTGCGATGACCAACTCGTACAACGACATGCAGAACAGCAAGGCTGCGATGTATATCGGCAGCAATGCTGCCGAGGCGCATCCGGTGTCCTTGCTGCACATGCTGCATGCCAAGGAGAAGGGCTGCAAGATGATCGTGGTGGACCCCCGGTTCACCCGTACGGCAGCCAAGGCAGACCAGTACGTGCGCATGCGCTCGGGGGCGGACATCCCGTTCCTGTACGGTGTGCTGTACCACGTCTTCAAGAACGGCTGGGAAGACAAGCAGTACCTCAACGACCGTGTCTGGGCGATGGACAAGGTGCGCGACGAGGTGCTGGCCAAGTGGACGCCCGACAAGGTGTTCGAGGCCTCCGGCGTGACCGAGGCCGAGTGCCTGCAGGTCGCCCGCACGATGGCCGAGAACCGCCCGAGCACGCTGGTCTGGTGCGTGGGCCATACCCAGCACACCATCGGCAACGCGATGGTGCGGGCGTCGTGCCTGCTGCAACTGGCACTGGGCAACGTCGGCAAGAGTGGCGGCGGCGCGAACATCTTCCGCGGTCACGACAACGTGCAGGGCATCACCGACGTCGGCCCCAATCCCGACTCGCTGCCGGGCTACTACGGCATCGTCGAAGGCTCGTTCAAGCACTACGCCGCGGTCTGGGGCGTCGACTTCGAGTGGATCAAGAAGCAGTACGCGCCGGGCATGATGTCCAAGCCGGGCCTGACCATCTCGCGATGGTTCGACGCCGTGCTCGAGAAGCCCGAGCTGATCGACCAGGAAGGCAACCTGCGCGGCATGTTCTATTGGGGCCACGCCCCGAACTCGCAGACGCGCGGCCTCGACCTGAAGAAGGCGATGGACAAGCTCGACCTGCTGGTGGTGGTCGACCCCTTCCCGTCGGCCACGGCGGCGATGGCGGCCATGCCCGGCAAGGCCGAGGACCTGAACCCCAAGCGTGGTGTCTACCTGCTGCCGGCGTGCACGCAGTTCGAGACCAGCGGCTCGGTCACGGCCTCGAACCGGTCGCTGCAGTGGCGCGAGAAGGTCATGGAGCCGCTGTACGAATCGCGCAGCGACCACATGATCCTGTACCAGCTGGCGCAGAAGCTGGGCTTCGGCGAGCAACTGGTCAAGAACTACAAGCTGCAGAAGGTCAAGGGCCAGGACGAGCCCGTGCCCGAGGACATCCTGCGCGAGATCAATCGCTCCGTCTGGACCATCGGCTACACGGGCCAGAGCCCCGAGCGGCTGAAGGCGCACATGCGCAACATGCATGTCTTCGACGTCAACACGCTGAAGGCCAAGGGCGGCATCGACAAGGAGACCGGCTACAAGCTCGACGGCGAGTACTTCGGCCTGCCCTGGCCGTGCTGGGGCACGCCCGAGATGAAACACCCGGGCACCAGCAACCTGTACGACACGTCCAAGCACGTCATGGATGGCGGCGGCAACTTCCGCGCCAACTTCGGCGTCGAGCGTGACGGGCAGTCGCTGCTGGCGGCCGACGGCTCGCACTCCAAGGGCGCCGATCTCACCACCGGCTACCCCGAGTTCGATCACCTGCTGCTGAAGAAGCTGGGCTGGTGGGGCGAACTGACCGAGGACGAGCAGAAGAAGGCCGAGGGCAAGAACTGGAAGACCGACCCGTCGGGCGGCATCATCCGCGTGGCGATGACCAAGCACGGTTGCCACCCCTTCGGCAATGCCAAGGCGCGGGCCGTGGTCTGGAACTTCCCCGACCCGATCCCGCAGCATCGCGAGCCGCTGTACTCGACGCGGCCCGAACTGGTGGCCAAGTACCCGACGCACGACGACCGCAAGGCCTTCTGGCGCCTGCCCACGCTGTTCAAGACGGTGCAGGAGGCGAACAAGGATGTGGGGCAGAAGTTCCCCCTCATCCTGACCAGCGGGCGCCTTGTCGAGTACGAGGGCGGCGGCGACGAGACGCGCTCGAACCGCTATCTCGCCGAACTGCAGCAGAACATGTTCATCGAGATCAACCCGGCTGCAGCCAACGACCGCGGCATCCGCAATGGCGAGGAGGTGTGGGTGACCACGCCGACGGGTGCGCGCATCAAGGTGAAGGCGCAAGTGACCGAGCGCGTCGACAAGGGGACGACCTTCATGCCCTACCACTTTGCCGGCCACTGGCAGGGTGCGGACATGGAAACCTTCTACCCGAAGGGCGCGGCGCCGATCATCCGCGGCGAGGCGGTCAACACCGCCACGACCTACGGCTACGACAGCGTGACCATGATGCAAGAGACCAAGACAACCGTCTGCCAGGTCGAGCGCGCGGCTTGAGGATCAAACCGTGAACCTCCAAGCTCACATCCGTTCGCTGCCCCCCGGGGGGGCGCATGCCTCCCTTGGGGCGGCCCAGCAGGAGTCATCATGGCAAGAATGAAGTTCATCTGTGACGCCGAGCGCTGCATCGAGTGCAACGGCTGCGTCACGGCCTGCAAGGCCGAACACGACGTGCCCTGGGGCGTCAACCGGCGCCGCGTGGTCACGCTCAACGACGGCGTGCCGGGCGAGCGCAGCATCTCGGTGGCGTGCATGCACTGCTCAGACGCGCCGTGCATGGCGGTGTGCCCCGTCGACTGCTTCTACCGCACCGCCGAGGGTGTGGTGCTGCACGACAAGGACGTTTGCATCGGCTGCGGCTACTGCTCGTATGCCTGCCCCTTCGGCGCACCCCAGTTCCCCAGCAACGGCACCTTCGGCCTGCGCGGCAAGATGGACAAGTGCACCTTCTGCGCCGGTGGTCCCGAGGCCAACACGAGTGCGGCCGAGAACGAGAAGTACGGCCGCAACCGTCTGGCCGAGGGCAAGCTGCCCATCTGCGCCGAGATGTGCTCGACCAAGGCGCTGCTGGGCGGTGACGGCGACGTCGTGGCCGACATCTTCCGCACCCGAGTGCTCACGCGCGGCAAGGGCAGCGAGGTCTGGGGCTGGGGCACGGCCTATGGCAAGCCGGCCGGTGGCGGGCAGGGTCAGCCTGCGGGGACGAAGTCATGAGAATCATCGTCACCATGTCAGTGGGCGCCTTGTTGATGGGCCTGGCAGGCTGCGGTGAGAAGCCGCAGGTCATCGGCAAGCGCAGCGACCAGGCGCCCTATGCGACGGCCGCAGGCGCGTACAGAACCGGCGACTGGAAGCAGGGCGACGCGGCCAGTTGGGAGCGGCACCTCAACGCCCGTGCCCAGCAAGGCCAGAACGAATACGGGCGTACCGGCCCGCACTGACGCCCGGCACAGGGGATAGACCATGAACAGCTGGACCCGGAAGCTCATCCTCAGCCTGGCCCTGGCTTGGGCCGCCTGCACGCCGGCCCTGGCGCAGGGCGGTGCTGCAGCCGCACCGGCGGCCGAGGCCACCACGGCGGCCAAGGGCCCGCCGGCGGGCTTCGCGGCCCCCGCGTTGCCCAAGGAAGACGAGGGCAATGCCGCACGCGCCAAGTCGCAGCCAGGCAACAACGCCCCGATGTGGCGCGGCGTGCGCGAATCGGGCCAGACGCCGGGCAGCGTGAACCTGCCGGGCGCGGAGAAGGGCGTCCTGATCCAGTCTTTCGTGCAGTACCCTGGATCGAGCTTCACCACCGCGGGCGAGGCTTGGCGGCAGGTTCGCAACCAGTGGATCATTCCGTATGGCGGCTCGCTCATCCTGCTGGTGGCCGCGGCCACCGCGCTCTTCTACTTCACCAAGGGCCCGATCGGAGGCCATGAGGTCAATACCGGCCGCCTCATAGAACGCTTCACCTACCTCGAGCGCGTGGCGCATTGGTCGATGGCGATCACGTTCGTCGTGCTGGCCATCTCCGGCATCGTGATGGCCTTCGGCAAGTTCTTCCTGCTGCCGGTACTGGGCGCAACGTTGTTCGGGTGGCTCAGCTATGCGCTGAAGACCGCGCACAACTTCGTGGGGCCGCTGTTCGCCGTGTCGCTGGTCGTGTTCGCGCTCATCTACATCAAGGACAACCTGCCCAAGGCGGCAGACCTGGCCTGGCTCGCCAAGGGCGGCGGCTTGCTGAGTGGCAAGCAGGTGCCCTCGGGTCGCTTCAATGGCGGCGAGAAGTTCGTTTTCTGGGGCGGCGTGATCGTGCTCGGGCTCACCGTGGTGGCGTCGGGCCTGGTGCTCGACCTGCTGATCCCGGGATGGGGCGAGACACGCGGCCAGATGCAGGTCGCGCACATGCTCCATGCCGCGGCCTCGGCGCTGATGACCGCGATGTTCATCGGCCACATCTATTTGGGCACGATCGGCGTCAAGGGCGCGCTGGACGCCATGAAAACCGGCTACGTCGACGAAGCCTGGGCCAAGGAGCACCATGAGCTGTGGCACGACGACGTGAAGGCCGGGCGTGTGCCCGCCATCCGTTCACAGTCGACGCCGCCGATGGCCGCCGCGACCAGCTCACCCCACCGGGCCTGAGGCGCTGCGCCTTGCATCTGCGGCCCAACGCCACTCTGCGGAGATCCAAGACATGAAGACGATGAAGCCCGCCAGGCTCCTGATGTCGGTGCTGCTGGCCAGCGGCATGGCCGCAGCGGCCTGGGCCAAGCTGCCCCCACCCAGCGACGAAGCCAAGGCCAAGGCGGCCGAGGCGGCGGCCAAGACGGCGCACGCCGGCAAGATGGCCGCCTATGAACTCTGCAAGTCCATGGACGCCACGGCGGCCAGGTACTACGCCGACGCCAAGAAGGCTGGCAAGCAGACCAATCCGCCGGTGGCCACGCCGCCATGCACCAACCCGGGCCCCTTCGTCTACGCGCCCGCGGCGCCGGCCGCGGCAGCCGCTCCGGCGCCTGCCGTCGCGGCCGCACCGAAGAAGTGATCGTCACCCCGACGCGTCATGTCCCTACAGCCTGAGACGCTGGCCCTGGCCGGTTCGTTTGGCGAAACTTCGGCAAGGCCGGTGGTGGCGGGCGCGCCGCGCCTGACAGCCGCGCACTGCGATCTGCTGCGCGAGATCCAGATCGTCGACGAGTACGGCGAGCGCCGCTCGATCCACATACCGGCCGAGCGCCCGCTGACGGTCTTCGTCGACAAGCGCGAGCTCGTCACGCTGATGACGCTGGGCCAGTGCCCCGAGCTGCTGGTGCTGGGTTACCTGCGCAACCAACGTCTCGTCGACACCGTGCAGCAGGTCGAGTCGATCACCGTCGACTGGGATGTCGGCGCCGCGGCCGTGCGCACGCATGACGGCGTGCACGACCTGGCGGCCAAGACCACCACGCGCGTCGTCACCACGGGTTGCGGCCAGGGCACGGTCTTCGGCGACGCGATGAGCCAGCTGCACACCGTCACCCTGCCCGACGCCGCCACGGCACGCATCCGGCAGAGCACGCTGCACCGCATGCTGGAGACGATGCGCCAGCAGGAAAGCATTCACCGCAAGGCCGGGTCGGTTCACGGTTGCGCGCTGTTCCAGCTGCAGCCCCAGGGCTGCGAGATGCTGTGCTTCGTCGAAGACGTGGGCCGCCACAACGCCATCGACACCATCGCCGGCTGGATGGCGATGCATGGCGTCGACGGCGCCGACAAGGCCTTCTACACCACGGGCCGCCTGACCAGCGAGATGGTGATGAAGGGCGCCCAGATGGGCGTGCCCATCGTGGTCTCGCGCAACGGCGTCACCGCGATGGGCCACGAGCTCGCGTCGCGCCTGGGCATGACGCTCTTCGGGCGCGCCGCCAACCGGCACTTCCTCTGCTACACCGGGCTCGAGCGTTTCGACTCCGAGCCCGAACCGCAACGCGCCGCCGTGCGCGTCGTGGCCGGCTAGCTCGCGCCGCCGGCGGCCATCACACCAGGCCGTCGAACAACCAGACGTCGACCAGGCCGCCTTCGGCCACCGAGCCCTGCTCGTGGCCCAGCACGACCAGGGCGTTGGCCTCGCACATGCTGCGCAGCACGCCGGCGCCCTGGGAGCCCGTCAGCCGCACCTGCCAGCCGCCGTCGGCGGCGCGTTCGACGATGCCGCGCTGGAACTCGGTACGTCCTGGGCGTTTTCGCAGGGTGGCCGTGCTGCGCGCCTGCAGCGTGGGCAGCGGCTGCGGCGTCGCCCCGGCCAGCTGCAGCAGGGCGTCGCGCGCAAAGGCATAGAAGGTGACGAGGGCGGCCACCGGATTGCCGGGCAGCGCGAACAGCCAGCAGGGGGGTGCGGTGCCGGCGTGTGCAGCGCGGGTCAACGGACCGAAGGCGAAGGGCCGACCCGGCCGCATCGCGACCTTCCAGAACGCCACCTCGCCCAGGCGCGCCAGCACCTCACGCGTGTGGTCGGCGTCGCCCATGCTCACGCCGCCGCTGGTCAGCACGACGTCGGCCTGCGCCATCGACGCCTCGAGCGCGGCCTGAAGTGCGGCCGGGTCGTCGGCCACCAGGCCCAGGTCGACGACCTCCATGCCCAGCCGCTGCAGCGCGCCCATCAGGCTGTAGCGGTTGCTGTCGTAGACGCTGCCGGCATCCAGCGGCTGGCCCAGCGTGCGCAGTTCGTCGCCGGTCGAAAAGAGCGCCACGCGCAACCGCCTGCGTACCGCCACCTCGGCGATGCCCAGCGAGGCCACCAGCCCCAGGTCGGCTGGCCTGAGCACACGCCCGGCATGCAGTGCCGGGCGGCCTGCCGTCAGATCCTCGCCGCGGCACCGGCGGTTGTCACCGGGGCGCACGACGCCGGCGTCGATGTGCACGACATCGCCGTCGACGCGGCAAAGCTCCAGCGGCACCACGGTGTCCAGGCCCGCCGGCATCACGGCGCCGGTCATGATGCGCAGGCACTGGCCGGCAGCGACCTTGCCGGCATAAGGCGCGCCCGCGAACAGCGTGCCCACCGACTGCAGCCGCGTGGCACCTGCCGGCTGCAGGCCGGCACCGTGAAACGCGTAGCCGTCCATCGCCGAGTTGTCGTGCGCTGGCACGTCGATGGGCGAGATCACGTCGTCTGCCAGCACACGCCCCAGGGCCTGGGTCAGCGGCACGGTCTCGCTGCCGGCGATGGGCTGCAAGGCTGCCGCAATGGCGGCTCGGGCTTGGGCCACGCTGAGGTTGCGATCGCCGGCCGTCAGCGGCGACTCTGCGAGTTCGGTCATCGTCTCTTCCTGCACCGGCGTGGTTGCCGTGGTTAGCCTCGCCGCACCGACCAGGGCGCCTGGCCTGCGGCTGGCGACGCCATTCTGCACGGGCCGCCGGCCGCCGCGCCGATGCCGATGCCGACGATGCTAGGCAAGCGCCTGCATATCGGTGGCCCGACGCCGGCACGGCAGAATCGGCGGCCCGCCCCGGCCAGCCATCACGTCTCGCTGCATGAACACCGTCACCGACAGCTTCTGGCTGGCCCTGCAGTTGATCGCCCAAGGCGATGCCGCCCTGGCGCAGATCGTCGGCCTGTCGCTGCGTGTCAGCGCCACGGCCTGCCTGCTGGGTGCCGTGGCCGGGCTGGCCCTGGGTGCGGCGCTGGCCGTGGCCCGGTTCCCGGGGCGCGCGGCGCTGGTCTGGCTGGTCAATACCCTGCTGGCCCTGCCGTCGGTTGTCGTCGGCCTGCTGGTCTACCTGCTGCTGTCGCGTGCCGGGCCGCTGGGCAGCCTGGGCATCCTGTTCACGCCCGGCGCGATGGTCATCGCGCAGAGCATCCTGGTGGTGCCGCTGATCGCGGCGCTTTCGCGGCAGCTGGTGCGCGACGCCCTGAGCGACGGCGGCGACCAGTTGCGGTCCATGGGCGCCAGCCCCGCCCAGGCGGCGTTGCTGGTGCTGCTGCACGCGCGCGTGGGCGTGCTGACGGTGGTGCTCACGGCCTTTGGCCGCGCGATCTCCGAAGTCGGCGCGGTGATGATCGTCGGCGGCAACATCGACGGCCTGACGCGCGTGATGACCACGGCCATCGCCCTCGAGACCAGCAAGGGCGACCTGCCGCTGGCGCTGGCACTGGGCCTGGTGCTGCTGGGCGTGGTCGGGCTCGTGAACCTGGGCATCACCCTCGTTCAGGGCCGCGGCCTGCGGGTCGGGCCGGCCTGGGCATGAGTACGAACGACATCGGGACATACGGCGTCGCTCTGGCGCCAGTTGCGGGCGCCGCGCTGACGTCGCGTCCAGACGGATGCCAGCTGCTGGGCACGCCCTTGGTCACCCTCGACGCGGTGGCCGTCAACTTCGGCAACGTGCAGGCGCTGCAACCGCTGGCCCTGACCGTGCGCCGCGGCGACCGCCTGGCCCTGGTCGGCGCCAACGGTTCGGGCAAGACGACGCTGCTGCGCGTGCTGCACGGCCTGCTGCCCTGCACGGGCCGGCGCGAACTTCACGGCGCCGATGCCGCACCGCTGGTGGTGGCCATGCTGTTCCAGCGTCCCTTCCTGCTGCGCCTGTCGGTGCGTGCCAACATGATGCTGTCGCTGTGGCTGCGCAAGGTGCCGCGGGCCGAGCGCGCTGCCCGTTGCGCGTCGGCCCTGCAGCGTGTCGGCCTGGATGGCCTGGAGTGCCGCCCGGCGCTGGCGCTGTCCGGCGGCCAGCAGCAACGCCTGGCGCTGGCGCGTGCCTGGGCGTTGCGCCCCGACCTGCTGTTGCTGGACGAGCCCACGGCCAGCCTGGACCCGAGCGCCAAGGCCGAGGTCGAGCGGCTGATCGCCCAGATTGCCGACGAGGGCACGACGGTCGTGATGAGCACCCACAACCTGGGCCAGGCCAAGCGCCTGAGCACGCGCGTGGCCTATCTCGAAGGCGGGCGCCTGGTCGTCGATCTGCCGGTCGATCGGTTCTTCGGCGACACGCTGCCGCCGGAAGCGGCGCAATTCCTCAAAGGTGAACTGCCCTGGCACTGAGTCAGGACCGAGCGGCCACCTGCGTGGCCGCGAGCGCCTGACGAAGGCCCGGACGCATGCTTGCGGCCGGGCTGAGCGCGTGTCGCGCCCGGGCACTGCGGCTTAGCATCGGCGCATGACCATCGACACACCCATCGACCTGCGCTCCGACACCGTCACCCGCCCGACCGCCGCGATGCGCGCGGCGATGGCGGCCGCTCCTGTGGGCGACGACCAGTACGGCGAAGACATCCTCACCAACCAGTTGCAGGAACGCTGCGCGGCGCTGCTGGGCAAGGAGGCCGCGCTGTGGCTGCCCTCGGGCACCATGGCCAACCAGGTGGCCCTGCGCGTACTGGCTCGGCCGGGCGACGAGGTCATCACCAGCCGCGAGGCGCATGCCGGCTGGCACGAGACCGGCGGCGCCGCGGCCAATGCCGGCGTGCAGTTGGTCGAAGTGGGGCAGGGCGGGCTCTTCACGTGCGCCGACTTCGAGGCCGCCATCAAACCGCGTGGCTTGCCGGTGTTCCCGCCCTCCACGGTGGTGCAGATCGAGAACACGCACAACCGCGGCGGCGGCCTGGTGTTCCCGCAGGCCGAAGCCGAGCGCATCTGCGCCGCGGCGCGCGCACGCGGCATGGCCAGCTTTCTCGACGGCGCGCGCCTGTGGAACGCCGCTCTGGCCAGCGGCCGCAGCGAGGCCGAGCTGGCTGTGCCCTTCGATCTCGTCGCCGTGGCCTTCTCCAAGGGGCTGGGAGCGCCCGGCGGATCGCTGCTGGCAGGGCGGCGTGAACTCATCGCCGCGGCCACGCGCCACCGCCGCATGCTTGGCGGCGCGATGCGCCAGACCGGCTTCTACGCCGCCGCGGCGCTGCACGGCCTGGACCACCACCGCGAGCGCCTGGCCGAAGACCATCACAACGCCCGTGCGATGGCCGAGGTGCTGGCGGCCTGCCCCGGCGTGCACCTCGACCTCGCCACGGTGCAGACCAACATCGTGGTCTTCCACCTCGCCGACGGCGCGCCCGACGACGCGGGCTTCATCGCCGCGGCGCGTGAGAAGGGCGTGCTGCTCAACGTGTTCGGGCCGCGCAAGGCGCGCATCGTCACGCACCTGGACGTCACGGCCGCGATGGCCCGGCGTGCCGCCGGGCTGCTGGCCGGGCTGTTGGGCTGAGGCCCGCGGCGCGTCAGCGCGTGGCGGGGTGCGCCAGGTCGCGCAGCACGGTCGGCCCGGCGTGGCGCTCGACCTCGGCCAGCAGGCCGCGGAACAGGCCCAGCGGCGCCAGCATCTCGAGCAGCACGAACATCGGCGCCACGAACAGGCCCACGAGGTCGTCGACGAAGGCCGGCTTGCGCCCTTCGTAGTAGTGGCCGACGAACTGGATCACCCAGCCGACCAGGAAGAACCCCGCGCCCCACGCCGGGCCCTGGCCCGTGGCACCAGCGATCAGGTGCGCCAGCATGGCCAGCGCAACCCAGGCCAGCGCCGTCACGCTGCCCAGGCCGAAGGCGCCGCGGCTGAGCGTCCACGGCAGCACCAGCGCCAGGGCCAGCGCTGCCGGCGTGAGCGTCAGGCCGGCCAGCTCGAACGTCGGCCGCGCCAGCAGCACCAGCGCGCCGAACATGATCATCGGCACGCCCACGAAGTGCGTGGCGATGTTGCGGCGGTCGCGGTGGTACTCGGCGTACTGCGACAGCAGTTGCTGCGCGCTGCGAAAGGGCGTGGCCATGGTGTGTCTCCAACGGTGCGACGGCGCTGCGCCATGCTAGCGCAGGCCTCTAGAATCCGGCACGCCTGCCAGCGTGCATTACGACGAACCAGGAACCGCGGGGGAACGGATGACGATCAAGAGCGACAAGTGGATACGCCGCATGGCCGAAGAGCACGGGATGATCGAGCCCTACGAGCCCGGCCAGGTGCGCACGGCCGCCGACGCCAGCGGCGAGATGAAGCGCATCGTCAGCTACGGCACCAGCAGCTACGGCTATGACATTCGCTGCGCACCGGAGTTCAAGGTCTTCACCAACATCTACAGCACGGTCGTCGATCCGAAGAACTTCGACGAGCGCAGCTTCGTAGACATCAATCAGGACGTCTGCATCATCCCGCCCAACAGCTTTGCGCTGGCACGCACGATGGAGTACTTCCGCATCCCGCGCAACGTGCTCACCATCTGCCTGGGCAAGAGCACCTACGCGCGCTGCGGCATCATCGTCAACGTCACGCCCTTCGAGCCGGAATGGGAGGGCTACGTGACGCTGGAGTTCAGCAACACCACACCGCTGCCGGCCAAGATCTACGCCGGCGAAGGCTGCGCGCAGGTGCTCTTCTTCGAGAGCGACGAAGTCTGCGAAACCAGCTACAAGGACCGCGGCGGCAAGTACCAGGGCCAGCGCGGCGTCACGCTGCCCAAGACCTGAGCCGCTTGCGCGGTCGCGGCGCCGAGGCGCCCAGCGCGGCACGCCAGGCGCCGAACTGCGCCGGGCCAGTGGTGCTTATCGCGCCATTGCGGCCCGCCCGGGGGCTTGAACATGGCACGGCGCGGCGGCCGGACGCCCGCGTCTGGAGACACCCCATGCTGCCACTGCAGACCAGAGACGAGAACCCCAGCCCGACCGCACCCGTGCGGGCGCTTCCGATAGGCGTGATGGCGCGCTTTCGGCGCCTGATGAACTACGAGGGCTGGGAGGTCGACCTGCCGCGCATGTGCGTCGACACGGCCTATGCCTTCGCCTGCCTGGCCACGGCCCACACCAGCGGCGACGAACGCCTGCGCCGCACTGCGCTGGCCCTGTTCGGTGCCTACGACCGCAACGGCGAGGCGCCGCAGGTGCACTGATCCCGCCTGCGCAGCGCGCAGAATCCGCCTTCGGCATTCGACGCCGGCAGCGGGGTGGCCCATGAAGTGGGAAGGTCAGGAGCAGAGCGACAACGTCGAGGATCGCCGTGGCGCTTCGGGCGGCCAGGCCGGCGGGCGGCGTGTCGGCGGCCGCGGCCTCGGTGTCGGCAGCATCGTCATTGCCCTCGTGGCGGGCTGGATCTTCGGCATCAACCCGCTGACGGTCTTGGGCCTGCTCGAAGGGGGTGGGCCGGGCGTCGAGCAACCGGCCCCGGCGGGCCCCGCCACGCGCCCGCCGCCGCAGGACAAGGCCGCCACCTTCGTCTCGGTGGTGCTGAAGGACACGGAACGTGTCTGGAGCCGCCTGTTCCAGGCCGGCGGCGGCCAGTATCAGTTGCCCAGGCTGGTGCTCTTCCGCGGCGCCACGCCCACCGCCTGCGGCGCCGGTGAAAGCGCCATGGGGCCGTTCTACTGCCCCGGCGACCGGCAGATCTACATCGACCTCGACTTCTTCGACACGCTGTATCGCCGACTCGGCGCGCCCGGCGACTTCGCGCAGGCCTACGTCATCGCCCACGAGGTCGCGCACCACGTGCAGAACCAGATGGGCGTCACGGGCAAGGTCGATGCGGTGCGCGGGCGCGTGTCGCAGGCGCAGCACAACGCCCTGTCGGTGAAGGTGGAGCTGCAGGCCGATTGCCTGGCCGGCGTCTGGGCGCATCACTCGCAGCAGGGCAAGGACTGGCTGGACCGCGGCGACATCGAAGAAGGCCTGAACGCCGCGTCGAAGATCGGCGACGACACCTTGCAGCGCGCGTCGCAGGGCCGCGTCGTGCCCGAGAGCTTCACGCATGGCAGCAGCGCGCAGCGCGTGGCCTGGTTCAAGCGCGGGTTGTCCGGGGGCAGCGTGCAGCAGTGCAACACCTTCGAGGCGGGCTAGACGCATGAGCGCCACCATGCAGCGCATCGATCGCATCGCCGGCCTGCGCGCCGGTGGCAAGGGCAAGGTGGTGAGCGCGGCCGAGGCACTGCAGCTCGTGCGCGACGGCGACACCGTGGCCAGCAGCGGCTTCGTCGGCATCGGATTCGCCGAGAACCTGGCGGTGGCGCTGGAGAAGCGCTTCCTGGCCCACGGCAGCCCACGCGGCCTGACCCTGGTCTATGCCGCGGGGCAGGGCGACGGCAAGGAGCGCGGCCTCAACCACCTGGGCCACGAAGGCCTGGTGGCGCGCGTGATCGGCGGCCATTGGGGCCTCGTGCCGCGGCTGCAGAAGCTGGCCATCGACAACCGCATCGAGGCCTGGAACCTGCCGCAGGGCGTGATCTCGCAGCTGTTCCGAGACATCGCGGCGGGCAAGCCCGGCCACCTCAGCCGCGTCGGCCTCGGCACCTTCGTCGACCCGCGCCACGGCGGCGGCCGCATCAACACCCGCACGACCGAGGAACTGGTGCGGCTGATGCCCATCGACGGCGAGGACTTTCTCTTCTACAAGGCCTTCCCGATCCACGTCGGCCTCATCCGCGCCACCACCGCCGACGCCGACGGCAACCTGACGATGGAGCGCGAGGCGCTGACGCTGGAGTCGCTGGCCATCGCGATGGCCGTGCACAACAGCGGCGGCGTCGTCATCGCGCAGGTCGAGCGGCTGGCCGAGGTGCATTCGCTGAACCCACGCCAGGTCAAGATTCCCGGCGTGCTGGTGGACTGCGTGGTGCTGGCCGAGAAGCCCGAATACCACCAGCAGACCTTCGCCGAGCCCTACAGCGCGGCCTTTGCCGGCGAACTGCGCGTGCCGGCGGCCAGCGTGGCGCCGATGGCCTTGAACGACCGCAAGATCATCGCCCGCCGCGCGGCGCTGGAGCTGCGGCCCAACAGCGTCGTCAACCTCGGCATCGGCATGCCCGAGGGCGTGGCGGCGGTGGCCGCGGAAGAGCGCGTCATCGACCTCATCACGCTCACCGCCGAGCCCGGCGTCGTCGGCGGCATCCCCGCCGGGGGCCTGAACTTCGGTGCCGCGGTGAACACACACGCCGTCATCGACCAGCCCTACCAGTTCGACTTCTACGACGGCGGCGGCCTGGACATCGCGTTCCTGGGCCTGGCGCAGGCCGACGCCGAGGGCAACGTCAACGTCAGCCGCTTCGGGCCGCGGCTGGCCGGCGCGGGCGGCTTCATCAACATCAGCCAGAACGCGCGGCGCGTGGTCTTCGTCGGCAACTTCATGGTGGCGGGGCAGCCCAAGTTCGTCGCCCAGGTCGAGCAGCGCACGTTCTCGGGCCGCGAGGCGCTGCGCCGCGGGCAGGACGTGCTCTACGTCACCGAGCGCGCCGTGTTCGGGCTGCACGCCGACGGACTGGAACTGCTGGAGATCGCGCCCGGCCTCGACCTGCAGCACGACGTGCTGGGGCGCATGGGTTTCGCGCCCGTCATGCCGCGCCCGCCGGCCGTCATGGACGCGGCGCTGTTCGGCGAAGCAGCGCTCGGCCTGCGCGCGCGGCTGCTGATGCTGCCGCTGCCCGACCGCTTCACCTACGACGAGTCGTCGCACACCCTGTACATCAACTTCGAGCGCCTGAGCGTCCGCACGCCGGAAGACGTGGAGGCCGTGCGGCGCGAGGTCGAGCGCCACGTCGTGCCGCTGGGCCACAAGATCTGGGGGGTCGTGAACTACGATCACTTCACGCTCGACCCTGGCGTCGAGGATGAGTGGGCCGCGATGGTGCGCGAACTGGTCGACCGGCACTATCTCGACGTTGCCCGCTACACCACCAGCGGTTTCCTGCGTGCCAAGCTGGGCCCGGCGCTGAAGGCGCGCGGCGTGGCGCCGCACATCTACGAAACGGCCGACGAGGCCCGCCGGTCACTTCCGAAAACCAGCTGATGAATCTGCCATGGCCTGGCTCTCGCGCCAGCATGCCGGCCACGCTGCGCCTGGTGTGTGCCGGCGCCGCGCTCGTCTTGCCGGCGCTGGCCACGGCGCGGGCGCTGGCGCTGGCGATGGCGATGGCGCCGCACGCGCTGCCGGCCAAGGTCGCCGTGCCGGTGACGCCGCTGCTCCGCACGCTGAAGGATCTGGTCGGCCTGGAGTCTGACAGCCGCGATCTCGATGGCCTGGACAAGACCGCCGAACACACCACGGCGCGCCTGCAGGCTGCGGGCATGACGGTCAAGTCGCGGCCAGCGCAGGCGCCCGGCTTTGGCGACCGATGCCGCGTCCAAGGTGCTGGCGCGGCATGCGCTGCCGGTGTTCCAGGAAGTGGGCCTGCCGCTGCCAGTGCGTGATCGCGCCACCGGCGCCGGTACCGACGCTGCGTTCGCCGGCCTGTGCCCCAAGGGCGGCGTGCTCGAGAGCTTCGGCCTGCGGGGCTTCGGCGCGCACTCGAACAACAACGAGTAGATCCACATCAAGTCGATCGCCCCCAGGCTCTACCTGGCCACGCGCAGGGTGATGGACGTAGGTAGCGGCAAGCTGGCCTGGTAGGCCGCTGGGCCTCGCGGCATCAACCGTCGATCAGCGCCGGGTTCCAGGCGAACACGGTCTGCTGCTGTTCGCCCAGGCCGCGGATGCCCAGGCGCATCACGTCGCCGGGCTTCAGGTACACGGGCTGCGGCTTGATGCCCATGCCCACGCCGGGCGGCGTGCCGGTGATGATGAGGTCACCGGGCTGCAGCGTCATGAAGCGGCTGAGGTAGCTCACGATCTGCGCCACGCCGAACACCATGGTGCGCGTGTTGCCGGTCTGCATGCGGCGGCCGTTGAGGTCCAGCCACAGGTCCAGGGCCTGCGGGTCGCCCACCTCGTCGGCGGTCACCAGCCAGGGACCGATGGGGCCGAAGGTGTCGCAGCACTTGCCCTTGTCCCACTGGCTGCCGCGTTCGAGCTGGTACTCGCGCTCGGAGACATCGTTGACGACGCAGTAGCCGGCCACGTGCTGCAGCGCGTCGGCCTCGGCGACGTAGCGCGCGCGGCTGCCGATGACGATGCCGAGCTCCACCTCCCAGTCGCCCTTCAACGCACCCTGCGGCAGCACCACGGGGTGGTGGGCGCCGACGGCACAGTCCAGCGTCTTCATGAAGACGATGGGTTCCTTGGGCAGGGCCATGCCGGCTTCGGCGGCGTGGTCGGCGTAGTTCAGGCCGATGGCGATGAACTTGGTCATGCCCGTCCAGGGCACCGCGAGGCGGCCCTGCTCGACGACGGGCAGGGCGTTCACGTCGAGCCCGCGCAGCGCGGCCAGGCCGGCGGGCGACAACGTGGCGGGTGTGATCTCGGGCAGCAGCGCGCCGAGGTCGCGCAACTGGCCATGGATGTCCAGCAGGGCGGGTCGTTCCTGGCCCTTGGGGCCGTGGCGAAGCAGCTTCATGGTGGTCTCTCTGGACAGCAGGGCGTCAGCCGCGGCCGACGAAGGGCATCTTGGTGGCCATCACGGTCATGAACAGCACGTTGGCCGACAGCGGCAGGCGTGCCATGGCCATGAAAGTGTCGGCCACGGCCTGCAGGTCCATGCGCGCCTCGGGGCGCAGGCTGCCGTCGGCCTGCGGCACGCCCACGGCCATGCGCGCGGTCATCTCGCTGGCGGCGTTGCCGATGTCGATCTGCCCCACCGCGATGTCGAAGGGCCGGCCGTCGAGTGCCGCCGTCTTCGTCAGGCCGGTGACGGCGTGCTTGGTGGCTGTGTAGCCGATCGATCCCGGCCGCGGCGCGTGTGCCGAGATGCTGCCGTTGTTGATGATGCGGCCGCCCATCGGCGTCTGCGCCTTCATCAGGCGGAAGGCGTTGGACAGGCAGTAGAAGGCGCCGTTGAGGTTGACGTCGACGATCTGCCGCCACTCGGCCGGCGAGACGAGGTCGGGCGAGGTCGAGGCCAGGCCGCCGCCGGCGTTGTTGAACAGCAGGTCGAGGCGGCCGCAGCGTTGCTGCACGGTGTCGAACAGCTGCGTGACGGCCGCGTCGTCGGCGACGTTGCAGGGCATCGCGATGCCGCGTGCGCCATCGGCGCCGGCCGCAGCGATGGCGTCGGCCAGCGCGGCTTCGCGGCGGCCGACGAAGACCACCTGCCAGCCGTCGCGCAGCAATGCGGTGGCGCAGGCCTTGCCGATGCCGCTGCCGGCGCCGGTGACGAGAGCGACTGGGGTCATGAACGAAGCCAGGGAGTGGAAACCGGCGCCGATGATGCACCATGCACCCCCCGGCCACCGACAGCAGAGATCCCATGGAATTCACCAAAGTCGTTCTCTACACCGCCGAAGACGGCCGCGCGCGTTTCCGCGAAGAAGCGGTGCCGTTGACCGAAGGCAAGCCGCAGGCCCGCCTGTCGGCGCTGATGCCCAGCGGCGGCCTGCAGCTGCGCATGAGCCCGGTGGGTTTTCGAAGCGACTTCCATTGCACCGAGAACCCGCAGTGGCTCTTCGTGCTGTCCGGCCAGATGGAGATCGGCCTGCAGGACGGCGGCAAGCGCGTGTTCGGGCCCGGCGACCACTTCTTCTCGGCCGACACGCTGGCGCCAGGTGTCGCCTTCGACGCCACGCTGCACGGCCACAACAGCCGCCAGGTCGGCGACGTGCCTTTGGTGACGGCCTTCGTGCGCGCCTGAACGCCGGCGCCCGGCGCGCTCGAGCGCAGGCCGCGGCGGCGCCTGCGGTGGCTCAGCCTATGCGGCCGAGCAGCAGGTACTCCATCAGCGCCTTCTGCGCGTGCAGCCGGTTCTCGGCTTCGTCCCAGACCACGCTCTGCGGGCCGTCGATGACCTCGGCCGTGACCTCTTCACCGCGGTGCGCCGGCAGGCAGTGCATGAAGAGGGCATCGCGCTGGGCCACGGCCATCATCTCGTCGTCGACACACCAGTCGACGAAGGCCTTGCGGCGCTCTTCGTTCTCGGCTTCGTAGCCCATGCTCGTCCAGACGTCGGTGGTGACGAGATGGGCGCCTTCACAGGCCTGCATGGGGTGGTTGAAGACCTTGTAGCAGGCGGTGTCGCGCACGCCGGCCACGGCGGGGTCGATCTCGTAGCCGCTGGGCGTGCTGACATGCACCGTGAAGCCCAGCACCTCGGCCGCCTGCAGCCAGGTGTTGGCCATGTTGTTGCCGTCGCCGACCCAGGCCACCGTCTTGCCCTTGATGTCGCCGCGGTGCTCGATGAAGGTGAAGATGTCGGCCAAGATCTGGCACGGGTGGTACTCGTTGGTCAGTCCGTTGATGACCGGCACGCGCGAGTGCGCCGCGAAACGCTCGAGCATGTTCTGCTCGTAGGTGCGGATCATCACGATGTCGACCATGCGGCTGATGACGCGCGCGCTGTCCTCGGCCGGC
>PNKD01000021.1 GCA_013822265.1 Leptothrix sp. (in: b-proteobacteria)
ACCGTGCCGCCGGTCTCGCGGGCGTGGAAGAAGTTCTCCTCGTCGACCTCCGCGGCCTGGGTGTGGTGGCGGATGAAGACGAGGTCGATCTTCTCGTAGTGCCGCGTCAGGAACAGGTAGAGCAGGATGAAGAAACGCTTGCTCAGGTCCTTCCTGCCTTCGTCCATGCTGCCGCTGACATCCATCAGGCAGAACATCACCGCCTTGCTGGTGGGCACCGGCACCTTGATGCGGCTGCGGTAGCGCAGGTCGATGGGGTCGAGGTAGGGGATGCGCTCGACGCGCCTGCGCATCTGCTCGATCTCGTCGGCCAGCGCCTTGATCTCGGCGGCGGCCACGGCGTCGCCCGGCTGCATCGTTCGCTGCAGCGCGGACAGGCGCTCTTCCATCGCGTGCAGTTCACGCCGCGGCCCGTTGCCCAGCGCGATGCGCCGGCCCAAGGCGCCGCGCATGCTGCGCACGACGTGCAGGTTGTTGGGCGTGCCGTCGCTGGAGAAGCCCGCGCGCTGGCTCTTGTACTCGGGCACCTCGGCAAGCTGGGTGCGCACCAGGTGGGGCAGCGCCAGGTCCTCGAAGAAGACCTGCATGAACTCTTCCTTGCTGAGCGAGAAGACGAAGTCGTCCTCGCCTTCGCCGCTGTCGCTGGCCTGGCCCTTGCCGCTGCCGCCGCCACCCCCCCCGCTCTTGGGCCGCTCGATGCGGTCGCCACGCACGAAGTCCTTGTTGCCTGGGTGCACCTGCTCGCGCACGCCGCCCTGGCCGTGGCCGAAGACGGGCTCGCTGAGATCCTTCTTGGGGATGTGGATGTCTTCGCCGCGCTCGACGTCGCTGATGCTGCGGCCGTCGATGGCGCGCTTGACCGCCTCGCGGATCTGCTCCTTGTGGCGGCGCAGGAAACGCTCGCGGTTGCCTATCGACTTGTTCTTTCCGGCCAGGCGACGATCGATGATCTGCTGCACGGCAACCTCTCAGTGGATCAACTGCTCTTGCGGACGCGCAGGTACCACTCGCACAGCAGGCGCACCTGCTTTTGCGTGTAGCCCTTGGCCACCATGCGGGTCACGAAGTCCTCGTGCTTCTTGGCCTCGTCGGCGCTGGCCTTGGCGTTGAAGCTGATCACGGGCAACAGCTCTTCGGTGTTGCTGAACATCTTCTTCTCGATCACCGTGCGCAGCTTCTCGTAGCTCGTCCACACCGGGTTGTTGCCGGCATTGTTGGCGCGCGCGCGCAGCACGAAGTTGACGATCTCGTTGCGGAAATCCTTGGGGTTGGCAATGCCCGCCGGTTTCTCGATCTTCTCGAGTTCGGCGTTCAGGCTGCCGCGGTCGAAGACCTCGCCGGTGTCGGTGTCGCGGTATTCGTGGTCCTGTATCCAGTAGTCGGCATAGGTCACGTAGCGGTCGAAGATGTTCTGGCCGTACTCGGAGTAGCTCTCCAGGTAGGCGGTCTGTATTTCCTTGCCGATGAACTCGGCGTATCGCGGTGCCAGAAGTTCCTTGATGTAGCCGACGTACTTGTCCTCCACCTCTTTCGCGAACTGCTCGCGCTCGATCTGCTGCTCCAGCACATACATCAGGTGCACCGGGTTGGCGGCGACCTCGGTGCTGTCGAAGTTGAAGACCTTGCTGATGATCTTGTAGGCGAAGCGCGTGCTGATGCCGTTCATGCCCTCGTCGACGCCGGCGTAGTCGCGGTACTCCTGGTAGCTCTTGGCACGCGGGTCGGTGTCCTTGAGGTTCTCGCCGTCGTAGACCAGCATCTTCGAGTAGAGCGAGCTGTTCTCCGGCTCCTTCAGCCTTGTCAGGATGGCGAACTGGCTCATCATCTTCAGCGTGCCCGGCGCGCAGGTGGCCTCGGCCAGGCTGCTGTTCTTCAACAGCTTCTCGTAGATCTTGACCTCTTCGCTCACGCGCAGGCAGTAGGGCACCTTGACGATGTAGATGCGGTCGAGGAAGGCCTCGTTGTTCTTGTTGTTGCGGAACGCCTTCCACTCGCTCTCGTTGCTGTGCGCCAGCACGATGCCATCGAAGGGGATGGCGCCGAAACCTTCGGTGCCCTTGAAGTTGCCTTCCTGCGTGGCCGTGAGCAGCGGGTGCAGCACCTTGATGGGCGCCTTGAACATCTCGACGAACTCGAGCAGCCCCTGGTTGGCCAGGCACAGGCCGCCGCTGTAGCTGTAGGCGTCGGGGTCGTCCTGGCTGTAGGCCTCGAGCTTGCGGATGTCGACCTTGCCGACCAGCGACGAAATGTCCTGGTTGTTCTCGTCGCCCGGTTCGGTCTTGCTGATGCCCACCTGCTTGAGGATGCTGGGGTGACGCCGCACGACCTTGAACCGGCGGATGTCGCCGCCGAACTCTTCCAGCCGCTTGACGGCCCAGGGGCTGAGGATGCGGTTGAGGTAGCGGCGCGGGATGCCGTACTCGCTCTCGAGGATGGCGCCGTCTTCGGCCGCGTCGAACAGGCCCAGCGGGCTCTCGTTCACCGGGCTGCCCTTGATGGCGTAGAAGGGCACTTCCTGCATCAGCAGCTTCAGCCGCTCGGCGATGCTGCTCTTGCCGCCACCCACCGGGCCCAGCAGGTAGAGGATCTGCTTCTTCTCTTCCAGCCCCTGCGCGGCATGGCGGAAGTAGCTCACCACCTGCTCGATGGCGTCTTCCATGCCGTAGAACTCGGCGAAGGCGGGGTAGACCTTGATCACCTTGTTGGCGAACAACCTCGACAGGCGCGGGTCGTTGCGCGTGTCCACCGTGGTGGGCTCGCCGATGGCGCGCAGCATGCGCTCGGCGGCCGTGGCGTAGGCCAGCGGGTTGCGCTTGCACTCGGCGAGGTAATCCTCGAGCGAGATCTCTTCCTCGCGCGTGCGCTCGTAGCGAGCCTTGAGATGATCGATGACGTCCATGCGGCCTCCAGTGTCCAGGCGGGCACCGGCGGGGGACAGTCCCCACCGAGCCTGGGAAGTTCTGATGGAGTCCCGGCTGTACGGGCCCGGGCTCCATCAGAGCTTTCCGGTCACTGGCTGCGCGCCGTCATCGGCACCGCATATTTAGCATGCCCCATCAGGGCCTGCGGCATGCGCGGAGTAAGCCCCGTTATCGGTATCAGTTTGCGCCATGACCCACGCCCGAGCCGAGATTTCACGGTGCGGCAACTCGCGTTCGCAAGACCCGTGCCGCGCATCGCGGGCCGTGCCGTGTTTCGATGCTCTACAACGTCCGAGCCGTCTTTGCCGATGACCTGCCGCAGGATGGAGCAGGCCCGCCAGCGAAGGTTCCGCGCTGCAGGCGGCAGGCGGGATCTCGCACTTCTCGCGTGCGGCATCGGCGACGCTGCGCTCGACATGCCCGCGGCAAGGATTGCTTGCGGCGGCTGAAGATTGACTGCGACGCGCGTGGCATCGAGATTCCCTTGCCGCACGTCGTGGTCTACGCCGGGCAGGACAAACGGGGTCATGCGCCGTCGTTTCCCCTGCAGTCGCAGCGCGCGGCGGCGCGGCGGCGCGGCGGGCTCGCTGACGGCGCCAGACTGGCAGCGGTCGCGGCTCTCGCATCGCGGCGAACGCATGCTGCGCGATGCGATGATCGGCGCGATGAACCGCCACCTGCTTCTGCTGACCTTGTGCCAGGGTCTCTTCCTGACCAACAACGTCACCTTCATCGCCATCAACGGGCTCGTGGGCCTGTCGCTGGCCCCGCTGGGCTGGATGGCCACGCTGCCGGTAACGGGCTACGTTGTCGGCGCCGCGCTTTCGGCGATGCCGGTGTCGCGCCTGCAGGCCCGCGTCGGTCGCAAGCGCTCGTTCCAGATCGGGCTGCTGGTGGCCATCGTCTCGGCGGCCAGCTGTGCGCTGGCGGTGACGACGGGCAGCTTCTGGCTGCTGGTGGCCTCGACGCTGGTGGCTGGTTTTTACAGCGCCAACGGCGCGCTCTACCGCTTCGCCGGGCCCGAGCTGGCGGCGCCGGATTTCAATGAACGCGCGCTGTCGCTGGTGCTGGCCGGCGGCATCGCCGGCGCCTTCATCGGCCCCAACCTGGCCAGTGCCACGCGCGGCTGGTTGAACGTGCCCTTTGCCGGCGCCTACCTGGCGCTGGTGGGCGTGGCGTTTTCTTCGCTGGTGGTGATGTCGTTCATCCGCTTCCCGGCACACCTGCCTCCGCCGCCCGGGCAGGCCAAGGGCCGGCCGAGCAGTGAACTGCTGCGCCAGCCGGTGTTTGCGGTGGCCGTGGTGTCCGCAGCACTGGGCTACGGGGTGATGAACCTGCTGATGGCCGCCACGCCCATCGCCATGCAGCAGTGCAAGCATCCCTTCGAGAGCGCGGCGCTGGTGCTCGAGTGGCATGTGCTGGGCATGTTCGTGCCGAGTTTCTTCACCGGCCACCTCATCAGGCGCTTCGGCGCCGTGCCGGTGATGGCCGTCGGCGCGACGTTGAACCTGGTGTGCGTACTGGTCGCGCTGTCGGCGCCTAGCCGTGATGCAGTTCCTCGTCGCGCTGTTCGCGCTGGGCGTGGGCTGGAACTTCCTCTACACCGGCGGCAGCACCTTGCTGACGCGCGCCTACCTGCCTGAGGAAAGGAACCGTGCCCAGGGGCTGATGGACACCGCCGTGTTCTGGACCATGGCCGTGAGCTCGTTCTCGTCCGGGGCGCTGATCACGACGCAGGGCTGGGCCTGGCTCAACCTGGGCTCGCTGGTGCCCATCGTGCTGGTGATGGCGGCGCTGGGCTGGCTGGCGCTGCAGGGACGCAAGCCGGTCAGCGTGCCCGCCTGAGCGGGCGCGGCCTGTCGGCGACGCGTGCCGCCCCGGTGCCGCGGACGCTCAGGCCTCGCCGGCGCCGAGCTTGTCGAGCAGGCCGTTGAGCTCTTCGAGCGAACCGAAACTGATCGCGATCTCGCCCTGTTCGCCGCGCGGGCTGCGGCGCAGCACGCGGATCTCGACCGCCGCGGTCAGCACGTCGGCCAGGCGCTCTTCCAGGCGCAGCAGGTCGCGCGGCTTGGACGGCTTGCTGCGCGGAGCCCCCCCGTCGCGGCCCGTGGCGCTGCGTGCCACCAGGCGCTCGGCCTCGCGCACGCTCAGCTTCTTGGCACTGATCTCGTGCCCGGCCATCACCTGCTGCGCCGCGGGCAGGGCCAGCAGCGCACGGGCATGGCCCATGTCCAGGTCGCCGGCCAGCAGCATCTGCTGCACGGGCTCGGCCAGCTGCAGCAGGCGCAGCAGGTTGGTGGCAGCGCTGCGCGACCGGCCCACGGCCTGCGCCGCCTGTTCGTGCGTGAGCTTGAACTCGACCACCAGGCGCTGCAGCCCCTGCGCCTCTTCCAGCGGGTTGAGGTCTTCGCGCTGGATGTTCTCGATCAGCGCCATCACCGCGGCAGCCTCGTCGGCCACCGCCTTGACGAGCACCGGCACGCGGTCGAGCCCGGCCAGCCGTGCGGCCCGGAAACGGCGTTCGCCGGCAATGATCTCGTAGGCGCCCTCGGCCAGCGGGCGCACCAGGATGGGCTGCATCACGCCCTGGCCCCTGATGCTCTCGGCCAGCTCGTACAGCGAGCCCTCGTCCATGCGCGTGCGCGGCTGGTACTTGCCGGGGCGCAGGCGGTCGAGTGCCAGGCTGCTGGGCAGGGCGTCGGCGTCGACCGGCACGTCAGCGACCTTGGGGCCGAGCAGGGCCTCCAGGCCCATGCCCAGGCCCTTCTGTTTTTTCGTCACCATGTCGGCATTGTCGTGCAGTGTGCGTGGTGCAAAGCCAGGCCGCAGGTCATCGGTCGGCCGGCCGCGCGACGTCGCGGCGGGCGCGCGCCGGGAACAGCACGTCGCGTTCGAGATAACGTCGCAGCTTCTGGATGCGGGGCTCGTTGCGGCCGGGCATGGTGGCCAGCTGCTGGATGACGGCGTCGACGCGCAGCATCAGCACGCCGCGCTCGTCGCGACGCCAGGCGCCGGCATGGCGGGCGGCCTGTGCCTCGTCGGGTTCGCGGCGGCCCAGCACGCGCTGCAGGCCGGCGCCGTCGATCCAGACATGCCGGCCGTCGTCTTCGACGCGCAGGCGCACACCGCCGAAGGCGTGGTAGTGCCCGGCATCGGCGCGGCCCAGGCGCTCACGCAATGCCGCACTCGCATCGCCGGCACGTTGCGTCAGCGCCCACAGGCCCCACACGGCCAGCACAGAGACCGCCGTGACCAGCAGCACCATCCAGCCGATGCGCGAACCGAGCAGGCTGCTCCAGCCCAGCACCGTGGCCACGAACAGGCCGGCCAGCACGGCACGGCCGACCTTGCCGTTCACGCTGCCGCCGCCTGCAGGGCCCGCAGCCAGGCCAGGCCCGCCGGCCAGTCGCCCAGGCCCGAGTCGCCGTTGACGTGGCCCAGCGCGCCCAAGCCGTGCGCCACGGCGCCCCAGTCGGCGGCCATGGCACGCGCCCGCACCACGGTGCAGAACGGGTCGTCGTCGCTGAAGAGCACGGTGGCTGGAAAGGGCAACGCGCTCGAGACGATGTGGCGCCAGCCCGCCAGTTGCGGCGGCATGTCGGCGCGTGCGGTGTCGGGTGGCGCCACCAGCAGCGCGCCGTGCACCCGGGCCGCATGCCCCGTGTGCGCCGCCCAGGCGGCCACCAGCTGGCAACCCAGGCTGTGCGCCACCAGCCAGGCCGGCCCGCCGGCGTCGAGCAGAACCTCATCCAGCCGCGCCATCCAGTCGCCGCGCCGCGGCCACATCCAGTCGGCCTGCTGCACGCGTTCGAAACCGTGCAGCCTCTCCCAGTGGCTTTGCCAGTGCGCCGGCCCCGAGTCTTGCCAGCCCGGCAGCAGCAACACGCGACCGGCCAGGCCGGGTTTATGACTCATGGCGGGTATCCTTGGCGTTTTGCCGCCGCATTGTGTGTGAGGGGGCCATGAGCACCAAAGTCTTTGTCGACGGCCAGGAAGGCACGACCGGCCTGCGCATCCATGAGTACCTGACCGCGCGGCGCGACGTCGAGGTGCTGCGCATTGCGCCCGAGAAGCGCAAGGATTCCGCCGAGCGCGCGCGCCTGCTCAACGCCGCCGACGTGGCCTTTCTGTGCCTGCCCGACGACGCCGCGCGCGAGGCCGCGGCGATGATCGACAACCCGCGCACCTGCCTCATCGATGCCAGCACCGCCCACCGCACGGTGTCGGGCTGGGCCTACGGCCTGCCGGAGCTGGCACCGGGACAGCGCGACGCCATACGCGCCAACAAGCGCATCGCCAACCCGGGCTGCCACGCCAGCGCCTTCATCCTGCTGCTGCGGCCGCTGGTCGACGCCGGCCTGGTGCCGGCGGCAGCCTTCGTCTCGGCCACGTCCATCACCGGCTATTCTGGCGGTGGCAAGAAGATGATCGAGCAATACCAGGCTATTCCGCTGGAGCCTGCGCTCACTTCACCACGGCCCTACGGCTTGACGCTGGCACACAAGCACCTGCCCGAGATGGCGGCGCACACGGGCCTGGCGGCGCCGCCTGTCTTCCAGCCCATCGTCGGCAATTTCTACAAGGGGCTGGCTGTGAGCGTGCCGCTGTCGCTGACGGCGCTGGGCACCACCGCCCAGGCGCTGCAGAGCGCGTTCGAGGCGCACTACGCCGGCGAGCGTTTCATCCGCGTGATGCCGCTGCGCGACGCCGCCACACTGGCCGGTGGCTTCTTCGACGTGCAGGGCTGCAACGACACCAACCGCGTGGACCTGTTCGTGTTTGCCAGCGAGACCCAGGCCATCGTGATGGCCCGGCTCGACAACCTGGGCAAGGGTGCCAGCGGCGCCGCCGTGCAGGCCATGAACGTGCACCTGGGCGTCGACGAGGCACTGGGTCTCTGACCGCCGCGCCGCGGGGTCAGGCCGCAGGCGGTTGCCGGTAGTGGTAGCTGTACTGGTCGCTGAAACCCAGCCGCCGGTACACCTGCCGCGCTGCATGATTGGTGGACTCGGTCTGCAGATACGCCACTTGGGCGCCCTGCGCCGCCGCCAGCGCCAGCAGGCGCGAGCACAACAGGCCTGCCAAGCCACGGCCGCGCGCGCTGTCGCGGGTGTAGACATCGTAGAGACCAACCAAGTCGGCCTCGCGCGCGAACTGGCCGCAGGCCAGCACCTCGCCGTCGTCCTGGCGGCGCAGCACATGGCCTTCGTAGCGCACGGGCGAAAACGCCAGCCGTTCGGCATGGGCTCGCCGCTGCTCGGGCGGCGAGCCGCGCAGGGCGCCCACGGTATCGGCGTAGGCCGTGCCGTCGAGCCGTGCCCAGGCGCAGCCCTGAGGCGGCGGCGTGTCGGCCGCAGTTTGCAGGTCGGCCAGTGCGGGCCGCACCATCACGTGGGTCTCGTCGAGCAATTCCCAGCCACGGCGAGCCAGTTGGTCGTCCATATCGGCCGGCAACGTGAAGCGGTGCAGCCGCATCACCGTGGGCAGGCCGGCATCGCGGAACAGCGCCTCGGCCAGCGCCAGCTTGCGCTCGAGCGGCAGGCGACCGGGCGCCACGGCGTTGATGCAGCGAGCGCGGCGCGCCTTGCCCGGCGACGTGCGCACGATCCAGCCGTCGAGCCAGAACTGCTGCGGTGGCGCGCTGGCGTTCAGGCTCGCGTCTTCGATGCGCGAGAGCAGCGCCTCGTCGATGTCGGCAACGCCTGCGGTGACGTCAGCCAAGCCGCCTCACCATCTCGTGGGCGAACTCGACGAAGGCCTGCGCGCCCTTGGACGACGGGTCGAAGGTGACGCCCGGCTGGCCGTAGCTGGGGGCCTCGGCCAGGCGCACGTTGCGCGGAATGACGGTGTCGAAGACCTTGTCGCCGAAGTGCGCCTTGAGCTGCTCGCTGACCTGTTGCTGCAAGGTGATGCGCGGGTCGAACATGACCCGCAGCAGGCCGATGATCTGCAACTCGGCGTTGAGGTTGGCATGCACCTGCTTGATGGTGTTGACCAGGTCCGACAAGCCTTCGAGCGCGAAGTACTCGCACTGCATCGGCACCACCACGCCGTGTGCCGCACACAGGCCGTTGAGGGTGAGCAGGCTCAGGCTCGGCGGGCAGTCGATGAGCACGAAGTCGTGGTCGTCGCGCACGGCGTTCAGCGCGTCCTTGAGGCGCTTCTCGCGGCGTTCGAACTCGACCAGTTCGACCTCGGCGCCGGCCAGCTCTCGGTTGGCACCCAGCACCTGGTAGCCGCCCTTGGGGCTGGGTTGCCGCGCCTCGGCCACCGTGGCCGAACCCAGCAGCACGTCGTAGACGCTGCTTTCCAGCTTGCGCTTGTCCAGTCCCGAGCCCGTGGTGGCGTTGCCCTGCGGGTCGAGGTCGACGACGAGCACGCGCTGACCCACCTGGGCCAGGCCGGCCGCCAGGTTCACCGTGGTCGTGGTCTTGCCCACGCCGCCTTTCTGGTTGGCGACGCAGAAGATGCGGGTGCCTTTCATGACGCTCGTCACTGGGTGCCCAACCGGATGCCGAAGCCCACCAGCACGATGCCCGCCAGCCGCTCGAGTGCCCTGCCGAGCGTGCGGTGCGCGCGCACCTGGGCGCTGATGGCGTTGGCAAAGGCGCACAGCGTCAGCCCGTAGGCTGCGGTGATCACCGCGATCGTGACTGCCATGGCCACGAAGGTGACGGCGCCGCGGTGCTGCGCGGGGTCGATGAACAGCGGGAAGAAGGCCATGTAGAACACGATGGCCTTGGGATTGAGCAGCGTGATCAGAAACGCCTGGCGCAGGTATTGGCGCGGCGCGATACGGATCGGCGAAGCGCTGCCCGGCTTGGCGAAAACCAGCCGCAGGCCTATCCAGGCCAGGTAGGCGGCCCCCAGGTACTGCACGCCCTGGAACAGCAGCGGCTGGGCTGCCAGCAGCGCGGCCACGCCGGCCACGGCCAGCCACAGCAGCGCCTGGTCGCCGACGATCACGCCGAAGGTTGCCGCTGCGCCGGCGCGCAGCCCCCCCTTGGCCGTGGACGTCAGCAGAGCAAAGGTGCCGGGACCGGGCAATGCCAGGAAGATGAGGATGGCCGCGCAGAACGCGCCGTAGTCGCCGATGCCGAACATGCTCTGTATGGGATGAACTCAGGGTTGGGCCGCGGCGCGGCAGGGCGGGAGCGTAGCGCAGATTCTCCCGGGTTCTGGCGCCTGCACGCCTACGCAAGCGACCGTGGCCGCATCCAGACCAGGCAGCGCTGGGCGTCGAGACCGGGCACGGCCAATGGTTCCACGTGAAACACCTCGATGGCGGCAGGCAAAGCCGCGATCTCGTGGTCGGGCACCCTGCCCTTCATCGCCATCCAGACACCCTCCGAGGCCAGGTGCGGCCGCGTCAACCGCGTGAAGTCGGCCAGCGTGGCGAAGGCGCGTGAGGTGACGACATCAAAACGCGGCGCCTTCAGCGCCTCGATGCGGCAGTGCTCGGCACGCAGATTCGGCAGCGCCAAGGCACCGGCGACCTGGCGCACGAAAGCCATCTTCTTGCCGACGGCGTCGACGCAGGTCACCTGCCACTCGGGCGACAGCGTCGCGATCACCACGCCGGGCAGGCCACCCCCGCTGCCGACATCGAGCAGCCTGCCGCCTTGGGCGTGGTGGCGCAGCGGCGGCACGACGGCCAGGCAATCGGCCAGGTGCTGGCTTCGCATGGCCTCGAGCTCACGCACGGCCGTCAGGTTGTAGGTGGCGTTCCAGCGCTGCAGCAGCGCCAGGTACTTCGCCAGCGCCTCGACCTGCGCCGCGCTGGGCGTCAGCCCCAGTGGTGCGAACAAGCCCTGCAGTGGATCGGTCGCTTCGGCGGTCATGCCGCCTGGTCGTCGGCCAAGGGGACCGACGGTGCATCAGCGCCAGCGCGGGCGGGGTTCTTGAAGCGGCCCTTCTTCAGATGCACCAGCAACAGCGAGACGGTCGCCGGCGTAATGCCCGAGATGCGTGAGGCCTGACCCAGGGTCGCCGGCCGGTGCCGCGCCAGCGTCTGGCGAGCCTCGAACGACAAGGCCGACACCTGGGCGTAGTCCAACTCGTCGGGCAGCTTGAGAGCCTCCAGCGTCGAGGCGCGCTCGACCTCGTCATTCTGCTTGTCGATGTAGCCGGCGTACTTGATGGCGATCTCGCACTGCTCAATCACGGCGTCGGCCTCTCGCCCACCCCAGGCCAGGCGCAGTGTTTCACGTGAAACACCGTGCCCTGCCCCGACTGCCAGCGCGCTGACGGCGTCGAAGTCGACGCCCGGGCGGCGCAGCAAGTCCTCGAGGCTGTACTCATGTTCTAGCGCCTTGCCCAGCGCGCGTTCGGCCGCCGCCGCGGGCACCGTGGCTGGGCGCAGCCAGGTGCTGCGCAGGCGCTGGCGCTCCTGCGCCAGGCGTTCGCGCTTGAGCTCGAACGCCGACCAGCGCGCGTCGTCCACCAGCCCGAGCTGGCGCCCTGCCTCGGTCAGCCGCAGGTCGGCGTTGTCTTCACGCAGCTGCAGCCGGTACTCGGCACGGCTGGTGAACATTCGATAGGGTTCGGTCACACCCTTGGTCACCAGATCGTCGACCAGCACACCCAGGTAGGCCTGGTCACGCCGCGGCAACCAGGGCTCGTGGCCCTTCACCTGCAACGCGGCGTTGAGGCCGGCGAAAAGGCCCTGGGCGCCGGCCTCTTCATAGCCCGTCGTGCCGTTGATCTGTCCAGCGAAGAACAGGCCCTGCACGGACCGCGTCTCCAAGCTGGGGCGCAGTTCGCGCGGGTCAAAGTAGTCGTACTCGATCGCGTAGCCCGGGCGCAGGATGTGCGCACGCTCCAGCCCCGCCATGCTCTGCACGGCCGCCAGCTGGATGTCGAAGGGCAGCGAGGTCGAAATGCCGTTGGGATAGAACTCGTGCGTCGTCAGGCCTTCGGGTTCGAGGAAGATCTGATGGCTGCTCTTGTCGGCAAAACGGTTGACCTTGTCCTCGATGCTCGGGCAATAGCGCGGGCCCACGCCCTCTATGACGCCCGTGAACATCGGGCTGCGGTCGAAGCCGCTGCGGATGATCTCGTGCGTTCGCTCGTTGGTGTGCGTGATCCAGCAGGGCAACTGCTGCGGGTGTTGCTCCGGCCGGCCGAGGAAACTGAACACCGGCATCGCAAACGGCGATGGCGTGCCATCGGGGCCGGGCACGCCGTCACCCGGTTGCTCCTGCAGCTTGCTGAAGTCGATGCTGCGCCCGTCGATGCGCGGCGGCGTGCCGGTCTTCAGCCGCCCTTGCGGCAGCTTCATCTCCTTCAACCGCGCCGACAGGCTGATGGCCGGCGGGTCGCCGGCGCGGCCCGCGCTGTAACTCTGCAGGCCGACGTGGATTCGGCCGTCGAGAAAGGTGCCGGCCGTCAGCACCACGGCCCGGCCGCGGAACTTCACGCCGGCCTGGGTCACGGCGCCGACCACGCGATCACCCTCGAGCATCAGGTCGTCCACCGCCTGTTGAAAAATCCACAGCCCGGGCTGGCTCTCGAGCCGGCGGCGGATGGCAGCGCGGTACAGCACGCGGTCGGCCTGGGCGCGCGTGGCCCGAACCGCCGGCCCCTTGCTGCCGTTGAGCGTGCGGAACTGGATGCCCGCCTCGTCGGTGGCGGCCGCCATGGCGCCGCCCAGCGCGTCGATTTCGCGCACCAGATGGCCCTTGCCGATGCCGCCGATGCTGGGGTTGCAGCTCATCTGCCCCAAGGTCTCGATGCTGTGCGTGAGCAGCAGCGTTTGGCTGCCCATGCGTGCGGCCGCCAGCGCCGCTTCGGTGCCGGCGTGGCCGCCACCGACCACGATGACATCGAACTCCTGCGGGTGCAGCATGGAAAACCTCGAGAGAGGGCGCGGCCCGGTGGCCGCGCGCGGATGGCTGATTTTAGGAGCGCCGGCACCGATGCGCCCGGCAGGCCGCCCGAGCGAAGTCGTCATTCAGCGACAGCGGCGTCAGAACCGCTCCTGCCACCGCCAGCCCACACAGCTTGCCCGGCGCTAGCATGGCATCGATGGATTGCCGCCCCGACTGCGGCGCGTGTTGCACGGCGCCTTCGATCAGCTCGCCCATCCCCGGCATGCCGTTGGGCAAGCCGGCCGGCGTGCCCTGCGCGCAGCTCGACGAGCGTCAGCGCTGTCGGCTGTTCGGCAGCGCCGAACGCCCTGTGGTCTGCGGGTCACTGAAGCCCTCGCCTGAAATGTGCGGTATCTCGGGCACCCAGGTCCGGGTCTGGCTCAGCCGGTTGGAGAGGCTGACCTCGCCAGGGTGAACCGCGCCTGCGCGGCCCATGGCGCGCTGCCCGGCACCCGGCTTGGCGACCCGCGATAGGCCCGGGCGGCCCAGTTGGCACGACCAGCCGGCCAGCCCCACGGCGCTACAGTGGCCCCGGCCGTTCAAGGCGCCGGTGCGCCCGTGTTCGGCACGCTGCGCAAATCCTGCGCCACGCGCCCTTCGTGCAGGGCGACCACGCGGCCGGCCGAAGCGATGGTCTCGGGCCGGTGGGCGACGATGACGCGGGTCAGCGCCAGGTGGCGGATGGCTTGGTTCACCGAACGCTCGCGGTCCACGTCAAGGTGGCTGGTGGCTTCGTCCAGCAACAGGATCTTGGGCCGCTTGTAGAGCGCGCGCGCCAGCAGCAGGCGCTGCTTCTGCCCGCCCGACAGTGCGGCACCCATGTCACCGATCAGCGTGTTGTAGGCCATCGGCATGGCCATGATCTCGTCGTGCACCGAGGCCACGCGCGCGCACTCTTCGACCCAGGCACGGTCGGGCTCGGCGCTGAAGAAGCTGATGTTGTCGACGATGCTGCCCGAAAACAAAGGCTCGTCCTGCATCACCACGCCCACATGGTCGCGCCAGGCCCGCAGCCCGGCGCGCGTCAACGGCACCCCACCGACGAGCACCTCCCCGGAAGTGGGCGCATGCACACCCAGCATCAGCTTGAGCAGGGTCGTTTTGCCGCACCCCGAGGGCCCGACGATGGCCACGGACTCGCCGGGCGCTATGCTCAGATTCACGCCACGAAGAACCTCGGGCTCGCCGTCGGCGTAGGCAAACCGCAGGTCGCGCAACTCCAGCCCTGCGCCGAGCTCGCGCGCGCTGCCGGCATCGGCCTCGGGCGCCGTCAGCACGATGTCGGCCAGACGCTCACCCTGCAGGCGCAGCATCTTCAACTCGACTGCCTTGTCGACCAGCGCGCTGACCCGGCCGGCAAAGGTCTCCTTGTAGGCAAAGAAGGCGAACAACATGCCCAGCGACAGGCGCTGCTCGATGACCAGCAGCGCACCCAGCCAGATCACAGCCACGCGTTCCAGCCCGAACAACAGCCGGTGCAGCACGCCGAACATCAGCTCGAGCTTGCGCACGTCGAGTTGCGCGTTCATGGTCTCGACCACCAGGCTGGCAAACCGAGACTGCCGGTCACCCTGGGCGTTGAACAGCTTGATCGCCTGCACGCCGCGTAGCGACTCCAGAAAGTGGCTGGACTGCCGCGCCTCGAAGACCAGCGCCTCCTCGGTGGCGCTGGCCAACGGGCGGTAAAAGGCCCAACGCATCAGCCCGTAGCCCACCACCGCGCCCAAGGCCACCGCGGTCAACGCGAGGCTGTACAGGGACATCATTGCCAGCGTCATCACCACCAACAGGCCGTCGAGCACGGCCTCTATGAAGCTGGTGGTCAGGGTGCGCTGGATCTGCTGCACGGCGCCGAAGCGCGACCAGATGTCGCCGGCGTGGCGCTTCTCGAACCAGGCCACCGGCAAGCGCAGCAGGTGCGCGAACACGTTCACCAGCCATTGCAGGTTCAGGCTGGCAGACAAGGCCAGCACGGCCCACGAGCGGGCTGCTGCCGTGGCTGCCTGCACCAGCACCAGCAAACCGAAGCCCACGCCCAGCGTCAGCACCAGGTCGCGATCGGCGCTGACCACGGCGCCGTCGACCACCCATTGCATGAAAAAAGGGCTGAGCAGAACGAAGACTTCGAGCGCCAGCGCCAGCGCGAAGATCTGCGCCAGCGAGCGCTTCAGCCCGCGCACCGGGCCCAGCAGCTGGCGCAGCGTCACGCGCTGGCGCTGCTTTGCGGGCACGAACCCCGGCGCCGCTTGCAACTCCAGCACCACGCCCGTGAAGTGACGCGACAGTTCGTCTCGCTTGAGGCGCTGCAGGCCGCGGCCGGGGTCGTGGATCACCGCCTCGTCGCCCTTCAGCGCCACCAGCACCACGAAGTGGTTCATGTCCCAATGCAGGATGCAGGGCAGCTGCACGCTGGCCAGCTCGTCGGGCTCGGCGCGCAGCGCGCGTGAATTGAATTGCAGCGCATCGGCCATGCGCACCATGTCGGCCAGCGTGACCCCCTTCAGCGACAGGGAAAAGCGCTGGCGCAAGGTAGGCAGATCCGTATCCAGGCCGTGCGCGCCGGCCACCATCGCCAAGCAGGCGAGCCCGCACTCGGCCGCCTCGGCCTGCAGGATCACCGGCACCGGGCTGCCGCGCGGGCCCAGATGCAGGCCGTGCAGCCTCACAGGCGGCTCCTCAGGCCGAGCAGGGGCTCGAAGAGCCACTCGATGAGGCGCCGACGCTCCAGCAGCACGTCGGCCTGCAGGCGCATGCCCGCCGCCAGGGGCGAAGCCACGGGAGGGCCTTCCAGCGCCACCGTGATGCGAAACATCGGCTCGCTGCCGTCCCCCAGCGCCGGCAGCGCCAGCGCCGCCAGTTCGTTGGGCGCCAGCGGCGTGCGCGACACCTGCACCACGCGCGCGGGCTGCTGCCCGAACTTCTGGTACGGGAAAGCTTCGAAACGCAGGCGCACGGCCTGGTCGGGTTGCACGAAGCCTATGGCGCGCGATGGCGCGTACAGGTGCGCCTGCAGCACCGCCCCCTCGGGAACGAGGGTGGCCAGCGCCGAAGCCGGCGATACGCTCTGCCCCGGCTCTGCCAGCACGGTGCTCACGGTGCCGGACTGAGGCGCACGTACGACGAGTCGCTGCTCGGCGTCTTGCTCCACGGCATCGCGATTGAGTTGCGCCAGGTCGCGCTCCAGGCTGCCCGCCGCAGCGCTGGCGGCCAGCGGCAGGGCCCGGCGTTCGCCGTCGAGCTCGGCGCGTTCACGCAGCAGCGCCGCACGCTGCCGAGACAGCGCCTGCGCCGCGGCGCGCAGCCCCAGCACCTCCTCGGACTTGGCCTGTGACTGCGCCGCCGAGATGAACTGGTCTGCCTCAAGGGCCTTGAGCCGGTTCAGAGACTCTTCGGCCATCACCAGCCGCTGCTTCTGGAGCCCGGCCTCGATGTCGATCTGCGCCAACTCGCCTTCGAGCGCCGCAATGCGCCGACCGAGGGCGCCGCTTTGCGAGTCGGTGAGGGCCTGCCGTGCCCGCGCCGTCTCGGCCAGGCTGCGCCGGCGGTCGTCAAGACTGCGGCGCACCTGCGCCTGCGCTTCGGCGGCGAGCAAGGGCCGCTCGAGAGCCAGCACGAAGAGCACGTCGCCGGCGTAAACCGTCTGCCCCTCCACGGCGCGCCGCTCGACCACCGTGCCGGCCACGGCCGGCACGAGGCGGATGAGCCCCCGGTCGGGAACGATCACGCCATTGGTCGTCGTCTTTCGCGTGTACTCGGCCACCGCCAGAAAGGCGGTGAGCCCGATGGCCGCAACCAGCACGCCGGCCGTTATCCAGGCGAGCGCCGGCGGGCGAACAAGCTGAACGCCACCCAGCCCCAACTGGCGCTGCGCATCGACCGCCTCCGAACGGAACAGCGGACGTTCAGCCGGCATGGCAAAAGTGCGGGCCGCACGGGCCGGCCCGCAATTGCCTCAAGGCCGGAGGAGCGGGCCAGGCGGCAAGGGTTCGGAAAGCCGTGCCGGTCAGCTCACGCGCGGCAGCGACTCGCTGTCCGTGCCTGCGTCCGACGCGACCGCGCCGTCCAGCGCGCCACTGACACGGGGCAGGCCACCGCCGACCAGCTTCAGGCTTTCGGGCGACAGTTCCACGGGCGTGGAGGCCGGCGTGACGTCGGCAGCTTTGACTTGGGCACGGGTGAACAGCGACTTGAGAGCTTGCATGAGAGTGTCTCCATCGACAAGTACGTGCGAAATCACACGGTTGACGACATTTGAGCAGCATGTGGCCCAGTTCGACACTGTCAGCTCTTACAGCTATACAAGCCCTCATTCGCGGGAGAAAAGGCCCCGCCCTCCCGGGAACTAGGGGGGTCAATCAATCAGCCCGAGTCGCAGGGCCTTGAGAACGGCTTGATGCTTGTTTACACACTTCAGTTTGTGCATCGCATTGTTGATGTGCAGGACGGCGGTGCGTTCGCTGATGCCCAGCACCGCGCCGGCCTCCCAGGCGGTCTTGCCTTCCATGGTCCAGCGCAGGACTTCCAGCTCACGAGGGGTCAGCGACGGGCGCTCGGGCTGCAGTTCTGCCGGGACCAGCAGACGCAGAGCTGCTTCCTGTGCATGCACCGCAAACAGTTGCAGATCGGCCACGAGCCGCTGCAGTTTGTTGGCGTCGCCCGGCAGCGGCCGGTTTCGGTCGACGCCGAGCAGGAAGTGCTTGCCTTCGGGCAGGTGGAGCGCCATCGCGATGCCGGTGCGGTAGCCGAACTGCGCCTGCTGCTCCCAGAGATCGCCTACGCCGTTGGCGACATAGGTGTCCTGGTTCCAGATGATCGGCACGGTCTGTCGCTTGCAGTGCTGCAAGACCGGGTCGCGCCTGCCGCTGCTCTTGTCGCTGTACGGCTCGACATAGTTCGTCGGTGTGTTGTCGACGGTGACGAGTTCGTAGCGGCCACGCCCGCGATCGATCATCGTGACCGCGGAGACGGTCTCGAATCCGAGTTGCTGCGTGAAGCGCACGACTTCATCGCGGAACTCCTCACGGTTGCGGGCTTGAAGCACCGCTGAGTAGCCACCCGGGAGCATCGCTCTCCTCGCTCGCTGATACGCTGAAGGTCACCGCTGGCCCTGCAAGGCTTTACAGCTTTTCACCGCCGCCTCTTCGACCAAAAATCTCCCCATGCCACATTCAGCACCCCACCAGACTCCAGTTACCGTTCTGCCCTTGGCCACCGCATGGGCGCTACGTGCATGGCCGCCTCTATTGTGGCAGGCGACCGGCCCGGAACATGTGCGGTTTCACCACCTTGGCACACGTATCACGCTCATCGATGACATGTCGGGTGCATTCGCCGGCCAGACCGTTTGGGCCGCGCAATCGAACGACGGCAAAGCCGGCATGGCGTGGGACTGGGTGCAGATCACGCGCGGCGTGGTCGCCATCGCCGATCCGATGTCGGTGGTGACCAATGTGCGCCTCGTCGGCGACGAGGGCGAGGTGCTGACGGCGCACCAGGCCGCGCGCTATCTGAACGAGATGGTGCGCTCGCTGCCGTGGCAGGAAGAAGTGCAGCGCGCGCTGAGCCATCACCTGAACTGACCTGCCGCCGGCCGAACTGCGCCGGGCCGGCACCCGCTACTTCAGCGCCGCACTGCGCAAGGTGCGCGCCACGAAGACGATGGCCAGCACCGCCATCAGAAAGCAGACGACCACCGAGGGCAACACCTCGGCCACCCCGGGCCATTCGCCCTTGAGCACCCGGCCCATCAAGGTCGTCTGCGCCAGTGCCGGCGTCCAGAGGTGCCAGGGTGCCGTGCCTTCCTGGTTCAGCACCGTCACCAAGGGCAGCATCGACACCGCCAGCACCAGCACCGTGGCATTGGCCTGCGCCTCCTTGAAGCTCTTGCAGCGGATGGCAATGGCCATCAGCACCGCGGCCAAGGCGCCGGCCAATGGCAGCAGCAGCGCGATGAACCACAGCGCTTCGCCGGGGCCGAATCGAAACATGGCCGCCAGCGCCTCGCTGCGCAGCAGCCACTGCGCAGGCAGGAAGCTCAGGCACGACAGCACCGCGATCAGCATGCCCACCGTGGCCACCGCGGCCCACTTGCCCAGCACCAGCGCCGTGCGCGCTGTGGGGTTCATCAGCAGCGGCTCGAGTGAGCCGCGTTCACGTTCGCCCGCCGTGGTGTCCAGCGCGGCGTTGAGGGCGCCATAGAGCACGGCCATGAGCACGAAGAACGGCACCATGAAGGCCAGCTGCGCCGCGCGCGCGGCCGGGTCGGCGAGGTCACGCTCTTCGACACGCACCGTCTCCAACGCCGAAGCGGCCACACCCCGCAGCGCCAGTCGCAACATCGCCTGCTCCTGGTTGTAGGCGCGCAGCAAGCGCAGCACGCCGCCGGTACCGCCCTGTGCACGCTGGTTGGCGGCGCTGGAGACGAGCTCCACGACCGGCGCCTCGCCACGCGCCTCGGTCTCCTGGTAGTCGGCCGGCACGACCAGCACGGGCTGTCCGAACTTGCTGTCCCGCAGCAGTTGCTCCCAGTGGGGGGGTGCAGCCTTGACGATGTAGGTCTGGCGCTCGAAGTAGTTGCGCAGCGCCGGCGCATGTTCGATGCCGACGGCCACGATCTCACGCGCCTCGGAGCGCTTCTCGATGCCGGCCACCAGTTGCGAGATCGCCACCAGCACCAGCGGCCCGATGGCCACCGAACTCAGCAGCACCATCAGCAGGGTACGGCGGTCGCGCAGTGCGTCCTTGAACTCCTTGAGGTAGACGACCCAGGCCGCGGCGATCATGCGGCCGCCCCTTCGGCGGCATGGGTGACCGATGCCTGCACCGGCCCGAAGGCGAGTTTCACGAAAGTCTCCTCGAAGTCGGTGTCGCCGCTGGCCGCGGCCAGTTCGGCCACGCTGCCCGACGCCACCGTGCGGCCCTGCGCCACCACCACCACGTGGTCGCACAAGCGCTCCACCTCCTGCATGATGTGGGTTGAAAAGACGATGCACTTGCCCTCGTCGTCGCGAAGGCGGCGCAGCGCCTCGCGCAGCGACCGCGTGGCCAGCACGTCGAGGCCATTGGTGGGCTCGTCGAGCACGATGTTGGGCGGGTCGTGCACCAGCGCCCGGGCCAGCGCCGTCTTCATGCGTTCACCCTGGCTGAAGCCCTCGGTGCGGCGGTCCAGCAGCAGCGTCATGTCCAGCATGTGGGCCAACACATCGGCACGCGTCGAAGCAGCGGCCTCCGTCATACCCTGCAGGCGGCCGTAGTAGACGATGTTCTCGCGCGCCGTCAGTCGCGGGTACAGGCCGCGCGCGTCGCTCAGCACGCCCATGCGCGCCAGCGCGGCAGCGGGGCGCTGGGCGACGTGGATGCCATCCACCAGCACCTCACCACCGTCGGCCTCTATCAAGCCGGCCGCGATGCGCAGCGTGGTGGTCTTGCCGGCACCGTTGGGGCCCAGCAATCCCGTGATGCGGCCGTCCGCCGCGGTGAAGTCGACAGCCGCCACGGCAAGCACCACGCGCGCCTTTGCGCCGCGGCCTTGCCTGAAGGCCTTTCGCAATTGCCGAACCTGAATCACTTTGCGCCCTCCGCGAGAAACGGCACGAATGTCGACGGACGCGGCACGGACCTCGCGCAGTCGGCGTCGACCCGCAGGGCTTCGTTTTCGGTGGCCGCATCGATGAAGCGGTACAGCGCGTCGCGCATGCAGGGCAAACCCATGACACCGTGGCCGGCCTGCGGCACGACGACGTGCCGCGCCTTCACGCCCAGCGCCATGGCCACCCGCTCGCCATGCCGCGGTGGCGTCACCGGGTCGGCACCGCCCGACAGCACCAGGGTCGCCGCCGGCGCCGGCGGCAGGCTGTAGAAGGCCGCCGGCACGGGCCCGCGCGGCCAGCCGTCGCAGATGCGCCGGTACTGTGCCGCGAAGGTGTCGCCAAAGTCGGCGCCCGGCGCATCGGTGGCCTGGGCCAGCCGCGGCAGGTCCTCGGCGCACACCACGGAGAAGTGCATGCCCTCGGACATACGCATTGCGCGGTCACTGGCGAAGGCGCTCGCCAGGCCAAACAGCCCTTCGAAGCGACCGCTGGCGGCATCGGCCATGGCCTGCGGCAGTGCCGATGTCAACGCCGGCACATACAACGGCAGCCGCACCAGGCCCAGCACGGTGTCACGCCTCAGCATCAGCCGCTCGGGCCGGCCCGTCAGCGGGTGGGCCACCGTCACGGCGCGGGGCAGGCTGTCGAGCAGCGCCGAGAAGTCGGTGCGCAGCGTCGGGTGGCGGCGGCGGCAGCTCTCTTGGGCCTGGCAGGTGGTGAACACCGCGTCCAGCGCCGCCTGGTTGTCGGCTGAGAAGGCCGCCGGCAGCGCCATGTCGGGCGGCGCCACGCCATCGATCACCGCCCGCCGCACGGCCTGCGGAAACTGGCGCATGTAGTCGAGCGCTGCACGCGTGCCATACGAGCCGCCCACCACGTTGACCTGCGCCGCCCCCAATGCCCGGCGCACGGCATCGGCATCCTGCATTGCCACCCACGTGGTGTAGTGGCGAAGATCGCCATGCGGCAGCTTCTGCAGATGCGCGCGGCAGGCCTGCAGTCGGCTCGCCTGGCTTGCGGGGTCGGCGAGCTCTGCCAGCGGAGCACCCGGCGGCGGCTCCTCGCAGGCCAGCGGTGCGCTGCGGCCCGTGCCGCGCTGGTCGATGAGCACGACATCGCGTCGGTTCAACAGGCGCGCCAGCATGCGGCTCATCGGGCCGGCGAGCGACATGGCCGCCTGACCCGGCCCGCCGGCGAAGAACAGCACCGGATCGGGCTGACGCTTGCGCGCCAGCGCCGGCAGCACGGCGTAGTGGACGTCAATCTGCTTGCCCGCCGGCAAGGCGGGGTCGAGTGGGCGGCGCAGCACGCCGCAGTGCGCCGCGTGCGCGACGCCCGCCAGCCGGCAGGGCTGCAGCCCCGGGCGGGACTCGGCGGCCTGCGCGCCCGCCGCGGCCACGAGCGACATCGTGAGCAGTTGAGCGGCGGCGATGCCGGTGCGCAGTGGAGTCGTCATGGCCGCGCATTCTGCGGGCCACGGCAGGTGCCAGGCCGCTGCGACGGATGAAGGGCCCTCCTGCGCGACCAAGCGCCGGGAACACGCGGCGAATGGCGCCGCAGGGTGTCGGGCCGCGTCAGCCCAGCAGGCGCTTCAGCTCACCGCTGGCGATCAGGCGTGCCAGGTCCTGCGCACCCCCGATCAGCGTGCCCTTGACAAACACCATCGGCATCGTCGGCCAACCCGTCCACATCTTCAGCGCATTGCGGCGCCGCCATTCGCTGAAGTAGCTGCCGAAGTCGATGTCGTGGTGGGCCACGCCGGCGGCATCCAGCGCGCGGCGCGCCTTCTTCACGAAGGGGTTCTGGGCCATGCCCACCACCACCACCGCGTGGCGTTCGACAGCCTCGCGCACCTGCTGCACCGTGGCCGCATGGTGGCCGGCGACGAACTCGCGGATGGCGGGGTGGAGGCGAGCTTCTTCGAGGACGGTGCGGGGCATGGGGCGGCTCATCAATCGGCAAACTTCCGGCGTCAGGCCGTCTTCTTGGCCGCCTTTTTGGCCGCGTCCTTCGCCGCCGACTTGAACAGCCCCTGGCAGGCCGCACGCTGGCCCTCCGCCGTGTCGACCCTGGCGCAAACACCGTTCAACTGCGCCTGCAGCCGCTTGATCACGGCCGCCTGCTTGCCATCGGCGTTCCAGGACACGAGCTTGGTGCCCACGCGCTGCATCGAGCGCACGCTGCGGCCCTCGAAGGCGCCGGGGTCCTTGGCCGCTTCGGCCAGCAGCTGCGCCGCCGTCTTCTCGATGCGCCCCGCATCCTGCGGTGCCAGGTCGACCAATGCCGTCAAGTAGCCCGAACCCCACTGCAGCCGCGTCGCCGGGCCCTCGCTCTTCTCGAAGGCCTGGCCGTACCACTGCAGCGCCTCTTCCTTGCGGCCCTGCTTGCGCGCATTGCTGCCCAGCTGGCTCATCAGGTAGTAGGGCGAGTGGCTCTTGGCGAGGTTGGCCTTCAGCAGCGCCTCGCTCTCGGCCCACAGGCCGGCTGCACCGAGGGCACTGCCGGCCTCGGTGATGACGGCCTGGCGCTCGTAGCCGTCGGTGATCTCGCGGTCGGCGCGGGCAACGAACTCGCGCACGTCCTTGAGCAGCGGCTCGGGCAGGTTGACCTGCACGCTGTCCTTGGGCACGCCGAGACGCGCCAGCCGGATGCGGGCGTAGAGCGCGTCCATGCGATTGCCGCGCGACAACGTGGCGTCGGCCTGCAGACGCTGCAGCGCGGCGTCGTACGCGGCCACCAGCGGCGCACGGCCCGGGCTGCCTTCGGCTTCCAGCGCACGCACGATGTCGGTGGCGCCGCCGGCCACGGCGTCGATGTGCCCGCGCACCAGTGCCGGGCTTGCCAGCACGCGCTGCACACGCTCGCGCAGCGCGGCGTCGGGCTTGATGCCTTGGCCGTCGTCGCTGGCAGCCAGCGCCTTCAGCCACAGCCGGGTGGTGATCTCGTTGTCGGCCTGGGCCACGGCCGCCGCGCTGGCCGAGTGACGCAGCGCCAGGTCCACCAGCGTGGACGCCAGGTCGGCCTTCGGCACCACCTGCGACTCGTCGGTTTCCCAGGAATAGAAGGCCAGCAGCTTCCAGTCACCCGCGGAAAGTGTCTTGCCCGCCAGCGCGTCGGTCAGCACGGCCTTCACCGGCCGACCGCCGTTCAGGCCCAGCTGCAGCACGGCCAGGGCCTGCGGGGCGTCGACCTCGCCCGGCAGCCGGGTGATCTCCTGGCCCTCGGGCGTGAACAACACCGTGGTCGGGTAGCCGCCGACCTTGAAGCGCCGTCCCAGCTTCTGCGCGCCGGGGCGGTCGCCGTCGACGTGCACGGCCACGAAGTTATTCGACAGCGCGGCGAACTCGGCACGGTTGAAGAGCGTGGCCTTGAGCTGGTTGCAGGGCGGACACCAGCTTGCGCCCCAGTACAACAGCACGGGCTTCTTCTCGGCCCGGGCCTGGGTGAAGGCGCGGGCTATGTCGGCGTCGGTGGCGGCGGGCTGCCAGGCGACGTTGGTGCTGGGGAGGCCGGGGGCGGCGTGGGCGGGAACGAACAACGAAGCCACCGGCAGTGCCAGCGCGATGGCGAGCGCAAGGACCGACAACGGGCGGGGACTTGACATGGCAGGGGCTCCGGGCGGGGCAGAAGTCGCGGATTGTGCGACTGATCATGCGGCGGCATCGCCTAGGATGCTCGACGGCTCGAATACCCCCTCCTCACATGGCTGCCTACACATTCACCCCTGCCGGCTTCCGCCTTCGCCGGCCACTGGCCAAGCGGGTCGGCGCCCTGGCCACCCTGGCTTTGGCGGCCTCACTGAGCCTGCAAGCGCCAGAAGTTGCCGCTCAGGGCACGTCCACCCGGGCTTCGCAGTTCTACGAAGATGCACTGCAACGCTTCGACAAGAAGGATTACGCCGGCGCAGTGGTGCAGCTGAAGAACGTGCTGAAGCTGGATGGGAAGAACTTGTCGGCGCAGGTTCTGCTGGGGCAGGCCTTGCTGGAGGACGGCCAAGTCAA
Source organism: Leptothrix sp. (in: b-proteobacteria) (assembly GCA_013822265.1). Taxonomy (GTDB): domain Bacteria; phylum Pseudomonadota; class Gammaproteobacteria; order Burkholderiales; family Burkholderiaceae_C; genus Rubrivivax. The sequence continues at coordinate 24,381 of PNKD01000021.1, forward strand.
CGCGGCCGAGGTGGCACTGACCGAGGCCCTTCGCCTGGGCGTGAACCGGGCGCAAGTGGTGGTGCCGCTGGCCAATGCGGCCATGCGCCAAGGCAAGCCCGACGTGGTGGCGAGCGACGGCCGCTTTGCCGTCGAAGGCCTGCCGGCGGGCGTTCGGTACGAGCTGCTGCTGCTGCGCGCCGCCGCGGCCGGCGACGTGGCCGACCTGAAGGCTGCCTTGAAGGCCATCGACGACGCCCGCCTCATCAACTCCGCAGACGTCGGCAGCTACATCGGCGAGGTGCCGTTGCGGATACGTGCCGGCCAGCTGAGGGAAGCGCTCGCAGCGGCTGACAAGGCCGTCACCATCGCCCCAAAGGACGCCGAGTCGCACCATGCCCGTGGCGAGGTGCTTCATGTCATGGGCGATGCCGCCAGGGCCCGCGCCGCCTACGACGAGGCCCTCGAGCTGAACCCCGAGCACCTCGGCTCATTGGTCGCGCGCGCCGGCATCGCCCTCGACCAGAACCGGCTCCCCGATGTCAGCCGTGACGTCCAAGCCGCGCTGAAGAAGACGCCAAGCGAAACCCGCGCTCTGTTCCTGAAGGCCAGCGTGGCCGAACGAGAAGGGCGCACAGCCGACTCGCGCGCCGCGTTGAACGAGATCACCGCGCAGCTCGATCCGATACCGCCGCAGTTCCTGCGCTACCGACCCCAGCTGCTGCTGCTGGGGGGCCTCGCCCACAACGGCCTTGGCCAGCGGGAAAAGGCCAAGCCCTATCTCGAGGGCGTGTTGCGCAGCGACCCCGGCCACACGGTGGCCAAGGTGCTGGCCGACATCCACCTGGCCGAGCGCAACCCCGACGCAGCCGTCCAGGTGCTCGACAGCTACCTTCGCTACCGCGCCGGCGACCCCCAGGCCCAGCTTCAGCTGGCCAATGCGCACCTGGGCCAGGGCCGGGCCACGCGGGCGGTGCAGATACTGCAAGACGCGCTCAAGCGCGGCGAACAGGCGCCGCTGCGCGCTGCCCTGGGCCTCGCACTCGTCGGTGCAGGTCGCTACGCAGACGCGATCCGGGAGTTGGAGGCCGTGTTCGCAAGAGACGGCAACAACCTCCAGGCCGGATTCGCACTGGCCTCCCTGTACGTGCAGACCCGGCAGGTGGCGCCGGCCCTGAAGGTGACGCAAGCCCTGGAAAAGGCCTTCCCGACGAGGCCCGAAGTCCTGACGATGGGTGCGCGGGCGCGCGGCCTGAAGGGAGATCTGACCGGCGCCCAGGCCGCACTCGATGCGGCATTGAAGGCGGATCCGGCGCACGCTGGGGCCTTGATCGAGTCGGCCAGGCTCGCGATGGCGCGTGGCGACAACCGCCGCGCTGTCCAGGCGCTGGATGCCGTGCTGGCCAAAGACAACAACAACGGCGACGCCGTCGCCACGCTGGCCGAGCTTGCGGAACGCATCGGCAAAACGGCCGACGCCGAGCGTTGGCTTCAGCGCGGTGACGAGATCGCCGGTAGCTCGGACGCCGGCCCTGCGCTGTCGCTGGTGGAGTTCCACCTGCGCCAGCAGCAGCTGCCCAAGGCGCAAGAGGCGCTCAAGCGGGCCCAGGCCAAGGCGCCCGACGCCGTGCAGGTGCTGGTGGTGGCGGCACGCGTGGCCTTGGCCGCGGGCGACGTGAACCACGCCCGCGTTCAACTGGGCCGCGCCTCCACGGCGGCTAGCTTCAACGTGCCACAGCTGGTGCAGATCGCCGGGTTGCAGTTGTCGGCCGGGCAGCCGCAGGCCGCGGGCCACAGCCTGGACAAGGCCCTGACCGAACGCCCCGGGCACCTGACGGCCCTGGCCATGCGCGCCGAAGTCGACATTCACCTCGGCGAACTGGCCAACGCCGAGCAGCGCATCCGCAAGGTGCTGGCGGCGGCGCCCCGCGCCGGCCTGGGGCACGCGCTGAGCGGCGACCTCGCCGAAGCGCGCAAGCAGCCCGACGCGGCCCTGGCGGCCTATCGCAAGGCCCACGAACTTGATCGCAACACGGGCAGCTTCCTGCGGCTTTTCATTGCGACAGCCCGGCGCGACAGGCCCGCAGCAACGCGCCTGGCCGAGCAATGGGTGACCGCCCACCCTCGCGATGCCCGGGTCTGGCGCGTGCTGGGCGACTCGCAGCTCGACGCGGGCAACGCCGCAACGGCCCGCCGAAGCTACGAGACGCTGGCCAAGCTCGGCGTCCGCGACCCCGACGCACTGAACAACCTCGCGCAGGCGATGCTGACGCTCAAGGACCCGGGCGCGCTCAAGGTGGCCGAACAGGCTCTGTCCCTGGCGCCCGGCGCGGCACACGTCATCGGCACCACCGGCTGGGCCGCGTTCAAGGCCGGCCAGAACGACCGTGCCATCCAGTTGCTGCGCGACGCGCGGCTGCGCGATCCGTCAAATGCCGACACCCGCTACTACCTCGCCAGCGTGCTGGCGGCCATGGGCCGGACGGGTGAGGCCCGCACCGAATTGACCGCCGCGCTGGCGCCCGACAGCAAGCTGACCTACCGCCAGGACGCCCAAACCCTGTTGGGCAGCCTGCGCTGACCCCGGATCGCGGGATGCCTGCCGCAGTCGGGTTTGCTTACACTTCACTACATGCCAGCCGAAGCATTGATCGCAAGTACCTGATTTCAAAGCAAGTTCTATCCCTGGCCCGGGCTTTGCGAATGGTACTTCAGCCGATCAGCACAAGCGCCCTGCGGCGCCTTCACCGGGAATCTTTCATGAACGCTCGCAAGTTGTCTTTCCTCGCGCTGGCCGCCGCCAGCTTGGCCGTCGCGGGTTCCGCCTCGGCGCAGACGCGCACTTACAGCTTCACGGACCGCAACGTCGCCGGGTCGCCCACAGGTGGCTGCAACACCTCGCTGACGGCCACTACCGGCTTCGGGACAGGGTCGTTTGGCAACTCCATTCTGTGCCAGCAAGCGGGCAACGCCAGCACGACCACGGGCAGCCAGACCCTCAGCGTGTCGGCCTGGAGCTCGGACGGCAGCGGCTCCACCTACCGCACCGCCGCCGTCAACGACCAGGGCGCCAGCGGCTTCGGCATCGCCAACCAGACTGAAGGTCTGGCTGTCATTCCGCCGGGCCACTCTGCCGACAACGCCACGCCCGGCGTCGACTTGTGGCAGCTCAATTTCTCCAGCGCGCAGGCACTGAAGTCGATCACGCTGGGTTGGGCTGGCGCCGACGGCGATTTCCAGGTGCTGCGTTGGGGCGGCACGGGTGCGGCGACGTCCGTGAACACCCGTACCGCGGCGCAGTTGCTGACCGACGGCTGGGTGCTGATGAACACGGGCGTGGGCGCCAACACCGTGTTCGACGGCACCATCGCCGAGCCCCAGACGTTTAACTTCAACGGCGGCAACCTCACCTCGACCTCTTGGCTGGTGTCGGCCTACAACAGCAGCTGGGCAGGGACTGGCGCCACCGTCGGTGTCGACGAGATCAAGATCCAGGGCATCACGACGTCGGGCCCGACGGCCGTTTCCGCCCCCGGCACCCTCACGCTCGCCGGTCTCGGCCTGCTCTGCGCCGGCTTCCTGCGTCGCCGCAACGCCACCTGATCCGGTTCACCCGGTTCGCTGCAAGGCCCGCCTCGGCGGGCCTTGTCGTTTTCGAACGCCGATCGACTCGGGCGGCCGTACCGACGCCCGCCGCCCTGGCCAAGGCGGCGACGGCTTCCTCGGTGAGTTCGGCGTCGTGGCCCAGCGCCGCGGCGCCACCACGGAGGCCGGCGGCACATGCGGCAGTTGCTCCGGCGTCGACATCAGCCCGACCGAGCAGAAGGCGCCCGGCTCGGGCTCGCCGCGCCGCTCGGCCAGGCGCTCCAGCAGCCTGGCGCGCATCAGCCTGCGCTTGTGCAGCGCGCGCTGCGTCTGGCGTGATGCGGCGGCGGCCAGCAGCATCACCTGCAGCCAGCCTGTCAGGTCGCGGCGGCCAGCGGCTTGGGCGGCGGGGCGTCGCGGCTGCGGCCCAGCCGGCCAGGGTGACGGCACCGAGCAGCGCGGTTCCCAGGTTTTCCACAGGCTCGAAACCCAGGCCGACGACGGCCGCGCGCGGCAGCCGATCGCGCCAGCGCTGGGCCGGCAGTCGGCGGCAGCGTGTCGATGCCGCCCACGCCTGGAAGCTGTACGAAGAACACCGCCCCCTGTCTGGCGAAGCTCGGCGCCTTCAACGGCCGTGAGTTCGTGGTGCGAAGGCCCTGATACAGGAAGCCAGGTCGATTGCCATCCTGGTGGAGAATGAAGACATCCGTCTGGCCGGCTCGATGGCTGACGTGCCGGACGACGTTCCCCCAGGCAACGAAGAGCCGCGTGCGGGCGTTGAGGTAGCCGCTGAGTGCCCATCCCCAGGCTCTTGACGCCGTGGAACGAGCCCTCGCGGCCAAAGCACGAAACGCGGCGAATCACGACTTGTCGGCCGCCGAACTGCGGGATGCGCCGACGCCCACTTACGTAGCCGCCCCAGCGCCCGGGCTGCTCAGCCCCCTGATCCCTCGCCCCGAACCAACGCCGACCACCCCCAGGCGTCGTCCACGATACCGGTGAGCGCGCCTTCCGGCAGACGCAGCTCGCAGGCCATCGCCTCCGCCTGCCCGCTCTCACCCGCATCCAGCGCATCCAGCAAGCGCAGCCGCGCGGCCCAGGGCCCCTGGTGCCGCAGCAGCGCTGCGGTCGCCTCGTCGCCCAGCCGCAGCGGCGCGATCGCGTCCGCCAGCGGCACCTGCAGCAGCGGCTCGATCACCGACAACAAGCCCAGGGTGAAGTGCGCCCCCGGGTTCGTCTCGCCCAGCTTGCGCGCGATGTTCTCCAGCACGCGGCCACGCACCAGCGCGCCTTCTTCCAGCGCCTTCGCCGCCTGCCGCGCGCTGCCCGCCGACAGCATCAGCTGCACCGACAGCCAGCGCCGCAGTTCCTGCCGGCCCAGCAGCGCCACCGCAGTGTCCACCGTCTCCACGCCCTGCTTCGCGCCCACGGCCGGGCTGTTGGCGTAGCGCAGCAGGCGGTAGGTCAGCGTCGCGTCGCCTCGCACGGCCTTGGCGACGACACCCGTTTCGTGGTCCAACGCCAGGTGATTCAGGAGTTCGCAGATGCGGTGCGCGGCGGCGCCCAAGGGTTTGGGCGGGGGGGCGTCGCGGCTGCGGCCGAGCTGGCCACCGGCCAGCGTGACGGCGCCCCGCAGCGCCGACTCCATGTCTTCCACATGCTCGAAGCCCAGGCCGACGATGGCCACGCCTGGCAGCAGTTCGCGCCAGCGCTGAGCCGAGAGCAGCAGCGTGTCGATGCCGCCCACACTGGCCTGCGCGACGACGAAGTCGGGCTGTCCGGCGGCGGTCGGCGGGCCGTCGGCAACGCCCAGAAGTGCGCCGCGACTGCGCAGGGCTTGCGCCGTGGGGGCGGGCACCGCGGCCAGGTCGTCGATCAGCAGCCACATGCCGGCACCCACGCCGTTGACCACGCTGGCCCGCGCCAGCATCACGGCCGGCATTCTCAGCAGCGCGGCGCGGCCGCCGGCAGTGATGCCCGCGGCCGTCGAAAGCAGGCCCGCGTGGTGCACGGCGGCGCCCGGCGAGTCACCGCGCGAAACCAGGAACCGTTCTGCCGCCGGCGCCAGCCGAAGTTCGAATCCGGCCACCTGGCCCAGGCTGCCCACCAGGGGCCGACGCGGCCCGAACCCCCGAAATTGCTCGGCCGCCTCGGCCACGGCGGCCGCCACGCTCGCATCCATCAGCGGCACGCGCGCGTGCGGCGGCACCATCGAAACCGGTGGCCGGGGCCGCGACGCAGGAACGGCCATCGACCGGGCCGACGCGGGCATGCCCGTGCGGGCTGCCACCACGGGTGTTGCCGGCGCCCCCAGCATGCGCTTCAACCAAGGCCACATGGGAACCCCTCTCCGGTGCATGGCGCCGGTGCCAGTTGTTGCTCGGACATCGCGCTCATGCTACGAAGCCGGCGGCGAACTTCCGTCAGTTGGAGGGCCTGATTCACCCAGCATTTCCGGCGTGTCGTCGTCGCGACGCTCGACCGCTGCGCGCGCCAACGCCAGCCACACCGCCAGCGGCTGGCGCAGCGCGCGTGAGGCCCGCTACTCGACGACCTGCACGCCCTTCCAGAACGCGATGCGGCCCTTGATCTCGGCGGCGGCTTCCTTTGGGTCGAGGTAGGTCCAGACGGCGTCGGGGTTGGCGTCGCCGTTGACGAACAGCGTGTGGTAGCTGGCCTGGCCCTTCCAGCTGCACATGGTCTTGGTGTTGCTGGGCAGCAGGTACTCGGGCTTGACGGCGTTGGCGGGGAAGTAGTGGTTGCCTTCGACGACCACGGTGTCGTCGCTCTCGGCGACGACGGTGCCCTTCCAGATGGCTTTCATGGCTGATCTCTCCTGAGGCGCTTGCCGGGCGCGGCAGATTACCACCGGCCCCGTTGAATGCTGCATGCAGGCCGCCGCAACCCGCGAGCGGGCCCGCGGTACTACATTGGCCTCATGGACAGCACAACCCTTGCCCTTCTCGCCCCGCGCGGCGTCGAACGCATCATCCAGGGCCAGGCCACCAGCGACGGTGCCGGCGTGCGCATGACGCGCCTGCTGACGCAGGACCTGCAGCGCCGTCTCGACCCCTTCCTGATGCTCGACCTTTTCGGCACCGACAACCCGGGTGACTACATCGGCGGCTTCCCCGACCACCCGCACCGGGGTTTCGAGACCATCACCTACATGCTGCAGGGCCGCATGCGCCACCGCGACAGCGTGGGCAACAACGGGCTGCTGGTGCCCGGCGCCGTGCAGTGGATGAGCGCCGGCCGCGGCGTCATTCACAGCGAGATGCCCGAACAGCTGGAAGGCGCGATGGAGGGCTTCCAGCTCTGGCTGAACCTGCCCGGGCGCGAGAAGATGCGCCAGCCCTGGTACCGCGACATCCCCAGCGCCGAGGTGCCCGAGTGGCAGGGCGAAGGCGTGCTGGCGCGTGTCATCGCCGGCCAGGCCCACGGCGTGGCCGGCGCCGTGCAGCGCGCAGCCACGGCGCCGCTGTACCTCGACCTGCACCTGCAGCCCGGCGCCGTCTTCGGGCAGCCGTTGCCGGCGCCGCACAACGCCTTTGTCGTCGTCTACCGCGGCGAGTTGTCGGTGGCCGGCACGGTCGTGCGCACGCGCCGCATGGCCATCCTGGCCAACAGCCCAGGCAGCGACGGCGTGGTGCTGCGCGGCGGCGAGGCCGGCGCGCGCGCCCTCCTGGTGGCCGGCCAGCCGCTGAAGGAGCCCATCGCGCAATACGGTCCCTTCGTGATGAACACCCAGCAGGAGATCTTCCAGGCGGTGCACGACTTCAACGCCGGCCGGCTGGCCTAGCGGCGTGGGCGGCCCGATCGCCGGGCCCGCCGTTCAACGGTCCTTGCGCACGATGCCCACCGGCGCGCCGGCGCTGCCGACGAGGAAGACGCTGTAGTTCGCCGCCGCCAGGAAAGTCTGGTCGACAGCGCTGAACAGCGGCGCGGCCGTGCCCAGCGCCGTCACGGTGAGCTGCGCCGTCGTCGTGGCATCGACGGTGTCGTACGCCGACGCCGCGCCGGCGGCCACGCCGTCGGCGATAGGCGCGAAGTCGGCGCTCAGCGTCAGCGTGCCGCCAAGGCCGTCGACGGCATTCACGAGTCGCAGCTTGGCCCGCGTGCGGTCGGTGGGCAGGTTGTTGTCGTCGGCGAGCCAGCGCACCAGCGCCGCATCGGCCGGCCCGTAGACGAGCAGCGTGTAGTCGGCGCCCGCCGTCAGCGTGAAGCTGCTGCCGGGCAGTGCCGCGCCGTTGACCGTGACCACCACCGCCTGCTCACCCGCCGGCACCTGGGTGTAGGGCGTCACGGCAGGCACGCCGATGTTCGACAGCACAGCCGTGCCGCCCAGGAACAGGTTGACGCTGCCGGCGCGGGCCAGCCCCGCCACCACGCGCAACCGCGCCTGGGTCGGCGCGAGCGTGGCGATGGCGCCCTGCTGCGTCAGCAGCAGCCCCTTCACAAGCACGCCGCCCACCGCCGGCGCAACCACCAGCGTGGCCACCTGCTTGCTCGCCAGCGCCAGCGCCGGCACGTCCAGGCGCAGGTCGGTCTTGCTGCCGGTGGCCGTCACCCGAAGGCGCCAGTTGCCACTGTTGACGCTGAGCCAGGCGCCCACCGCACCGACCGCGGCGCCGGTCTGCACCGGCACCGATTCGGCCAGCGTGTCGACGGGGCCGGTAAGGTAGATGTCCACCGCGCCCGCGTCGGGCGCTGCATTCACCACCCGCAGCAGCGTGCGGTTGTCGTCGGCGGCGCCGCTGTTGTCGTCCAGCAGCAGCTGCCTGAGCCCGCCCTGCGGGCCGTAGGCGAGCAAAGTGTAGTTCTTGCGCTTGTCGACCGGCGGGTTGAAGGTCAGCAGCGCCGTGCCCGAACCGGCGCGCGCCAGCGTGTTGGTCTTGCCGGGTTCGGCTTCCACGTAGCCGGCGCTCTCGCCGTAGGGCACGGCACCCTGGCGCAACGCGTCATCGACACGCCAGTCCAGCAACGCATAGCCGCTGCTGGCGTTCACCAGCCGCACCTGCGCCTTGGTGCGGTCGGCGCCGCCGCCGCAGGCGCCCAGCAGGGTGACGGCCGCCAGCGCGGCGGCAACGGCCCAGGTCCAGACTCTCATCGTTCGCTCCACATCAGCTCGCATGACCTCGATGATGCCTGCGCGCCGGGCGGGCCTCACGTCTTCGGCGCAGCGCTCGGCACGGCGCGCCAGCCCGACAGCTGAAGATCGAGCCAGTGGGCCAGCGGCAGGTCGCGCCCCAGGGTGTCGGGGCTGGCGTGCTCACGCACGCTCAGGCCGTGCTGCAGGTCGTGGCTGCTGTCGAACCAGCCGCAGCTGCGAGTGCGCTCGGCTTGCTCCTCCGCCAGCGGCGGCAGCGCAGCCTCGTCGGCATGCCCGTGGCGGGCGGCGGCGGCGCGCGGGCGGCGCCAGGGCAGCAGACTCAGCAGGTTCATGGCGGCGCTCCTTGCCGGGGGTCACGAGCCCGCATCGTCACGGCCGGCCCGCGCCGCCGCCATCGCCCCGAGGTCGGCCGGCGGCGGGCCCCCGGCAGGGGGCCCCGAACGAGGGACCGCATGGGGGCGTGCGGCCCCGGCGTGCCGGCGGGCGTGGCACCATGGCCCCATGTGCGGGCGTTATGTCGTGGCCTACGACCCCGAGACCCTGGTCTCGGGCTTCAGCCTCACGCGCGTGGTGCCCTTTCCGAAACGCTGGAACGTGGCGCCGCAGTCGCCCGTGCCCGTGGTCCACGAAACACGCGAGGGCGAGCGCGTGGCCGAGTTGATGCGCTGGGGCCTGGTGCCGCACTGGGCCAAGGAGGCCACCATCGGCCACAAGCTCAACAACGCGCGTGCCGAAGGGGTGTTCGACAAGCCCTCGTTCCGCCAGGCCGCGCGCCGCCGCCGTTGCCTGCTGCCGGCCAGCGGCTTCTACGAGTGGCAGGCCGCGGGCCCGGGGCTGCCGGCGAAGACGCCCAGGCAGCCCTGGTACATCAGCGCGGCCGATGGCGCGCCACTGGCGATGGCCGGGCTGTTCGAGGCCTGGCGGCCCAGCGTTGACGTCGATTGGCTGCTGACCTGCTGCATCATCACCACCGAGCCCAACGGGTTGATGGCGCCCATCCACGACCGCATGCCGGTGTTCCTGGCGGCGCAGGACTGGGCGGCCTGGCTGTCGCGCAGCACGCAGGACGCCACCGAGCTGACGCCGCTGCTGCGGCCCTGCCCGCCCGAGTGGTTGCGTGCCTGGCCGGTGTCGCGCGCGGTCAGCCGCGGCACGGCCGAGGGCGAGGCGTTGATCGAGCCGCTGATCGCGCCGCAGTCAGTGGCGCCGGCTGCCTGAGCGTCGCCCGCCACGCGCCGCGCTCAAAACACCAGCGCGACGACGAAGATGCCGATCATCATGAAGGCGATCACTACCTTCGCGATGAGCCCCAGCATGATGCCCAGCCAGGTCGACAGGCCGACCTTCCAGGCCCGCTGCTCGTCGCGCCGGGCCATGTATTCACCGACCGCCGCCCCCACCAGCGGCATGAAGAACACGCCGACCAGGCCCATGAACAGGCCCGCCACGGTGCCCAGCGCCGCGCCCACCAGCGCCTGCCTGCTGGCCCCGGCACGGCGCGCACCCAGCACGCCGGCGGCGTAGTCCAGCACCCAGGCCACCACCGCCAGCACCGACACCAGCGCCAGCGTGCCGGTGCCCACACGCGTGAAGCCGTCGACCCAGGCGCCGAGCACGATGCCGCCGAGCACCAGCGCCGTGCCCGGCAGCGCCGGCAGCACGGTGCCGGCGACGCCGACGACGATGAGGCCGATGCTCAGGGTCCAGAGCAGTGCGTCGTTCATGGGATCCTGTCCAGGTGTCGGCTCTCAGCCGAAGGGCCGCACGCCAATCCATGCGCCATGGGCCCAGAAGGCGAAGCCTGCGTAGGCGGCCAGCCCGACGGCCAGCGTGACGACGGTGGGCAAGGCACGGCCGGCGGCGCAGACCGTGCCGGCGGCGCGGTCGCGTTGGCGTGCGGCACGAAAGTCCAGCACCGCCCACAGCAGGAAGGCGCCGAACAGCAGCAGGTCGGCCAGCGTGTTGTTGGCCAGCAGGTGGGCGATGGCCCAGACCTTCACCGCCAGGACCATCGGGTGCCCGAGCCTGGCCTTGATGGCGTTGCCCGGCACATAGGCCGCCACCAGCATCACGAAGGCGACGAGCGTCAGCAGCGCCGCCGCATGCCGGGTCCAGCCCGGCGGCGCCCACAGCACCACTGGCTGCTGGCGCGCCATGCCATAGCCCCAGACGATGAGCGCGAAGCCGGCCAGCGAGAGCAGCGTGTAGACGCCCTTCCAGAGCCGCTCGCCGCGCCCGGCGATGACCCGCATGCGCCAGCCCTCGGCAAAGATGCGTACCGAGTGCACGCCGAGAAAGACGATCAGTCCGAGGATCAGAAGGCTCATGGGGACTTGCCGGGCAGGTGGACGACGGCGAATTGTGGCGCCCCCCACGCCGCCGCGCGCAGCACCGGCCGCCAGGCCGCAGCGTCGGCGAAAATGCCGCTGCATCCGTTATCCGCTGGCCCTGCGCTACCGAAGAGGAACCCCTGCCATGTCGAAGATCCGCCCGGTCACCCGCTCCGTGCTCACGCTGGCCCTGGCCGGCACCGCGATGGCCGCAGCCGCCCAGGGCGCCGAGCCCAAGGTGCTGAACATCTACAACTGGTCGGACTACATCGCCGAAGACACGCTCAAGAACTTCGAGAAGGAAACCGGCGTCAAGGTCCGCTACGACAACTACGACGCCAACGAGATCCTGCAGGCCAAGCTGGTGGCCGGCCAGAGCGGCTACGACATCGTGGTGCCGAGCGCGCACTTCGCGAAGACGCAGATCCAGGGCGGGTTGTTCCAGAAGCTGGACCGCACGCAGCTGACGAACTGGGGCAACCTCGACCCGGCGCTGCTCGAGAAGCTGGCCGGCGTGGACCCCGGCAACCAGCATCTCGTGACCTGGCTCTGGGGCTACGTCACGGTGGGCATCAACACCGGCAAGGTCAAGGCCGCGCTGGGCGCCACGCCGCTGCCGGCCAACCCCTGGGACCTGATCTTCAAGCCCGAGTTCGCCGGCAAGCTCAAGGGCTGCGGCATCAACCTGCTCGACTCGGCGTCCGAGGTGCTGCCGGTGGCCATGAGCTACGCCGGCAAAGAGCCTTACAGCAAGGTGGCCAAAGACTACGACGCCGCCAAGGCCGTGCTGGCCCAGGCGCGTCCCTTCGTCACGCGCTTCTCGTCGTCGGGCTACATCAACGACCTCGCTGCCGGCCGGCTGTGCGTGGTGATGGGCTACTCGGGCGACATCAACATCGCGCGCCAGCGCGCCATCGACGGCAAGAGCGGGCAGGACATCCAGGCCCTGATCCCGCCCAGCGGCGCCACGCTGTTCTTCGACACGATGGCGATCCCCAAGGACGCCAAGCACGTGAAGAACGCGCACCTCTTCATCAACTACATCCTGCGCCCCGAGGTGCATGCCGCGCTGACCAACAAGGTCTTCTACGCCAACCCGAACCTGGCCTCGAAGAGGTTCGTCACCAAGGCCGTGGCAGAGAACCCGACGGTCTTCCCGGGTGCGGCCGACATCCAGAAGCTGACGGTCCCCGACGCCGTGCCGCAGGACATCCGCCGCGTGCAGACCCGCCTCTTCACGAGCTTCAAGGCCAATACGAAGTGAGCCGGCAGTCGGCGGGGCGCCGCGGATAATCCCGGCTCCAGCCGCCCGGAAGCCTGCTCATGTTCAAACGTCTCGTCCTGCCCCTGCTCGTGCTCGCGCTGCTCGTGGCGCTGTATTTCTGGGCCGCGATGAGCTGGAGCTATTCCAGCGGCGAACGCGCCGGCTGGGTGCAGAAGCTGTCGAACAAGGGCTGGCTGTGCAAGACCTGGGAGGGCGAGCTGGCCCTCGTCTCGCTGCCCGGCACCACGCCCGAGAAGTTCGCCTTCACGATCCGCGACGCCGAGGTGGCCATGCAGGTCACGCGCGCCATGGGCAAGCGCGTGTCGCTGCATTACGAGGAAAAGGTGGGCCTGCCCGGCAGCTGCTTCGGCGACACGCGCCACTACGTCACGGGCATCACGGTCAGCGAGGAGATTCCGCTGGCCGCCGGCGTGATGGTGCCCACGCACGCGGCTTCGGCCGCGGCATCGGCGGCAGCGGCCGCCGCATCCGCCGCTGCCCGGTAGTCACCGGCTACTTCACGTACCAGACCACCTTCTTGCGCGAGCCGACCCAGGTGTCGTAGTTCTGCGCGAACAGGTCCTCGATGCGGTTGCGCTTGACCTTGAAGGTCGGCGTGATGATGTCGTTCTCCACCGTCCAGGCCTCCACCATCAGCACCACGCAGTCGAGCTGCTCGTGCGGGTCGAGCAGTTCGTTGATGGCCTTGATGTGGGCCAGCATCGACGCCTCGATCTCGGCGCGGCCGGCGCTGTCCTGCGAGCGCTTCACGCCGTCGGGGTTCAGCATCGCCAGTGCCAGCGGCTGGCCCAGGTTGGCGCCGGTGACGCATACGGCCTCCACCGCCGGATGCATGACGAGTTTGTCCTCGATGGGCGCCGGCGCCACGTACTTGCCCTTGCTGGTCTTGAACAGGTCCTTGACGCGGCCGGTGATGCGCAGGTTGCCCTCGGCGTCGAGCGCCCCCTTGTCGCCGGTCTTCAGCCAGCCGTCGTCGGTGAGGGCCTGGCGCGAGAGTTCGGGCTCCTTGAAGTAGCCCAGCATCAGGCAGGGCGCCTTCATCTGGATCTCGCTGCTCACCGGGTCGAGCCGGCTCTGGATGCCGTCGTAGGGCAGGCCCACGGTGCCCGGGCGCTGCTTGCCCGGCAGCGTGGCGTGGCTGACGCCGCAGTTCTCGGTCATGCCGTAGACCTCGACGAGGTCGAGGCCGAGCTTGTTGTACCAGCGCAGCAGGTCGGGCGGCATCGGCGCGGCACCGCCGGCGGCCCAGGTGCATTCCTGCAGGCCCAGCGCCTTGAGGATCTTCTTGCGCACGAGGCCGCCCAGGATAGGAATCTTCAGCAAGCGGTCGAGCTTGGCCGGCGGCATCTTCTGGTTGATGCCCTGCTGGAACTTGACCCACAGCCGCGGCACGCTGAAGAACACCGTGGGCCGCGCGCGCTGCAGGTCGGACGTGAAAGTGTCCAGGCTCTCGGCAAAGTAGACATGCATGCCGGTGGCCAGCATGCCGTGCTCGACGAGCGTGCGCTCGGCAACGTGGGAGAGCGGCAGGTAGCTCAGCATGCGCGCGCTGTTGTCGATGGGCACGCGCTTGAGGCCCGCCTGCACGCCCCAGGCGAAAGTGGCAAAGCTGTGCATCACGCCCTTGGGCGCGCCGGTGGTGCCCGAGGTGTACATGATGGTGGCCAGCTCGTCGGCCGGGCGCACGGGTTCGCCCTTGACGGGCTCGGTCTTGGCGGTGATGTCCTCCCAGCGCGGGTAGGACCTGGCGGCGTCGTCCGGGGCCAGCGGCAGGCTGATGCAGGGCAGGCCGGCAGGGACGCCGGGTTTCATGCCTTCCCAGCCGTCGAGTTTGCCGACGAAGAGCAGCTTGGCCTCGCTGTGATCGAGGATCTGGCGGATGGTGCCGGCCGCCAGCGTGGGATACAGCGGCACCGAGACGAAGCCGCCGATCCAGATCGCGAAGTCGCACATCAGCCAGTGCGCCGTGTTCTTCGACAGCAGCGCCACCTTGTCGCCGGGCTGCAGGCCCAGGCTCTGCAGGTGGGCAGCCATGCGCCGGCTCTGGTCGGCGACCTCGCGCCAGGTGTAGTCGCGCACCTCGCCGCCACCCAGCGGCTGCGTCAATGCGACGCGGTCGGGGCAGGTCTTTTCCCAGCGATAGAGGCGCTGCAGCGCCAGTGCGTCGGCCGAAACGTTGGATGCCATGATGTGGGGGCGGGCCCGAGGCCCTGTGGACAGCTGAAGGGGGCGAGCCTACAGAAGCCGAAGCACCCGTGACACGCGGGCTTTCCTGAACCTCGCGACCCCGACGCCCATGGCATACCCGCGGCCGCACAGCGGCGCCAGGGCGTGGGCCGCGGTCGGCCGGCCTGGGCGCTCAGCGCCCCTGGCTGATGGCGGCTTGCAGCTGGTCGAGCGTCTGGCGCGCCGCGCGCAGCACCAGCGTCATGTCCAGCTCGGCCGCGGGTGCCACCGCCTGCACGGCGAGGTCCAGCGCCTCGGGTTCGTGCATCAGCACGTGGGCCAGCACCGACAGCGCACAGATCGAACGCCTGCCCTCGGCGTCGGGCAGGCGGTAGTGCGCCTGCGCCTCGACGTGATGACGCACGCTGGCCACCGCCGCCGGGCCCAGGCCCCAGCTCTCGCAGAGCGCGGCGCCCAGTGCATCGTGGCTGACACCGAAGCCGGCGTGCTCCATCGTCGCCAGCTCGACGTCGCTGGCGGCGGCGCGCAGCATGGCGCGGTAGTGGTCGGTGGCGTGGCGGAAGAGCACCGCCTTGCCGCACTCCTCGAACAGCCCCGCCGAGTGCGCCGCCCAGGCGTCCAGCGACAGCCTCGTGGCCAGCCGGCCCATCAGCAGGCCGCGCCTGCCGGCACGCTCCCACAGCGGTTCGAGCTCGGGCGCGGGCGGAAAAGCCGCACGCAGCCCCATCTCGAAAGTGATCGCCGCCACTTCGCGCATGCCCAGGTAGCTGATGGCCTGGTGCACGCTCTGCACCCGACCCTTCAGGCCGTAGAGCGACGAGTTCACCGCCTTCATCACCGCGGCGGCCAGCGCCATGTCGGTCTCGATGAGCGTGGACACCGCCTGCAGGTTGATCTCGTCCTCGGCCAGCAGCAGCGAAAGCTGCACAAGCGACTGGGGCTGCGACGGGATGTCGATGTCCAGCTTGCGCAATTGGGGGTTCACGGACATGGCTGACCTTTGGGCACTCTTGGCGGCCATCCTAGACAGCGCGCCGCAGTCACGGTGCAGCGAAACGCGAGGCAATACGGCGCCATTTTCGCCGGCCATGAAAAAGGCGCCGACCTGCGGCGCCTGTAGAAAGCCGGCCCATCTGGGGAGCCGGTCTGATCACTTCTTGTTCGATTTCTGTCTGTTGTCTCCTCAGGCCCCCGTGGGGCGGCGCAGGACACGAGTGCACCGCCACAGGTGTCGCAAATGTAACAACGCCCCCGCTGCGCACCATTCGGAAATACCCACCGGACGCCGGCTGCTCAAACTTTCGCGTCGTGCTGCAGCCAGGCGGCCGCACGCTCGGCAATCATCAGCGTCGGTGAGTTGGTGTTGCCGCTGGTGATGGTGGGCATGACGCTGGCATCGGCGATGCGCAGCCCGGTCAGCCCCTGCACCCGCAACCGCGGGTCGACCACGGCGCCGGGTTCGCCGGCGCGGCCCATGCGGCAGGTGCCCACCGGATGGAAGATGGTGGTGCCGATGTCGCCGGCCAGGCGCGCCAGTTCCTCGTCGCTCTGGAACTGCACGCCGGGCTTGACCTCCTGCGGCCGGTACTTCGCCAGCGCCGGCATGGCGACGATGCGGCGTGTCAGGCGCAGCGAGTCGGCGGCCACCAGCCGGTCTTCGGGCGTCGAGAGGTAGCGCGCCTGGATGCGCGGCGCGTCCTCCACGCGAGGGCTGCGGATGCGGACGAAGCCGCGTGAGCTCGGGTTGAGGTTGCACACGCTGGCCGTGAAGGCGTCGTAGCGGTGCAGCGGCTGACCGAAGGCGTCCAGCGACAGCGGCTGCACGTGGTACTCGACGTTGGGCCATTCGTGGCTCGCCGACGAGCGCGTGAACGCGCCCAGCTGCGACGGCGCCATGCTCATGGGCCCGCTGCGCCGCAGCAGGTATTCCAGCCCGATGCCGAGCTTGCCCCAGGCCGAGTTGGCGATGCTGTTGAGCGTCTTCACGCCCTGCACCGAGAACACGGCGCGGATCTGCAGGTGGTCCTGCAGGTTCTCGCCGACGCCGGGCAGGTCGTGCCGCACCTGAATGCCATGCTCACGCAGAAGCGCCCCCGGCCCGATGCCCGAGAGCTGCAGCAGTTGCGGCGTGCCGACCGCCCCGGCGCACAGCACCACCTCGCGTGCGGCGTGCACTTGGAGCGGCGCGCCGCCGCCCTCGCGCTGCACCTCCACGCCCACGGCGCGCCGGCCTTCGAGCAGCACGCGGGTGGTCGTCGCGCCCGTCCAGACCTGCAGGTTGGAACGCGAGCTGACCGGCTTCAGAAAGGCCTTGCTGGTGTTCCAGCGCACGCCGCGCTTCTGGTTGACCTCGAAGTAGCCCACGCCTTCGTTGCTGCCGGTGTTGAAGTCGTCGGTGGCCGGGATGCCGGCCTGCTGGGCCGCGCTGGCGAAGGCCTCGAGGATCTCCCAGCGCAGGCGCTGCCGCTCCACTCGCCACTCGCCGCCGCCCGCCACCGCGGGCGCGGCACCGTGGTTCGCGTCGGCGCCGCGCCAGTGGTCCTCGTGCTGCTTGAAAAACGGCAGGCAGGCCTGCCAGCCCCAGGCCGGATCGCCGGTGAGCGCCGCCCAATGCCCGTAGTCGCGCGCCTGGCCGCGCATGTAGATCATGCCGTTGATGCTGCTGCAGCCCCCCAGCACGCGGCCGCGCGGGTAGCGCAGCTGGCGGCCGTTGAGGCCGGCATCCGCCTCGGTGAAGTAGAGCCAGTCGGTGCGCGGGTTGCCGATGCAGTAGAGGTAGCCGACCGGGATGTGGATCCAGTGGTAGTTGTCGCGGCCGCCGGCCTCGAGCAGCAGCACGCGGCAGCGCGGGTCGGCCGAGAGCCGGTTGGCCAGCAGGCAGCCCGCGGTGCCGGCGCCGACGACGACGTAGTCGAACGTGAGTGCGCCCTTTGCCATGTCTGTCCCTCGCAGGCCTTGCCGCGCGCGGTCAGCGCATGCCCTGGCCGGCCAGCACCGGGAACAGCTTGGTCAGGCCGTCGGCCAGCAGTTCCACGGCCATGGCCGCCAGGATCAGCCCCATCAGCCGCGTCATGATGTTGATGCCGGTGCGCCCCAGCACGCGGGCAATGCGCCCCGAGGCACTGAACACGATATAGGTGACAGCGGCGATGACCACGCCGTAGGCCACCAGCACGCCGATCTGCCACAGGAAGCGCGTCTTCTCGGCGTAGATCACCACGGTCGAGATCGTGGCCGGGCCGGTGAGCAGCGGGATCGTCAGCGGCACCACGGCGATGCTGGCGCCGGCGTCGACCTTCTCCTGGCCCTCGTCGAGATCGGTGGGGCTGCTTTCGCCCGGCTGCGCATTGAGCATGGCCAGCGAGCTGATCAGCAACAGCGTGCCGCCGCCGACCTGGAACGAAGCCAGCGAGATGCCGAAAAACTCGATCACCTTCAACCCGGCCACCGCGCTGACGGCGATGACCACGAAGGCCGAAAAGGCGCTGATGCGGATGGTGCGCTGGCGCTGCGCCCGGCTGAACGACTGCGTGAAGTGAATGAAAAAGGGCACGACGCCAATGGGATTGACGATGGCCAGCAGGGCAATCAGGGGCTTCAGCAGGTCCATGTCGCGATGGTAGGCGCAGCGGCAGGGCGGGCGACCCGTGCCCTGCTGGCCGCCGGGGTGGTGGCGAGCGCCGGCGCGGCTCAGGTAAATCCCCTGGGCGCGAAAACAACACTTGACGCATGGGTCTTTACATGCTGGTTGCTGCGATGCCCTAATAGATAGTCTGTGTCTGGCAGCCGCACCTTTCGCATGATTGGTTCACGCAGGGTTGAGCTCCGCATGGTTTTTGAATGGTTCTTTTGAGGGCTCCCCGTGGGAAACAAACTGTACGTAGGTAATCTGGCCTATTCGGTGCGCGACGATTCGCTGCTCCAGGCCTTTTCGCAATTCGGCACCGTCACGTCCGCCAAGGTCATGATGGACCGTGAAACCGGGCGCTCCAAGGGCTTCGGTTTCGTGGAAATGGGCTCGGACCCCGAGGCCCAGGCGGCGATCAACGGCATGAACGGCCAGCCCCTCGACGGCCGCGCTGTGGTCGTCAACGAAGCACGCCCGCGTGAGGAGCGTCCCGGCGGCTTCGGCGGCGGCGGCGGTGGCCGCAGCAGCGGCGGTGGCGGCTACGGCGGTGGTCGCAGCGAAGGCGGTTATGGCGGTGGCGGTGGCGGCCGTGAAGGTGGCGGTGGCCGCAGCGAAGGGGGCTTTCGCAGCCCCTATGGCTCTGGCCCGCGCGGTGGTGGCGG
>PNKD01000022.1 GCA_013822265.1 Leptothrix sp. (in: b-proteobacteria)
CGGCGGCAGGGCAGGGCGCACAGGCCGCCGCCGCGCATCTGAGCTTGAGCTTGCTGAAAAGACTGTATGTACGTACAGTCTTCGGGTGGCTTTCTTCACTGCGCCTTCTGTTGCTGCTGCCTTGCCCCCGCTGCCGCCCGCCGCCCTGCCGCCGCCGGGTGGCAGCAGGGCGGCGGGGCACGGGCCGGCCCCCGAGAGCCTGCACCCTGCGCTGTGGCGCGCCCACCAGCTGGGCCGCCCGGGCGTGGCCGTGGTGGCCAGCGGCTTCGGTGCGCTCGACGCCCAGCTGCCCGGGGGCGGCTGGCCGGCGGGGGCGCTGACCGAGCTGCTGCTGCCGCATGCCGGCGTCGGTGAGCTGCGCCTGCTGGCGCCTGCGCTGGCCGCGTTGCAGGGCCAGCAGCGCTGCGTGATGTGGTTCGACCCGCCGGCGGCGCCTTGCGCCTGGGCGCTGGGCGCGCTGGGCCTGGACCTGCAGCGGCTGGTGGTGGTGCGGGCCCGCAACCCCTTGAAGAGCCCCGCCCGCACCCTGCTGCCCGCGGCCGACGTGCTGTGGGCGCTGGAGCAGGCCTTGAAGAGTGGCCACGTCGGTGCGGTGCTGGCCTGGCTGCCGGCGCGGCTGCCGGCCGATGCCTTGCGCCGCCTGCAACTGGCCGCGCAGTCGCACGCCGGGCCGGTGTTCATGCTGCGCGACGCGCAGATGCGCAGCCGGCCCAGCGCCGCCCCGCTGCGCCTGCTGCTGGCCAGCGCCGGCCCCGACCTGTTGCGCGTGACGCTGCTCAAGCGGCGCGGCCCGCCGCCGGCCCAGCCGCTCACGCTGGCACTGCCGGCGGTGCTCTCGGCGCCTGCGCTGGCGCGGGCGCTGCAGGCGGTGGGGCAGGGCGAGGTGTCGGCGGCCAGCGCTGCGGCGGCCGCGGCGCGCCGGGCCACCACGCCCTGAGCACGGACCGCCCCTGCGGCATCCGATGCCCCGTGTCGAGCTTTGTTCTCGCTGCCACTCCCCGTCATGCTCTGGCTTGCCCTGCACCTGCCGCTGCTTTCACTGGAGGCCTTCTGCGCCACGCTGCCGGCCGCCGACGCCAACCGGCCGGTGGTGCTGCTGCTGGCCGATCACCGCGTGCACAGCGCCAACCCGGCGGCGGCGGCCTGCGGCATCCGGCCGGGCATGAAACGCGCCACCGCACTGGCCCTGGCCGGCGACCTGCTGCCGGCCGAGGCCCAGCCGGCGCGCGATGCCGCCGCGCTGCGCGCCGTGGTGCATGCCGCGCTGGCCTTCACGCCTTCGGTCACCGTGCACGACGCGCAGACCGTGCTGCTCGAGGTGCAGGCCAGCCTGCGCCTGTTCGGTGGCCTGGCCGCGCTGCACCGGCGCTTGGCCGCGGCGGTGGCACCGCTGGGCCACCGCGTGCAGGTTGCCGCCGCGCCCACGGCGCTGGGCGCGGCGCTGCTGGCGCAGTGGTTTCCCAGGCTGCCGGGCGACAGTGACCCGGTCGCCTGGGTCACCGGCCCGCACGCCACCGACGCCGCCGCGCTGCAGCGCCTGCTCGACGACGCGCCGCTGGCACTGCTGGGGCCGGGCCGCGAGCATGGGCCCGCGCTGCAGGGCATGGGCCTGCAGCGCCTGTCCGACCTGCGTCTGCTGCCGCGCGACGGGCTGGCGCGGCGTTTCGGCGCCGCGCTGCTCGACGAACTCGACCGCGCCCTCGGCCGCCAGGCCGACGTGCGGCGATGGCTGCACTTGCCGGCGCGTTTCGACAGCCGGCTCGAACTGTTTGCGCGCGCCGAGAACAGCGAGCAGGTGCTGCACGGTGCCAGCGTGCTGCTGGCGCGGCTGGTGGCCTGGGCGCAGGCGCGGCAGGCGCGTGTGGGCGCCTTCACGCTGCGCATGCGCCACGAGCGCCAGCGCCAGGCGGCGGTGCCGGCCACCGAACTGGCGCTGGCGCTGGCCGAGCCCTCGCTGGACGCCACCCATCTGCAGTTGCTGCTGCGTGAGCGCCTGGCCCACGTGGTGCTGGCCGCGCCGACGCTGGAGCTGCAACTTCAATGCAGCCATCTGGTGGCCAGTGCGGCGCCCAACGGCGAGCTCTTTCCCTCCGCCGCCAGCGAGGCCGTTGGCCTGACGCGCCTGTTCGAGCGCCTGCGTGCCCGGCTGGGCGACGACCAGGTGCAGCGCCTGGTGGCGGTGGCCGACCACCGCCCCGAGCGTGCCAGTCGCACCGTGCCGGCCCAGGGCATGGAGGCCCGGCGGGCTGCGCCTTCCGCCGCCACATCTTCATCCGCGGTGTCTTCAACAGCGACCCAGGGGGATGCGCTGCCGCTGCGCCGTCCGGCCTGGCTGCTGCCCGAGCCGCTGCCGCTGGCCGAACGCGACACCGTGCCCTGGCTCGAAGGCCGGCCGCTGCGGCTGCTGAGCGGCCCCGAACGCATCGAAACCGGCTGGTGGGACGGTGAACCCGCTGCACGCGACTACTTCATCGCCCAGGCCGAAGACGCCTCGCTGGTGTGGGTCTGGCGTGGCCGCCTGCCCGAGTCGGCAGGCGTGGTGCATTGGTATCTCCAGGGGCGTTTTGCCTGAACTGCCGATGCGGCTTTCCAGCAACGCCTGCCCCTGAATTGACCGGTCTCAACAACGAAATACGGGTTTACCCTGATATTTGCCTATCAACTACCCGAACAGTCCATGCACACCGCCCTCGTTCTTGGCTTCGTCATCGCCTTCCTTGGCTTCCACATCTGGGCCGTGCGCGACTACCTTGAGTTCATGGCGCAGCACCCCGATGTCGAGCGGCAGCTCGTCAAGCGCGCCCTGCAGCAGAGTCACTGAGCGTCCCCGGGGCCGGGCTGCGCCCCGCCCGCGAGATCGATGCGAAAGCGCAGGCTGGGCGCACCGCCGTAGGCCGCGGGCTTGTCAAAGGGGCCCACCAGCACGCCGCCGTTGGCGGTGATCACCTTCTGCGACGCAAGATTCGCGGCATCGGTGGTGATCTCGACGAACGTCAGACCCTGTGCGCGGGCCACCGGCAGCATCAGCGCCAAGGCCTGCGTAGCGTGACCCCGCCGCTGCCGCCACGGCACCACCGCATAGCCGATGTGCCCCAGCACCCGCGGCGGCAAGGCCCCAAGGTCCTTGGGCCAGCGCAGGTTGATGGTGCCGGCAAAACCCGCCTCGTCCCAGATCCAGCGCACGATGCCGGGCAAACGCGGCACCTGCGTGCCGTCGGGCAGCGTGACGGGCGGGCCCAGGCCCAGCGGGTCGTCGGTCAGGCGCAGGTAGGCGGCCGGATCGGACTGCAGCTGCGCCAGCAGTTCGGTCGCCGCCGCCGGGCGCGTGTTGTCGGGCGACCAGCCGCGCTGCAGCGCGTCGGCATACGCCCCCAGATGCTGCGGCGCCGGCTGCACCAGACGCATCGCGCGCCCTTCAGCCCTGGTCGAGCACCCGCAGCAGCCATTGCTGCAGGGCCTGGATCTCCTCCAGGCAGACGGCGTGCTGCATCGGGTAGTCGTGCCACTCGAGCGGCTGGCCCTGCGCCTGCAGCAGGTCGCGGCTGGCACTGCCGCGGGCCAGAGGCACCACGTTGTCCTGCCGGCCATGGGCCAGGAAGACGGGCGTCAGCACATTGGCGTCGCGGCGCTCCGCCGCGGTCGTCTCGGCCAGCGGCAGGTAGCCCGACATGCCCACCAGCCCGGCCAGGCGCTGCCCGTAGCGCAGCCCCGCACCCAGCGTGACGGCACAGCCCTGCGAGAAGCCGCCCAGCACGATGCGGTGTGCCGGCACGCCGCGCGCCACCTCGCGGTCGAGCAGCGCATGCACTTGCGCGAAGCTCTCGCGCAGGCCGGCTTCGTCCTCGCGCTTGACGAGTTCGGTGCCCAGGATGTCGTACCAGGCGCGCATGCGGTGACCGCCGTTGATGGTCACCGGCCGCTCGGGCGCCCGCGGGAAGACCCAGCGCACCGGGCCCGCGGCCTGCAGGCGCATCTCGTCGGCGAACGACAGGAAGTCGGTGCCGTCGGCGCCCAGGCCGTGCAGGATGACGATGGTGGCCCGGGGCTCGGCGCCAGGGTGGACTTCGATGGTCTGTAGCGGGGTCATAGCTTGCGTAGGTGATGGCCGATCAAGTGAACGCCGCGGATCCGGCTTTGCCGGGCCGCTGGCGTTGCCCCCTCGAGGGGGAGCGGCGCAGCCGCTTCGGGGGTGGTCAATAGTTCAAACCCATGGCGGCGCGTACGTCCTTCATGGTCTGGCGGGCCACCGTGCGTGCGCGCTCGGTGCCCATCTCGACGATCCAGTGCACCTGCTTCGGGTTGGCCAGGTAGGCCTCGGCGCGATCTCGCCAGGGTGTCTGCTCGGCGACGATGGCGTCGATCACCGGCTGCTTGCAATCCAGGCAGCCTATGCCGGCGCTCGTGCAGCCCTCGACGACCCAGTCGCGGGTCGCCTCGTCGCTGTAGACCTTGTGGAACTGCCATACCGGGCACTTTTCGGGGTCGCCGGGGTCGGTGCGGCGGCCGCGCGCCGGGTCGGTGGCCATGCCGCGGATCTTCTTCGCCACCTCGGCCGGCTCGTCGCGCATCAGCACGGCGTTGCCGTAGCTCTTGCTCATCTTGGTGCCGTCGGTGCCGGGCAGGCGCAGCACCTCGGTATGCAGCGCCTTGGGCTCGGTGAGGATGGTCTTGCCCGCGCCCTTGAGATGGCCCAGCAGCAGTTCGGTGTCGTCGTCCGTCCAGCCGGCGATGCCGGCAGCGGCCTTGCGCACCAGGCCTTCGCCGCGCCCCAGCGCTTCTTCGCTGCCGGTCTCGCCGAAGGCCTTGCGCTGCTTCTCGAAATAGCGTGCGTCGTCCTTCGGCAGCTTGGCCAGCGCGGCGCCGATGCGCGCCTGGGCATCGGCATGGCGGCCGTAGAGGTTGTTGAAGCGGCGTGCGACCTCGCGCGTCAGTTCGACGTGGCTGCTCTGGTCTTCGCCCACGGGCACGAAGTTGGCCTTGTAGATCAGGATGTCGGCGGCCTGCAGCAGCGGGTAGCCCAGGAAACCGTAGGTCGCGAGGTCGCGGTCCTTGAGCTTCTCGATCTGGTCCTTGTAGGTCGGCACGCGCTCGAGCCAGCCCAGCGGCGTGCCCATGGCCAGCAGCGTGAACAGCTCGGCGTGCTCCGGAATGTGGCTCTGGATGAAGATCGTGCACTTCTCGGGGTCGAGGCCGGCGGCGATCCAGTCGACCACCATGTCGTAGACGTAGCGTTCCATCACGCCGCGCTCTTCGTAGTGCGTGGTCAGCGCGTGCCAGTCGGCGACGAAGAAGAAACACTCGTGCTCGTGCTGCAGGCGCACCCAGTTCTTGAGCGCGCCATGGAAGTGGCCGAGATGCATGGCGCCGGTGGGGCGCATGCCGGAGAGAACACGAGATCGCATGGTTTTGCGTTGACGCTGGGACAAGGCTGCGCATTGTCTCAGGAAGGGTCGCGCAGCGGTCCCACTGCCGGGCCGGCGCCGCCGGGACCTACACTGCGTCCCCGCCATGAAACGCATCGTCATCCTCATCTCCGGCCGCGGCTCCAATATGGAGGCCATCGTGCAGCGCTGTGCCGAGCAGTCCTGGCCGGCGCAGGTGGTGGCCGTCATCGCCAACCGGCCCGAAGCGGGTGGCCTGGCCTGGGCCGCTGCGCAAGGCATCGCCACCACGGCCGTCGACCACAAGGCCTACGCTGCGCGCGAGGCCTTCGACGAAGCGCTGGCCGAGGCCATCGACACGCACCGGCCCGACCTCGTCGTGCTGGCCGGTTTCATGCGCGTGTTGGGCTCGGACTTCGTCCAGCACTATGCCGGCCGCCTGTTCAACATCCATCCGTCGCTGCTGCCGGCCTTCGCGGGCCTGCACACGCACCGGCGCGCACTGGCCGCCGGCTGCAAGGCGGTGGGCGCCACGGTGCACTTCGTGACGACCGAACTCGACCACGGCCCCATCGTGATGCAGGCCGTGGTGCCGGTGCGCCCGGGCGACGACGAAGCGGTGCTCGCCGCGCGCGTGCTGGCCACCGAGCACGTCATCTACCCGCTGTCGGTGCGCTGGTTCGTCGAAGGCAAGCTGAAGGTCGACGGCGGCCTGGTCGTGCAGTCCGACGGCGCCTCGCAGGTTCTGCTCTAGCCCATGCATCCCAACGCCCTGCTCGAGCTGTCCACCGAACTGCTGCGCGCCGTGCTCAGGTTCGACCAGCCGGCCGACGCCGTGGTCTCGGCCTTCTTCCGCCAGCACCGGGCCCTGGGCACGCGCGAGCGCCACGCGCTGGCCGAGACGGCCTACACCGTGCTGCGCCAGCGGCTGCTGTTCCAGCACCTGTCACAAAGCGGCAGCGGCCCGCTGGAGCGGCGTCTGGCGCTGCTGGCCTGGCAGGGCAGCCCGACCTTCCTGCGCGCGGCGCTGGCCCCGCACGAGCAGGCCTGGCTGGCCGAATACGCCAACATCGACCACGCCACGCTGCCCGAGAAACTGCGCCACAACCTGCCCGACTGGCTGGCCACGCCGCTGAAAGAGGCACTGGGCGACGAGTTCTGGCCGCTGGTGCGGGCCATGTCGGAGGCCGCACCGCTGGACCTGCGCGTCAACGTGCTCAAGGCCAAGCGCGACGACGTGCAGCGCACGCTCACCGAAGCCGGCTTCACGGTCGCGCCGACGCCCTTCTCGCCCTGGGGCCTGCGCGTGCAGGGCAAGCCGGCGCTGCACAAGCTCGACGTCTTCACGCAGGGCCTGGTCGAGGTGCAGGACGAAGGCAGCCAGCTGCTGGCGCTGCTGACCGACGCCAAGCGCGGCGAGATGGTGGTCGACTTCTGTGCTGGTGCCGGCGGCAAAACGCTCGCTCTAGGCGCGGCCATGCGAAACACCGGCCGCCTTTATGCCTTCGACGTCTCCGGCCACCGGCTGGATGCGCTCAAGCCCCGGCTGGCGCGCAGCGGCCTGAGCAACGTGCACCCGGCGCAGATCGCCCACGAGCGCGACGACCGCATCAAGCGCCTGGCCGGCAAGATCGACCGCGTGCTCGTCGATGCCCCTTGCTCCGGCCTGGGCACCCTGCGCCGAAACCCCGACCTGAAGTGGCGCCAGAGCCCGAAGGCGGTGGAGGAACTGCAGGCCAAGCAGACGGCCATCCTGGCCGGCGCGGCACGCCTGCTCAAGCCCGGCGGGCGGCTGGTCTACGCCACCTGCAGCCTGCTGGCAGCCGAGAACGAGGTCGTCGCCGAGGCTTTCACGGTGGCCCATGGCGACACCTTCGAGCCCGTGCCTGCGCAGATCGCGCTCGAAGCCGCGCGCGTGCCCGACACCGCCGCGCTGGTGGCCGGCGCCTTCCTGAGGCTCTGGCCGCATCTGCACCAGACCGACGGGTTTTTTGCGGCGGTCTGGCAAAAGCGCTGATATTGCCGTCTTCACGCGGCATCGGCACTCATCGCGTCAGCGGTAAATTCAAGTCCTCGCATCTGGGCGGCATCCCCTACGCAGTTCCCGCTGCGCCGAGAGGGCCCGACCATTTACAATGAGCAAGTTATTGCGTACTGCAAGGAAATGTTGATGGATCAAGTGTGGCTGTTGCACGACGCCGCCGTCGAGATGCTTTCTCACGGCCTGCTGTCTGCGACCTGGTGGCAGGTGCTGTTGTTCACGCTGGTGGCGACCCACATCACCATCTCTGCGGTGACCATCTTCTTGCACCGCGCCCAGGCGCACAGGGCACTGGACCTGCACGCCATCCCGTCGCATTTCTTCCGCTTCTGGCTCTGGCTGACCACGGGCATGGTGACCAAGGAATTCGTCGCCGTGCACCGCAAGCACCACGCCAAGTGCGAAACCGAGGAAGACCCGCACAGCCCGCAGATCAAGGGCCTGAAGGCGCTGCTGCTGACCGGCGTGGAGCTTTACCGCGTCGAGGCCAAGAACCAGGAGACGCTGGTCAAGTACGGCCACAACACGCCTGACGACTGGATCGAGCGCAACCTCTACACGCGCTATTCGTGGCAGGGCGTGGGTCTGATGCTGATCCTCGACCTGACGCTGTTCGGTGCCATCGGCGCGGCCGTTTGGGCGGTCCAGATGGCCTGGATACCGGTCATGGCCACCGGCATCATCAACGGCATCGGTCACTACTGGGGCTACCGCAACTTCGAGGCGCCCGACGCCTCGACCAACGTGTCGCCCTGGGGCATCCTGATCGGCGGTGAGGAGTTGCACAACAACCACCACACCTACCCGACATCGGCCAAGTTCGCGGTCAAGCCCTACGAGTTCGACGTCGGTTGGATGTACATCCGTGGCATGGAGAAGCTGGGCCTGGCGCGTGCCAAGAAGGTGCCGCCCAAGCTGGCGCTCGGCGCGGCCCGCCCGATGGCCGATGGCAAGACCCTCGAGGCCATCATCGCCAACCGCTACGAAGTGATGGCGCGCTATGCCAACGAGCTGAAGACGGCCGTCGCCGCCGAACTGGCGCGCGTGAAGGCGCAGGGCGCGGTGGGCAGTGCGCGGCTGCGCAACCTGTCGCGGGCCCAGGCCTGGCTGCATCGCGACGACGACAAGATCCCGCACGGTGTGAAGCCCAGCGTGCAGCTGGCGCTGGGCGAAAGCCCGCAACTGGCCAAGCTGGTGGCCATGCGCGAAGAGCTGCGCCTGCTCTGGACGCGCACCAACGTCTCGGCCGAGCAGCTGGTGGTCGACCTGCAGACCTGGTGCCGCAAGGCCGAGGAAAGCGGCATCGCCGCGCTGCAGGACTTCTCGCTCAAGTTGCGCGCCGCCCACGCCTGAGTTCGGGCGCGCCCCGTCCCCGAAGCCCGCGTTCACGCGGGCTTTTTTCTTGATGGGCCGCTCTTGCGCGCGCCGACGTGCCCGGCGCGGAGGGCCTGACGTAGGATGGCGGCACGTTTTGCAGGGGCAGCGCCGTTGTCGACCACTTCGCCTCCATTTCGGGCCAGGCCGCGACCATGAGCCGCGGCTCCAGGCCCATGGCCGCGGCGGCTGCACTGACGGGTCTGTTGCTTGCGGCGGCGCTGGCCGCCGACCTGCGCGCCACGCAGCAGGCCTTGGCTCGACAGCTTGAAGCGCGCAACCACGATGCCGCTGCGGTGCTCGCGGCGGCGTTGTCCCAGCCGGGCCAGGACGAACAGGCACTGCGGGCCGTGGCCATGGCCCAGTTTGCCGCGGGCCACACCGTGCACCTGCGCGTGCACGGCGCGGGCGGCGCGCCGACCGTGGTCGATCTGCGTCGCCCGCCGGCGCCGACCGCGGCGCCCGGCTGGTTCCGGCGCGCGCTGCCCCTGCCTGCGGCTGGCGTGGTCTCTCTGGGCGAGCCGGGGCGCCCGGCCGGCGCGCTCGAGATCGAGGCCGATCCCGCCTGGGCCCATGAGGCCCTGTGGGAGAGTTTCCTGCGCACCGGCGTGGCCGCCATCGTGCTGGCGTTGCTGTCGCTGGGTGTGTTGTTGCGGGCGTTGATCCGGCGCTCGTCGGCGCCGCCGGCAGGCGCGGGCACGCAGGCCGCCGCCACCCTGCCCACGGCCACGCCCGCGACCCCCGATGCCGCCCTGCAGCAGTGGCATGAGGCGTTTGCGGCCCAGGCCGAGCAGGTGGCGCACCTTCAGCGCCAGGCGCAGCTCGACGCCGTCACCGGCCTGCCGCTTCGCCACGCCTTCCTCGGCCAGCTGCAGCAGCGTCTGGACGAAACCGGCGGGCCCGGGCTGGCACTGCTCATCGTGCGCGTGCTCGACCTCGAGACCGTCAACCGGCGCCTGGGCCACGCGGCCACGGACCGCCTGCTGGGTGCGGTGGCCGACGTGCTGCTGACCTATGTCGACCGCGTGCCGGCGATGCGGGCCGGGCGCCTGAACGGCAGCGACTTCGCGCTGTGCCTGCCCGTGGCGGGCGTGGCCGCCGAGACCGCCGAGTCGCTGCGCAACGCGCTGGCCGCCGCGCCCGCGCTGCGCACCGGCCTGGCCGAGGTGGCCGTGGGCGGCGTCGACGGCGTGCGCGGCGTCGCTGCCGGTGACGCCCTGGCTGCCGCCGACGCTGCGCTGGCCCGTGCCGAGGCCGACGGCGACCCCGCGGCGGCCAGTGTCGTGCTGCAGGCCTCGGCCCAGGGCGAAGTGCTGGGCGCCGGTGCGTGGACCGAACGCATCCATCGTGCCCTGGTCGAGGGCCGCACGACGCTGCGGTCGCAGCCGGTGCAGGATGCTCAAGGGCGACTGCTGCACCTCGAGTGCACGCTGCAGGTGCAGCTGCGCCCCGGTGGCCCCCACGAACCGGCCGACCGCTGGCGTGCGGCCGCGCGGCGCGGCCGCCTGCTGTGGCAGGTTGACCTCGTGGCCGTCGAGCGTGCGATCGAAGCCATCGCCGCCGACGGGCGCGCAAGGGCCGTGCAGATCAGCCGCTCGTCGCTCAGTGCGCCGGGGTTCACCACCGATGTCGCTGCCGCGCTGGCCGCGGCCGCGCGGGGTGCCGCGCGGCAGCTCGCGCTGGAGCTCGTCAACGACGCGCGAGCCGGTGCCGTCACGGCGCCGGTGGCCTCGGCGCTGTCGCTGTGGGCCCGTGCAGGGGTGCGCATGGGCCTGGACTGCAGTGGTGGCGCGCCGCCCGAACTGCCCGAACTCAAGGCCGCCGGGCTGCAGTACGTGAAGATCGACGCCGGCCAGCTGCAGGGCCTGGCGCACGACGACGCGGTGCGCAGCTACGCACGCGGCCTGGTGGCGCTGGTGCATGGCCTCGGGCTCGCGCTGCTCGTTGGCGGTGTGCGCGACGACGCCGACGCGGTGGCACTGTGGGCGCTGGGCGTCGACGCGGCCAGCGGGCCCGCGCTCACCGACACGTCGCCATCGGGCACGTCGTGCTCTGGCGCGTCGCTCACGGCGCCGGGCCCCTGAGGCCCGTCAGGCGATGTCGCCGGCGTGCACGCCCCAGGCGCCGCGGCGGCGGTCGGCGAAGAAGTGCTCCAGCGTCTGGCGCACGGTGCGAAAGGCCAGCTGGTCCCAGGGCACTTCGTCTTCGCGGAACAGCCGGGCCTCGATGGTCTCGGGGCCCGGGTCCAGCGAGTCGTCGAGCATGCGTGCACGGTAGAAGAGGTGCAACTGCCCGGCGCGCACGACGTTGAGCACGGTGAAGAGCTCCTGCAGCTCGATGCGCGCGCCGGCCTCCTCGACGGTCTCGCGCACGGCCCCGGCTGCCGTGCTCTCGCCGAGTTCGAGGAAACCCGCGGGCAGGGTCCAGAAGCCGTGACGCGGCTCGATGTTGCGTCGGCACAGCAGCACCTGATCGCCCCAGACCGGCACGGTGCCGACGACGTTGATCGGGTTCTCGTAGTGGATCTCGCTGCAGGCCGTGCACACGGCGCGCTCGCGGTTGTCGTCCGTGGGCACCCGGTAGGACACCTCGGTGCCGCAGGCCCGGCAGTGCTTGATGCGGCGCGGCAGGAACATGGTCTTCAGTGTAGCGGCGCGCCTGCGCGCCTGCGGGCGTGCCGCAAGGCGTCTGCGGGTGCCGTGGCATCATCTTCGCTCCCGTACCGACCGCGGCTGCCGTCGAACTTCATGCGCATCGTGTCCCCTCCCGCCGTCTCGGCCTTTCGTCGCGGTCGGGCTGCCGCGTGATGGAGCTCTTCAACTACTTCCGCTCGTCCGCGTCGTACCGCGTGCGCATCGCGCTGGCGCTGAAGGGGTTGGACTACGACTACAAGCCGGTGCATCTGGCGCGCAGCGAGCAGTTCACCGAGTCCTACGGTGCTGTGTCGGCGGCGCGACTGGTGCCGCTGCTGCGTGACGGCGAGCACACGCTGACGCAGTCGCTGGCGATCATCGAGTACCTGGAAGAGACCCATCCGCAGCCGCCGCTGCTGCCCGCCACGCCGGCGGCGCGCGCCCGCGTGCGCGCGCTGGCGCTGGACATCGCCTGCGAGATCCACCCGTTGAACAACCTGCGTGTGCTGCGCTACCTGCAACGCGACCTGAAGCTCGGCGACGACGACAAGGACCGCTGGTACCGCCACTGGGTGGAGACCGGGCTCGAAGTCGTCGAGCGGCAGCTCGCCGCCTCGCCATCGCGCTATTGCCACGGCGAGACGCCGACCCTGGCCGACTGCGTGCTCGTGCCGCAGGTCTTCAACGCCCGGCGTTTTGCCTGCCGCACCGAGCACCTGCCGCACGTGATGCGCGTGCACGACGCCTGCATGCGGCTCGACGCGTTCGAGAAGACCCGGCCCGCCAACTGCCCCGATGCCGAGTGACGTACAGAGGCTCCAGCGACGCATGAACACCCAGTCTGGATTGCGACTCTTGCGCCCCGAGGGCGACTGCCGGGGCGCCGCTTGAGCCTGCCGCTGCTGCGCCCGGCCTGGGCCGCGCCCCCGCGTGTGGGTGCCGCGATGAGCCTGCGCGAAGGCGGGGTCAGCGAGGGCCTCTTCGCCAGCCTGAACCTCGGCGTGGCGGTGGGCGACGACGGCGAGACCGTGGCCGAGAACCGCGCCCGCTTCGCTGCCGCGCTGGGAGCGCGGCCGGTGTGGCTGCGCCAGGTGCACGGCGTCGAGGTGTTGCGCCTGACGGCCGAGACCGCGAACGCGCCGCCCGGCCCCGCCGACGCCGCGTGGACCGATGAACCCGGCCTGGCCTGCACGGTACAGGTGGCCGACTGCCTGCCGGTGCTGTTCGCGCTGCGCGACGGCAGCGCCGTGGCCGCGGCGCATGCCGGTTGGCGTGGCCTGGCCGCCGGTGTGCTGGAGGCCACCGTCACGGCGCTGTGCTCGGGCACCGGCGCGGCGCCGGGCGACGTGCAGGCCTGGCTTGGCCCCTGCATCGGGCCGCGCCGCTTCGAGGTCGGCGCCGACGTGCTGGCCGCCTTCGGCCAGGTGCCGGGCCAGGTCGGCTTCGGCAAGGAGCGCAGGGTGTCGGCGCTGTGCCAGGAACCCGAACGGGCCGACCCCGGCTACTTCAGCTACCGCCCGCGGCCCGACGGCGCGCCGCGCTGGCTGGCCGACCTGCACGGCCTGGCCCGCGGCCGCCTCGCCGCGGCAGGTGTCGGTGCCGTGACGGCGACCCCGGCCTGTACCGTCGAAGACGACTCAGCCTTCTTCTCTTTTCGCCGCGACGGCCTCACCGGCCGCATGGCCGCGGCCATCTGGCGCCTCTGAAGCGGCCTGCTCGTCAGCGGCCGCCTCGGCCGCGCGCAGCGCCCGGCGGCGTGCCGGCGTGGCCATGATGTAGAGCACGACGGACAGCGGCAGCAGACCGTACAGCAGCAGCGTGAAGAAGGCGCCGACGAGTGTGCCCTGGGGCGACACCGCTTCGGCCAGCGCCATCATCGACACGACGTAGATCCAGGCGATGGCAACGAGGTACATGGCGGGGCAGGCAGAGGTGTGGCGCGGCAGATGGCAGATGGCGCGTCATGACGCTGTCAGCGCCGGGGACTAAAAACGGGAGGATCATGCACAAGCCGGGCGGCGTACCGTTGTTCGCCGGCAGCCCGCCGAGCCGACAGGAGACCCGCCCGTGACCGACAAGCCTAGCGCGACCGCCATACCCCTTGCCGGGCCGACCCAGGCCATGGGTGCGGCCTTCGAGGGCATCTTCAAGTCCATGGCCGGCCTCGAGCTGCCGGTGCCGCGCGTGGCACAGATCCAGGCCGACTATCTGCGGCGCGCCGGCGAGATCTGGAACCAATCCCTGCATCGCCTGCAGGCAGGCGGCGCCGCGCCGTCCGCGCCGCTGCCCGACCGCCGCTTCGGCAGCGCCGACTGGGCTGCCAACCCGGCGGCCGCCTACACGGCGCAGATGTACCTGCTCAACGCCGGCACGCTGATGCAGATGGCCGAGAGCGTGGAAGGCGACGCCAAGACCAAGGCGCGCATCCGTTTCGCGGTGCAGCAGTGGGTCGACGCCGCCAGCCCCAGCAACAGCCTGGCGCTCAACCCCGACGCGATGAAGAAGGCGATCGAGACCAAGGGCGCGAGCCTTGCCGCGGGCATGCGGCTGCTGCTCGGGGACCTGCGCAAGGGCCATGTCTCGCAGACCGACGAGAGCGTCTTCGATGTCGGCCGCAACGTCGCCACCACCGAGGGCAGCGTGGTGTTCGAGAACGAACTGTTCCAGCTCATCGAGTACAAGCCGTTGACGGCCAAGGTGCACGAGCGGCCCATGCTCTTCGTGCCGCCTTGCATCAACAAGTACTACATCCTCGACCTGCAGCCCGAGAACTCGGTCATCCGCTACACCGTCGAGCAGGGCCACCGCACCTTCGTCGTGAGCTGGCGCAACCCCGACGACTCGATGCGCCACACGACCTGGGACGACTACATCGACCAGGGCCCCGTCGCCGCCATCCGCACGGTGCAGGCCATCAGCGGCCAGCAGACCATCAACACGCTGGGCTTCTGCGTCGGCGGCACGCTGCTGTCCACCGCGCTGGCCGTGCTGGCGGCGCAAGGCGAGCAGCCTGCGCACAGCGTGACGCTGCTGACCACGCTGCTCGACTTCGAGAACACCGGCATCCTCGACATCTTCATCGACGAGGCCTCGGTGAAGCTGCGCGACATGACGCTCGGCGAGCAGGCGCCCGGCGGCCCGCGCATGCTCGAGGGCAAGGAGCTGGCCACCACCTTCAGCTTCCTGCGCCCCAACGACCTGGTCTGGAACTACGTCGTCGGCAACTACCTCAAGGGCGAGACGCCGCCGCCTCTCGACCTGCTCTACTGGAACGGCGACAGCACCAACCTGCCGGGGCCGATGTACTGCTGGTACCTGCGCCACACCTACCTGCGCAACGAGCTCAAGCAGCCGGGCAAGCTGAGGGTGTGCGGCCAGCCGGTCGACCTCGGCGCCATCGAGGCGCCGTTTTTCGTCTACGGTTCGCGCGAGGACCACATCGTGCCCTGGGCCGCGGCCTACGCGTCGATGCCGCTGGTCAAGGGCCCCAACGCCAGGCGCCCCAACGACCGGACCTTCGTGCTCGGGGCCTCGGGCCACATCGCCGGCGTCATCAACCCGCCGGCCAAGGGCAAGCGCAGTCACTGGACCAACACCAGCCTGCCGGCCAGCGCCGACGGCTGGCTGGCCGGTGCCACCGAGCATCCCGGCAGTTGGTGGCCGACCTGGTCGGCGTGGCTCGAGGGCCACGGCGGCAAGCTCGTGAACGCACCCAAGGCCCCCGGCAGCGCCAGGTTCAAGGCCATCGAGCCGGCACCGGGGCGCTACGTCAAGGTCAAGGTCTGACGGCCGGGCCGTTCCCGATCCACAGCGCCGCAGCGGAGCCCGGCCCCGGCTGCGGCCAGGCAAGCGGCCCACATCCGTTGGGCCAACCACAGGGCGAACCCGATTGACCGGAACACGGCGGCGGGCGAGTCTCACAACATCTAGACAAGGAGCGAAACATGAGCAAGAAAGTGGCCTACGTGACCGGCGGCATGGGTGGCATCGGTACCGCAATCTGCCAGAGGCTGGCCAAGGAAGGCTTCAGCGTCGTCGCCGGCTGCGGCCCCAGCCGCGACTTCAACAAGTGGCTGGACGAGCAGAAGGCACTGGGCTACGAGTTCCACGCCTCGGTGGGCAACGTCGCCGACTGGCAAAGCACGGTGGAAGCCTTCACCAAGGCGCGCGAGGCCTATGGCGCCATCGACGTGCTGGTGAACAACGCCGGCATCACGCGCGACCGCATGTTCCTGAAGATGACGCCCGAAGACTGGCACGCCGTCATCGACACCAACCTCAACAGCATGTTCAACGTCACCAAGCAGGTGGTGCCGGGCATGATCGAGAAGGGCTGGGGCCGCATCATCCAGATCAGCTCGGTCAACGGCGAGAAGGGCCAGGCCGGCCAGACCAACTACTCGGCCGCCAAGGCCGGCATGCACGGCTTCACGATGGCGCTGGCGCAAGAGCTGGCGGCCAAGGGCGTGACCGTGAATACCGTGAGCCCGGGCTACATCGGTACCGACATGGTCCGCGCCATCAAGCCCGAGGTGCTGGAGAAGATCGTCGCCACCATCCCCGTCAAGCGCCTGGGCACGCCCGAGGAGATCGGCTCCATCTGCGCCTGGCTGGCAGGGCCCGACTCGGGTTTCACCACGGGCGCCGAAATCAGCTGCAACGGCGGCCTGCACATGGGGTGAGCCCGGGCGCGCGCCGCCGGCAGGCGGTGCGCGCCTGGCGAACGCCTGGCCGCCATTTCACGTGGGCCGGCTGAGGACGAACACCCGGGTGCGATCTTCCGCAGGCCCGCGGCCGGCCGCCTTCAGCCTTCCATGATGTACTTGATCACCGACTTGGCGACGTAGCCCACGAGGCCGAAACCCAGTGCCAGCAGCAGGATGAAGGTGCCGAACTTGCCGGCCTTGGACTCGCGTGCCAGCTGCAGGATGATGAAGACCATGTAGAGCATGAACGCGCCGACCCCGAAGGTCAGCCCGAACTGCGCAATCTGCTCTTCGCTGTAGCCGAACATCAACGTGTACCCGGTTCGTCGGGCTGCACCAGGTCGCGGTAGGCGTGCCAGCTGGCGTGCGCCAGCCAGGGCACCACGACGATCAGGCCGATCATGAAGGTGGCCATGCCGATGAGCGTGAGCGTGAGCAGCAGCGTGGCCCACAGCGCCATCGCCAGCGGGCTGGCCAGCGCCGCGCCGACGCTGGTGGTGACGGCGGTGAGCACGCCCTCCTGCCGGTCGAGCAGCATCGGTATGGCGACGACGCTGCTGGCGAACATCGGCGCGGCCAGCACGCTGCCCAGCATCAGCCAGATCTCGAACAGGTGGCCCTGCTCGTCGAGCACGACGACGCGCAGGAAGTCGAGTGGGCTGTTCACCGGCGCGGCGGCGAAACGCGTGATCAGCGACGCCGAGGTCAGCACCCACCCGGTGCCGGCCACTGCCAGCAGCAGGCCGAAGACCACCATGCGGTGGTCGCGCGGCTTCCAGGCTGCCAGCGCCAGGGCCAGGTTGCCGCGCCGGCCTTGCTCGAGCGCGCGGCTGACGGCATACAGGCCCGTGGCCAGCAGCGGCGCGACGAGCAGGAAGCCGCTGAAGCTGCCCGCCAGCAGCCAGAAGCGGTTGCCGGCCAGCGCCAGCAGCCCGGCGCCGAACAACGCGGCCGCGAGGCCGTGCACCAGCCCAGGCAGCGGGCAGCGCAGCAGATCGACCCAGCCGCGCGCCAGCCACACCCAGGGGCGGCTCGGCGGGACGGCGCGGACGCGGGGGCCACGGCGGGGCGGGTGGTCGTTGGGCGGGGTCATCGGCAGGTTCCGGGCGGCAGCGGTGTCAGTGTAGGCAAGTCGTGGGCGTGGCCCGCAGGTGCGCCGCAGCGATGGGCGGTGCCTGATCAGGCGGCCAGCAGCTGCACGGCGGCGGTGTCGAGCGTGGCCTCGGCGCCATCTGCCAGCACCACGGGCGTGGCCGATGCGAACCCTGCGAAGTTGCGCTGCATCGACTTCTCGTAGACCGGGTCGTAGTGCAGCGTCAGCAGCTCCTGCACCACGCCGGCGATGCGGCCGGCGCGCGCTTCGGCCTGCCAGCGGTCGACGACCTCGCCACCGCGCAGCTCGCGCAGCGCGTCGAGCCGGGTGCAGAAACTCTCGACGTCGTCGACGAAATGGGCATAGTCCTGCATCAGGAACTCGACACGCGCCGGCAGCGGCATCTGCAGTTGCAGGCACGGCGCGGCGCGCATGCGCTCGAGCAGGCGCTCGGGCACGCGCAGCCGGCCGATGGTGCGGCTCTCGCCTTCGACGAACACCGGCCGGGTGGCGTCCAGACCCCGCAGCGCCTGCCACACCGCCGTCTCGAAGGCCTTCTGCGACGGCTGCGGCTGGCCGGGCAGCGGGCCGAGCACGCTGCCGCGGTGGCTGGCCAGCGCCTCGAGGTCGAGCACCTGCGCGCCGCGTGCGGCCAGCGCCTGCAGCAGGCGGCTCTTGGCGCTGCCGGTGCGGCCGCACAGCACGCGCCAGTCGAACCGGGCGGGCAGGGTCTCGAGTTCGACCAGCACGGCGCGGCGGAATTCGCGGTAGCCGCCTTCGAGCACGCAGACCGCGAAGCCGATCTGGTCGAGCACCAGCGACAGCGAACCCGAACGCTGACCGCCGCGCCAGCAGTAGACCAGCGGCTTCCAGCCCCTGGGCCGGGCCATGGCGTGGCTCTCGATGAGCGCGGCGATGTTGCGCGCCGCCATCGCCGCGCCGCGCTTGCGCGCGTCGAAGGGCGAGGCCTGCTTGTACTCGGTGCCGATCTCGGCGCGCTGGGTGTCGTCGAGCACCGGCCAGTTGACGGCGCCGGGCAGGTGGTCTTCGGCGAACTCGCTCTCGCTGCGCGCGTCGATGATGGCGTCGAAGGCGTCGAGCCGCGCGATGGCGTCGACGGCGGCCGTGCGGCGCAGGCTCATCGGCCAGCCTGCCGCGCCATCACACCCCGGCCGCCACGGCGTCGAGCAGCTCGCTCTCGATGCGCAGCTGCGCGCGGCTCTTCTGCAGCTCGGGGCCGTCGACGAGGAAGGTGTCCTCGACCCGCTCGCCCAGCGTCGTCACCTTGGCCAGCTGCAGGTTGATGTGGTGGCTGGCGAGCACGCGCGCAATGGCGTAGAGCAGGCCCGAGCGGTCGCTGGCCGAGACCGTGAGCAGCCAGTGCTGGGCCCGCTCGTCGGGCGCCAGCGAGACGCGCGGCGTGACCGGGAAGCTGCGCACCCGGCGCGAGACGCGGCCGCTGCGCGGCTCGGGCAACGGGCCCTCGCTGGCCAGCGCCAGCGCGGCCTGGGTCTCGACGAGCGAGATCAGGTCGCGGTACTTGAGCTCGGCATCGGCGCCGCCGCCGAGGTCGGGCCAGTGGTGGGTGGCCACGACCTGGAAGGTGTCGAGCGCGTAACCCGCGCGCGTGGTGTGGATTTTGGCGTCGAGGATGCTGAAGCCGGCGCTGTCGAAGTAGCCGCAGATGCGCGCGAAGAGGTCGCGCCGGTCGGGCGAGTAGACCAGCACCTGCAGGCCGTCGCCCACCGTGCTGGCGCGGGCGCGCACGATGGGCACGCGGGTCTCGATGTGGCGCCACAGCGAGCGTGCGTGCCAGGCGATGTCGGCGGCGTCGTGGCGCGCGAAATAGCCCACGTCAAGCGTCTCCCACAGCGGCACCTCGGTGCCGGGCAGGGCCGAGTGCAGCGCCAGGTTCTGGCGCGCCTCGGTCTTGCGCGCCTCGATCTCGGCGGCGCCGTTGGGCTGCGCGCCGCCGAGCGCGCGCAGCGTGGTGCGGTACAGGTCCTCGAGCAGCTTGCCCTTCCAGGCGTTCCAGACCCGCGGGCTGGTGCCGCGGATGTCGGCTACCGTCAGCAGGTACAGCGCGGTCAGCCGGCGCGGCGTGCCCACCAGGCGCGCGAAGTTCGCGATGACGTCGGCGTCGGCGAGGTCTTCCTTCTGCGCCACGCGGCTCATCGTCAGGTGGTGCTGCACCAGGAATTCGATGAGCTGGGAGTGCTCGCGCGAGATGCCGTGGGCGCGGCAGAAGCGGCGCGCCTCGACCGTGCCGAGGTCGGAGTGGTCGCCGCCCCGGCCCTTGGCGATGTCGTGGAACAGCGCGGCCACGTACAGCAGCCAGGGGGTGTCCCACTGGCCCGCGAGCTGGCTGCAGAAGGGGTACTCGTGTGCATGCTCGGGGATGAAGAAGCGGCGCATGTTGCGCACCACCATCATGATGTGCTGGTCGACCGTGTAGACGTGGAACAGGTCGTGCTGCATGCGCCCGACGATGCGCCTGAACACCCACAGGTAGCGGCCCAGCACGCTGGTCTGGTTCATCAGGCGCAGCGCGTGCGTCTGCCCGCCGGGCTGCTGCAGCACGGCCAGGAAGAGCGCGCGGTTCGCGGGGTCGCGCCGCCAGGCCGCCGTCATCACCGCGCGCGCGTTGTACAGCGCCCGCAGCGTGCGCGCGCTCAGGCCCTTGAGGCCCGGCGTCTGCTGGAACACGACGAAGGTCTCCAGGATCGCGTGCGGCTGCTCCTGGTAGAGATCGTCGCTGGCCACTTCGAGCATGCCGGCGCGGTCGAAGAAGCGCTCGTTGATCGGGCGCATCGGCGCGTTGGCCGAGCCGTTGACGTGCTCCTCGATGTTGAGCATCAGGATCTGGTTGAGCTGCGCCACCGCCTTGGCCGCCCAGTAGTAGTGCCGCATCAGCACTTCCGAGCTGCGCTGCTCTTTCGTGGCCTTGAAGCCGAAGCTCTCGGCGGTGGCGGTCTGCAGGTCGAACACCAGCCGGTCCTCGCGCCGCCGGGCCACCAGATGCAGCCGGGCGCGGATGAGCTTCAGCATGCCCTCGTGGCGCCGCAGCTGGCGCGCCTCGAAGGGCGTGATGAGGCCTCTGGCGGCCAGTTCGCCCCAGGTGCGGCCCAGGCCCGCGGCACGCGCCACCCAG
The DNA here is from genome assembly GCA_013822265.1 of Leptothrix sp. (in: b-proteobacteria). GTDB lineage: Bacteria > Pseudomonadota > Gammaproteobacteria > Burkholderiales > Burkholderiaceae_C > Rubrivivax. Next base: position 20,380 of record PNKD01000022.1, read on the forward strand.
ATCACGACCTGCAGGTCGCGCAGCCCGCCCGGGCTCTCCTTGCAGTTGGGCTCCAGCGAGTAGGGCGTGCCTTCGTACTTGACGTGGCGCTGCTGCATCTCCAGCGTCTTGGCGCGCAGGAAGGCGCGCGCATCGACGGCGGCGTCGTGGGCCGCGACGAACTGCCTGAACAGCCGCCGCGCGCCGCACAACTGGCGCGCCTCGAGCAGCGCGGTCTGCACGGTGACGTCGCGCGCCGACTCGGACAGGCATTCGTCGACGGTGCGCACCGACGAGCCGATCTCCAGGCCCACGTCCCAGCAGGCGGTGACGAAGCGGCCCACGGCAGCGCTCGTCTCCTCGTCCGGAACGCAAGTCGTGTCCGTGGCGTCCGGGCGGGCCGGCGCGGCCGGCAGCAGCACCAGCACGTCGACGTCGGAATACGGGAACAGTTCGCCGCGGCCATAACCACCGACGGCGATCAGGGCGGCGCCGGCGGGCATGCCGGCTTGGACCCACAGCGCGCACAGCGTGGCGTCGACATGGCGCGCCAGCGCCTTGACCAGGCGCGCGGCCGCCGGCGCCGTGGCACGCGCGGCACCGAACCGCGCCAGCAGCGCCGCCTTGCCTTCACGCAGGTGCGCGCGCTGCGCCGCCACGCCGCCGCATGGCGGCTCGACGGCGGGGCCGACGGCTGCGGCCTCGGGGGGCATGGTGCTCAGGAGGTGGCCAGCACCGGCGGCGCCAGGCGGGCGGCCGCGGCGTTGCCGTAACCCGCGGTCGCGAACGCCGGCGGCGGCGGGCTGCCGGCGCTGACCGTCAGCACCTCGTAGCCCGTGTCGGTGACGAGCACGGTGTGCTCCCACTGCGCCGACAGGCTGCGGTCGCGCGTGACGATGGTCCAGCCGTCGTAGGGACGGTTGCCGCGGCGGTCTTCCTTGATGTCGCGCTTGCCGGCGTTGATCATGGGCTCGATGGTGAAGATCATGCCCGGGACAAGTTCCTCGAGCGTGTTCGGGCGGCCGTAGTGCAGCACCTGCGGTTCCTCGTGGAAACGCGCGCCGACGCCGTGGCCGCAGAACTCGCGCACCACCGAGAAGCCCGCGCCCTCGGCGAAGTACTGGATGGCGTGGCCGATGTCGCCCAGGCGCGCGCCGGGCTTGACCTTGACGATGCCTTTCCACATGGCGTCGAAGGTGATCTGGCACAGGCGCCTGGCCGCGATGCTGCCTTCGCCGACGATGTACATGCGGCTGTTGTCGCCGTGCCAGCCATCCTTGATGACGGTGACGTCGATGTTGACGATGTCGCCGTTTTTCAGCGGCCGGTCGTCGGGGATGCCGTGGCACACGACGTCGTTCAGCGACGAACACAGCGACGCCGGGTAGGCCGGATAGCCCGGCGGCTGGTAGCCCAGCGTGGCCGGGACGCCACCCTGCACGTGCACCATGTGGTCGTGCGCCAGGCGGTCGAGTTCAAGCGTGGTGACGCCGGCGCGCACGTGCGGCGCCAGCATGTCCAGCACTTCGCTGGCCAGCCGGCCAGCCAGGCGCATGCCGTCGATCTCGGCGGCGGTCTTGATGGGGATGGGCATCGGTCGATTATCCCACCCGGCCCCTAAAATCGCTGTCTCCCACTCTCTCGCCGGAAATCAGCCGGGACCGCATGAGCGCCACGCCCCTCCATCCAGTGCACTTCGAGGGCGGCGACGCGCTCTCCGCCTTTCGCGCCCAGGCCCTGCTGGCGCAGTTGCAGGGGGTCTGTGCACGCATCACCGGCGTGGCGGCACGCTTCGTCCACTGGGCGGCCTTCGAGGGCGCGCCGCAGCGCGCCGATCTCGACAAGCTGCAGGCGCTGCTGCAGTACGGCGATGGCTACGACGGGCCGGTCGACGGCGAACTCGTGGTCGTGATGCCGCGCCTGGGCACGGTGTCGCCGTGGGCCAGCAAGGCCAGCGACATCGCGCGCAACTGTGGCGTCGGCGCTGCGGGCGGCCGCGGCGCGCCGCTGCATCGTGTCGAGCGCGTCACCGAGTACCGTCTGGCGCTGCAGAGCCCGCTGCTGGGCGCGGCCAAGCCGCTGTCGGCCGACGAGCGTGCGGCCGTGGCGCTGCTGCTGCACGACCGCATGACCGAGAGCTTGGCCTTCGAGCGCGAGGCCGCCACGCATCTCTTCGACGTGCAGGCGGCCGCACCCCTGGTGCATGTCGACGTGCTGGGCGCGGGCCCTGAAGGCGCAAGGACGGCACTGGCGGCGGCCAACGCCGAGTTCGGCCTGGCGCTGTCCGACGACGAGATCGACTACCTCGTCACGGCCTTCACGCGCCTGGGCCGCAACCCCAGCGACGTCGAGCTGATGATGTTCGCGCAGGCCAACAGCGAACACTGCCGCCACAAGATCTTCAACGCCCGCTTCACCATCGACGGCATCGAAGAGCCGCTGTCGATGTTCGGCATGATCCGCCATACCGAGAAAACCTCACCGCAGCACACGGTGGTGGCCTACGACGACAACGCCGCGGTGATGGAAGGCGGGCCGGTGCAGCGCTGGCTGCCGCAGGGCTTCACCAACGCCCCCGCCTACGGGCCGCGCGACGAAGTGGCGCATGTGCTGATGAAGGTGGAGACGCACAACCACCCCACCGCGATCAGCCCCTACCCTGGTGCCAGCACGGGCGCGGGCGGCGAGATCCGCGACGAGGGCGCCACCGGCCGCGGCGCCAGGCCCAAGGCCGGCGTCACCGGCTTCAGCGTCGGCAACCTCTACCTGCCCGGCACCGACGAGCCCTGGGAGCGCGACGCCTTCGGCCGGCCGGGCCACATCGCCAGCGCGCTGCAGATCATGACCGAGGGCCCACTGGGCGGCGCGGCCTTCAACAACGAGTTCGGCCGGCCCAACCTGGGCGGCTACTTCCGCGTCTTCGAGATGCCGGTGGCCGGCGTGCAGCGCGGCTACCACAAGCCCATCATGATCGCCGGCGGCTTGGGGCAAATCAGCGCCGGCCAGGTGAAGAAGCTGCCCTTCGGCCCCGGCACGCTGCTGGTGCAGCTGGGCGGCCCGGGCATGCGCATCGGCATGGGCGGCGGCGCCGCCAGCAGCATGGCCGCGGGCACCAACACCGCGGCGCTCGATTTCGACAGCGTGCAGCGCGGCAACCCCGAGATCCAGCGCCGCGCGCAGGAGGTCATCAACCACTGCTGGGCGCTGGGGGAGCTGAACCCGGTGCTGGCCATCCACGACGTCGGTGCCGGCGGCATCAGCAACGCCTTCCCCGAACTCGTCGACGGCGCCGGGCAGGGCGCCACCTTCGACCTGCGCAAGGTGCCGCTGGAGGAAACCGGCCTCGCGCCCAAGGAGATCTGGTGCAACGAGAGCCAGGAGCGCTACGTGCTGGCGGTGCACCCCGACGGCATGCCGCTGCTCGAGCAGATGGCCGCGCGCGAGCGCTGCCCCTGCACCGTGGTCGGCGTGGCCACCGCCGAGCGTGAGCTGGTGCTCACAGACGGCCCCGGCGGTGAACGTGTCATAGCCATGCCGATGGACGTGCTGCTGGGCAAGCCGCCCAAGGTGCACCGCGACGTGCGGCGCGTGACCCGCCACGAGGCGCCGCTGGACCTGACCGGCGTCAAGCTCGAGCAGGTGGCGCTGGACGTGTTGCGCCACCCCACGGTGGCGAGCAAGCGCTTCCTCGTCACCATCGGCGACCGTACGGTGGGAGGCCTCAACCATCGCGACCCCATGGTCGGGCCCTGGCAGGTGCCGGTGGCCGACTGCGCGGTGACGCTGGCCGACTTCAGCGGCTTCCGCGGCGAGGCCATGGCCATGGGCGAACGCACGCCGCTGGCCGCGCTGCACGCGCCGGCCTCGGGCCGCATGGCGGTGGGCGAGGCCATCACCAACCTGCTGGCCGCGCCGATCGAGCTGTCGCGCGTCAAGCTCAGCGCCAATTGGATGGCGGCCTGCGGCGAGCCCGGCGAAGACGCCGCGCTCTACGACACCGTGCGCGCCGTCGGCCTGGAGCTGTGCCCGGCGCTGGGCATAGGCATCCCGGTGGGCAAGGACTCGCTGTCGATGAAGACACGCTGGTGCGAAGGCGGTGAAACCAAGCAGGTGACGGCGCCGGTGTCGCTGATCGTCACCGCCTTCGCGACGCTGGCCGACGTGCGCGGCACGCTGACGCCGCAGCTGCAGCCCGGCGACACGACGCTGGTGCTGGTCGACCTCGGCCAGGGCAGGAAGCGCATGGCCGGCAGCATGCTGGCGCAGGTGCTGGGCCGCTTCGGCTGCCAGGAGCAGGACGGCGTGCCCGACCTCGACGAGCCGGCGCTGCTCGAGGGCCTGGTGGCGGCGGTGAATGCACTGCGAGCGCAGGGCCGCCTGCTGGCCTACCACGACCGCAGCGACGGCGGCCTGTGGGCGGCGGTGTGCGAGATGGCCTTCGCCGGCCACCTGGGCGTGAGCCTGAACGTCGACATCCTGGTCACCGAAGGCGACGGCATCCAGGACAGCCGCGCCGAATACGGCGACTCGAAGAACTGGGCCGGCCAGGTCGGCGAGCGCCGCAACGAGCTGACGCTGCGGGCGCTGTTCAACGAGGAGCTCGGCGCCGTGCTGCAGGTGCCCACCGCGGTGCGCAACGAAGTCATGGCGACGCTGCGCGCGCACGGCCTGTCGCGCCATGCGCACTTCATCGGCAAGCCCAACGACCGCGGCGTCGTCGAGGTCTGGCGCGACGCCAAGGCGCAGTACAGCGCGCCGCTGCAGGCCCTGCACCAGCAGTGGGACGAGGTCAGCTGGCGCATCGCGCGCCTGCGCGACAACCCGGCCTGCGCCGACAGCGAACACGCCGCCGCCGGCGCCGCCGACGACCCCGGCCTGCACCTGCACCTGAGCTTCGACCCGGCCATCGCGCTGGCGCCGGCGCTGCGCCTGAAGCGGCCGAAGATCGCCATCCTGCGCGAGCAGGGCGTGAACTCGCAGGTCGAGATGAGCCGCGCCATGCACATGGCCGGCTTCGACACCTTCGACGTCCACATGAGCGACCTGCAGGCCGGCCGTGCCCGGCTGGCCGACTACCAGGCCTTGGTGGCCTGCGGCGGCTTCAGCTACGGCGACACGCTGGGCGCCGGCATCGGCTGGGCGCGCAGCGTCCTGTTCAACCCGCAGCTGGCCGAGCAGTTCGCGGCCTTCTTCAACCGCCCTGACACGCTGGCGCTGGGCGTGTGCAACGGCTGCCAGATGATGGCCGCACTGGCGCCGCTGATCCCTGGCGCCCATGACTGGCCCAAGTTCACGCGCAACCGCAGCGAGCAGTTCGAGGCCAGGCTGTCGCTGGTGGAGGTGCTGGCGAGCCCGAGCCTGTTCTTCACCGGCATGGCCGGCAGCCGGCTGCCCATCGCGGTGGCGCATGGCGAGGGCTTCGCCGACTTCAGCCAGCACGGCGACGCCGCGCGCGTGCATCGGGCGCTGCGTTTCGTCGACCACCACGGCCGGCCGACCGAGGCCTACCCGATGAACCCCAACGGCAGCCCCGACGGCCTGACCGCGGTGACCACGCCCGACGGACGCTTCACGGTGCTGATGCCGCACCCGGAGCGCGTGTTCCGCAACGTGCAGATGAGCTGGAGCGGCGGCGACGTCTCGGCCGCGAGCCCGTGGCAGCGCATGTTCGACAACGCACGCGCAGCGCTGAGGTAAGTCGACCCCCACGAGGAGCCCGCAGATGAACGCTGCCCTGACCCGCGCCGAAGCCTTTGCACAGCGCTTCGGCTTGGCCGCGCCGGTGCTGCTGGCGCCGATGGCCGGGGCCTGCCCGGTGGCGCTGTCGGCGGCGGTGGTGGCTGCCGGCGGCATGGGGGCGTTGGGGGCGCTGCTGTTCGACGCGCCACAGATCGCCGACTGGGGGGCGCGTTTTCGCGCCGGTGGCGGCGGGCCGCTGCAGATCAACCTCTGGGTGCCCGAGCCGGCGCCGCGGCGCGACGCCGCCCATGAGGCGGCGCTGCGCGACTTTCTCGCCGCTCATGGCCCGCCGGTGCCGCCGGCCGCGGCCGACACGCCGCTGCACAGCTTCGAGGCGCAGTGCGAAGCGCTGCTGGCCGCGCGGCCGACGGCCGTGTCGTCGATCATGGGTCTGTACCCCGAGCCCTTCGTGCGGCGCCTGCAGGAAGCCGGCATTGCCTGGTTCGCCAACGTCACCACGGTGGCCGAAGCGCGCGCCGCCGCCGCGGCGGGTGCCGACGTCATCGTCGCGCAGGGCGCCGAAGCCGGCGGGCACCGCGGCGCATTCAATGCCGCCAGCGCGCGCGACAAGGCCGTCGGCCTCTTCGCGCTGCTGCCGCAGGTGGTGGACGCGGTCGACCTGCCGGTGGTGGCCGCAGGCGGCATCGCCGACGCGCGCGGCGTCGCCGCGGCGCTGCTGCTGGGCGCCAGCGCGGTGCAGCCGGGCACGGCCTTCCTGCGTTGCCCTGAGGCCGGCATCGCGCCGGCCTGGGCGGCGGGGCTGGCCGGCGTGGCGCCGGAGGACACGCAACTCACGCGCGCGTTCTCGGGCCGTTGGGGTCGCGCGCTGGCCACAGCCTACGTGCGCGCTGCCGCCGCGCCAGGCGCGCCCGAGCCGGCGCCCTACCCGGTGCAGCGCGGCCTCACGGCCGCCATGCGCAAGGCCGCCGAGGCCGCGGGCGACTTGCAGCACCTGCAGGCCTGGGCCGGGCAGGGCGCAGGGTTGGCGCGCGCCGCGCCGGCCGGCGAAGTGCTGCGCAGCCTCTGGGACGGCGCGCGTGCATTGCTGAAGGGCTGAGCGCCGGCGCTTCAGCGAGCCGGCGGCTGCATCGCCGCGCAGGGGTCGGGGCGTGGCTGCGCGGCGGTGAAGACACGGCGGTCGTAGGCCGTCTCGGTGTCGCCTTCTTCGAGCACGCCGATGGCTTCGCTGCGTGCGCGCACTTCGGCGGTTAGCCAGAGTGGTGCGCCGACGTCGGTGCGCACGTGGCCGTTGCCGGTCAGCAGCACGACGCCGCGCGCCGCGTGCGCCTGCAGCACGCGCGCCATGAACTGGTCGCGTGCCACCTGCGCCAGCGCCATGCGCCTGGCGGTGGCGGCGTTCAGCATGCCGCAATGGCTGGCCTCGATGCCGTCGGCCTGGCGGCTCAGCACCTCGGCCGGCACCTCGGCGCTGAAGCCGGCCGCGGCCAGGCCGCCGCGCATGATCTGGCGCGCCTCGTCGCGCGCCACGTTGGCCGCCACGATGGGCAGGCCGTGCTGCAGCGCCAGCGCGATGAAGGGGCGGTAGTGCTGCCACAGCCAGCCCTGGCCGCCGGCCGCGGCGATCAGCGCGTCGGCGTCGGGCGGGGGCGTGCGTGCCAGCAGGCGGTCTATGGCCGGCTGCTTGTCTCGGTCGAACTGCTCCAGCGCCAGCGCGGGCCGCGCGCCGCTGTCCAGCCAGGCGCGGAACGCGGCCAGCCGCAGCGCATGCTGGGCGGCGTTGTCGTGCACCTCGCCCAGCAGCACGACGGGCTTCGTGAAGCGCAGCGGCGGCGCCGCCGTCGGTGCCGTGCCGCAGGCCGCCAGCAACGCCGAGGCCGCCAGCGCAGCCGCGCACAAGGCGGCTCGCGCCAGCGATCGAGCGGCGCCTGGCCGTGACGACGGTGGCCGTGGCTCGATCAAGGTCTGATCGTCTGCTGCAGGAACTGCATCAGCGCCGCGAAGTAGTAGTCGCTGTTCTCGCGGCGCGCGAAGCCGTGCCCTTCGTTGTCGGCCAGCAGGTACCACACCGGCGTGCCGCGGGCCTGCAGGCTGCGCACGATCTGTTCGCTCTCGGTCCAGGGTACGCGCGGGTCGTTCTTGCCCTGCGCCACCAGCAGCGGCTTGGTGATGCGGGCGGCGTGCGTCAGCGGCGAGATGTCCTGCAGGAAGGCACGCATGGCCGGGTCACGCTCGTCGCCGTACTCGACGCGGCGCAGGTCGCGGCGGTAGCTCTCGGTGTTCTCGAGAAAGCTGACGAAGTTGCTGATGCCCACCACGCTCACCGCGCCGGCGATGCGGTCGGCCAGGCGCGTGCTGGCGGCCAGCGCCATGTAGCCGCCGTAGCTGCCGCCGGCCACCACCACGCGGCCGGCGTCCAGGCGCGGGTGGGTGGCGATCCAGGTTATGGCCGTGGCCATGTCCTTGACCGAGTCTTCACGCCGGCGGCCGTTGTCCAGCGCCAGGAAGGTCTTGCCGTAGCCGCTGCTGCCGCGCACGTTGGGCTGCAGGATGGCAATGCCCAGCTCCAGCAGCAGGTGGTTGTCGCGCCCCTGCCAGCCCAGCTTGGCCTGGGCCTCGGGGCCGCCGTGCACCGACATCAGCACCGGGCGCCTGCCGGTGAAACGCGCCGGCGGCAGCGTCAGGATGCCGCTGACGGTGAGGCCGTCGAAACTCTTCCAGCGCACCACCTGCTGTTCGGGCAGGCTGGCGACGTCCAGGCCTTCGATGCCGGCCGGCCGCGTCCACGCGGTGACGCCGCCGCTGCCGACGTCCAGCGTGTGCACCTGCGCCGGGCCCTGAGTGCTGTTGACGACGAAGGCCAGCTCGGCGCGGGCGGGGTGGAATTCGGCGCGCGTGGTGCTGCCGCCGGGCATCGCGGCAGGCAGCGGCCGCGCCGTTCCCGTGGCGGCGTCGAGAACACGCAGTTCGTCGCGGCCGTCGACGTTGGCGACGAAGGCCAGCAGGCGGCCGTCGGCACTGGAACTGCCCGAGGCCACGTCCCACGGCGTGCCGGCCGACAGCCGCGTCACGGCGCCGCTGGCCAGGTCGTAGCGCATCAGCTCGCGGAACTCGCTGGCGCGGTCGCTGGTGATGTACAGCGCCTGGCCGTCGGCCGACCAATGGCTGCTGAAGTGAGTGGCGCGCAGCGGCTCGCCGGCGGCCGGCAGCAGGCGCCGGCGCTGGCCGTCGCCGATGCCTATGAGCCAGACTTCCGATTCCCCGGCCGAGAGGTAGCGCGTGATGGCGAGCTGCGTTGCGTCGGGCGCAACGTCCACGCCCGACCAGCCGCCACCGGGCAGTTGTGCGAGCACACGCGTCGGTGCCTGCTGCATCGGGTCGACCAGCGACAGCGTGGTCGTGATCTCGGCGCGGGTGCCGCCCGTGGCAGTGCGGTCCAGCGGAACCGAACTGACAATGGCCATGGGCCGCGGCGTCTTCAGCCAGCCGGCCAGTGCATGGCGCTGGCCGTCGGGCGTGATCTGTACCGCGGCCCGCGTCTCGGGGTCGAGGCGGAAGAGCTGAAAGGCCTCGTCGCCGCCGCGCCCGCGCGCGAAAACGATGTAGCGGCCTTCGCTGGGTTCCCAGCGCGCGTTGGCCACCGGGTCGGCGCCGTCGGTCAGCGCCTCGGGCGCGGCCATCGGGCTGCGCACGCGGAACAGCTGCGTCGTGCTGGCGCCGGGCACGCGGTGCGAGACCAGCATCTCGCGGCGCGTCGGGTGCCAGTCGGTGAAGCCGTGGCCGGCGACGCAGCTGTAGCGCTGCGCGGCGTCGATCTGAGCCCGCGCGATAGGCGGCACGCCTTCGACGCGCATTGCGGCCGGCGCCGGCAGCACGGCGGCGGGCGCTGCCGAGGTCGTCGTGGCCGGGGGCGTGGTGCAGGCGGCGAAGAGGACGATCGCCGCAAGCGCGGCGATCGTCATCAGGGTCGAGGGGCGGTGTTTCATGCCGGCATCGTAGCCGGCCAGGTGCCCCGCCTTGCGGCGTCAGGGCATCTGTTCGATGCCGGCAATGGCCCACGAGCGGCTGTCGTCGTGCGGCTTGACGAGGTGCCAGACCTCGCTGAAGTCCACCGGCGCGCCGCCATGCTCTTCCACCACCTGGCCGTGGAAGCGCACGCTGACGACCTGGCGGTCGGCTTCGTTGGCGACGTCGAGCACCTCGGCCTCGACGCGGGGCACGTCGGTGTGCTGGGTGGCGGTGCCGCGCTCCTGGATGTCCAGGCGCAGCGACGCGAACAGCTCGGGCGTGGTGAAGCGCTTGAGATCCTCGAGGTCGGCGGTGTCGTGTGCGGTCTGCAGGCGAATGAAGATCATCTTCGCCGTACGCGCGAAGCCTTCGGAATCGAAGGCCGCCGGCACGAAGGCGCGCGTGACGGGCGCTGGCGCGGCGTCAGCCGTCGACGGCGATGCATCGGCCGCGGGCATGCCGCCCGCTGCGGGCATGCCGCCCGCTGCGGGCACCGCGTCGAGGCTGCTGCGCTGCGTGGCCGTGCTGTCCAGTGGTGCCGGCTCGACACGCTGCGCGCCCGGCCACGATGCCTGCGCCCCGCCCGCCCCGGCCCCGGCCCCGGCCAGCGCCGGCCTGCCCGCCATGCCACCGCCCGCAAAGCGGCGCATCAGGAAGCGCACCAGGAAGACCGCGGCCACGGCAAGCAGCGCGATCATCAGAAAGTTGGCGGCACCTTCGCCCAGCCCGAAGTGGCTCAGCAGCGCGGCAATGCCCAGGCCGGCGGCCAGGCCGGCCAGCGGGCCCATCCAGTTGCGCTTGGGCGCTGCGGCGGCAGGCGTGGCAGCGGCCGCGTTGGCGGGCGCGGCCTGCTGGCCCTGCGCGGGCGTGGCCGGCTTGGCGGGTGCCGCGTCGGGCGCCGTGCGCGCAGGCATGCTGCGCTGCATGCCGGCAGACTTGCCGCCGCCCAGGCGCTTGGCCTGTACGTCCATCGGCACGCTGGTGGCCATCACGGCCACGGCCAGGGCGCCCATCAACCAGTTTTTCATGTCGTCTTGATCCTCGAGGTGAGTGCGTGATCGCGCGGCCGTCGGTCACGGCCAAGGGCCGCAGTGTCGTGCACTGGCGGTCTGCGGCCAAGCGGCCGTGATCATGGCCTTGAAAAGACTGCGGGCTCGTGCAGTCTGCGCGCCCGCTCGGCAAGCCCTCACGGGCAAGCGTTCCTTCGCGCCGCGGGTGCAGGGCAGAATGCAAGCAATGGCAAGCTCGTGTATCCGTTTGTCTGTCTGCGCGCTGCTGCTCTGGGCGCTGGGGGCGGCGGCGCAGTACGACCGCAGCTTCGAGCGCGAACTGTTCAAGACGCGCTTCGAGCAGGAGGTGAAGTTCCGCGCCGCGGCCATCCACGTCGCCTGGGGCGCCGAGGCGCTGTGCGACGAGACGACGCAGGTCGAACCCTTCGTGCTGCTGTCGGTGCACGCCATGCGCCGCCGTCTCGATGAAGCCGACATGTCGCTGTTCCGCGAGGTCACCGGCATGGACGGCAAGTGGCGCGTCGTCTGGGCCGACGAAGGCGCGCCCGAGGAACTGCACCTGCGTGACGTCGTCACTCACGTCAACGGCCGGCCGCTGCCCGGCGGTGGCACGCGCTTCGAGATGGGCGCGCTGCTGCGCGGCGGCTCGATGATGTCCAACGACGACGGCGGCTTCTGGGACGTGATGCTGAAGGCGCGCAAGGAGGCCGACGAGAGGCAGGCCATGCAGTTGACGCTGGAGGACGGGCGCAAGCTCAGCGTCGAGACGCAGAAGGGCTGCGCCGGCAGCGTCACCGCCAGCGCCTGGGACAACGACCCCGACACCTTCTGGCGCATGGGCACGCAGCGCGCCAAGATCCCCGCCAACGCGATGATCGAGGCACGCACGGCCGACGAGTTCCGTTGGCTGGCGGCCTTCGGCACCTACTTCCAGGCCAGCCAGGGCGCAATCAAGGCGTCGCAGAAGAGCGAGGGCGTCAGCACCGGCTTCATGGTCGGCAAGATCCTGGCGCTGGCGGTGCCTGGCGCCGGCATGCTGCTCGCGGCGGCCGAGGCGCAGGCCGAGCGGGCCATCGCGGTGGACAGCATCGTCGGCAGCGCCGACCTCTTCGCCAACGAGGTGGTGGCCTCGCTGGGCGGCGACGCCGCCGCCGGCCTGCGCCTGACCGAGCGCCTGATGGCGCGCGGCATCAAGGTCGACGCCGTGATGATGGACGAGCTGCGCCGTTCGAATGCGGCCGACCATGCCGAGCGCATCCGCGTCATCCAGGCGGCACAGGCCGCGCAGGCCGAGCGTGAGCGCAGCGATGCCCGGGCGCACGAAGAGGCCGAGCGCCGCCGTGCGCTGCTCAAGCTGCTGCCGCCGCTGTTGAAGTAGTCGCTGCGGCGCGCGGCGGCCTGCGGCGCGGATTCAGGCCAGCAGCCTCAGGCACCGCCCAGCAAGCCCAGCCATTCGTGCAGCGCGATCGTGGTGGTCTTGAGGTTGCCGGCCACGGGCAGCCAGTCCTTCGCCTCGATGCGCGTGCTGCTGGGCAGGCCCATGGGGGCGACGACGAACTTCATCGGTGTGCCCCCCGCCGCGGCACGCTCGAAGTTGCGCAGCGCGCGGCGCATGTGGTAGCCGTGGGTCACGAGGACGATCTGCTCCATGCCCTCCTTGCGCAGCAGCGCCACGGTGCGCAGCGCGTTCTCGCGCGTGTCGCGTGAGTCGGTCTCGGTCCAGCGCAGCGGGCGGCCGAACTCGCGTTCGGCGATGCGCGCGGCGATCTCGGCTTCGGTCGGGCCTTCCTTCTCGCCGTGGCTGATGCCGCCGCTGTAGATCAGCGGCAGCGAGGTCTCGCGGCCCAGCCAGATGCCGTAGCGCAGGCGCTCGATGCTGCGCTCGTGCAGGCTGGAGATGCCGTACTCGGGCGCCAGCAGGCGCCGCCCGCCGCCCAGCACCACGATGGCCGTGCGCGGCGCACGCTTGAGCGCGCCGATGCCGGCCTCGGCCAGGGCCGGCGGCGGCCGGGTCAGGGCGCGCTCGAGCAGGCTGCTGACGGCATTGGTGCACGCCAGGTACAGGCTCACCACGCCCAGCAGGATCAGCAGCCAGGCCCGCAGCCGGCGCCTGAACATCAGCCGCGCGCCCACCAGCACGAGCAGCAGCAGCGGCAGCGGCGGCAGCAGCAGCGTACCGAGCACGGGTTTCCAGGCTTCGATGCCCAGCGTCATGAAGAGGTCGTTCATCGGGCGTGCGCCGGCGGGCCGGTCCGGGGGGGGCGAGGTGGCGCGGGTTTCAGAAGAAGGCCTGCAGGCCCGTCATCGCCCGGCCCAGGATGAGCGCGTGCACGTCGTGGGTGCCTTCGTAGGTGTTGACGGTTTCGAGATTGATCATGTGGCGGATGACGTGGTATTCGTCGTGGATGCCGTTGCCGCCGTGCATGTCTCGCGCCAGGCGCGCGATGTCCAGCGCCTTGCCGCAGCTGTTGCGCTTGACGAGGCTGATCATCTCGGGCGCGGCGCGGCCTTCGTCCATCAGCCGGCCCACGCGCAGCACGCTCTGCAGGCCCAGCGTGATCTCGGTCTGCATGTCGGCCAGCTTCTTCTGGATCAGCTGGTTCTGCGCCAGCGGGCGGCCGAACTGCTGGCGGTCCAGCGTGTACTGGCGCGCCGCGTGCCAGCAGAACTCGGCCGCACCGAGCGCGCCCCAGGCGATGCCGAAGCGTGCCTTGTTGAGGCAGCCAAACGGGCCCTTGAGGCCGCTGACGCCGGGCAACAGCTGCGCCTCGGGCACGAACACGCCGTCCATCACGATCTCGCCGGTGATGCTGGCGCGCAGGCTCATCTTGCCCTCGATCTTGGGCGCCGAGAGGCCCGGCATGCCCTTGTCGAGGATGAAGCCGTGGATCGTCTCCGCGCCGCCGACGCCGCCGTCGGGGTCCTGCTTCTTCGCCCACACCACGAAGACGTCGGCGATGGGGCTGTTGGTGATCCACATCTTGCTGCCGTCCAGCACGTAGCCGGCGACGCCGTCGCGCGTGGCGGGTTTGGCGCGCGTGATCATGCTGGCCGGGTCGCTGCCGTGGTTGGGCTCGGTGAGACCGAAGCAGCCCACCCACTCGCCGGTGGCGAGTTTGGGCAGGTACTTCTGGCGCTGCGCCTCGCTGCCGTAGGCGTGGATGGGGTGCATCACCAGGCTGCTCTGCACGCTCATCGCGCTGCGGTAGCCGCTGTCGACGCGCTCGACCTCGCGCGCCACGAGGCCGTAGCAGACGTGGTTGAGGCCGGCGCAGCCGTAGCCTTCGATGGTGCTGCCCAGCAGGCCGAGCTCGCCCATCTCGCGCAGGATCTCGCGGTCGAAGGTCTCGTGGCGTGCGGCCATCAGCACGCGCGTCTGCAGTCGGTCCTGGCAATAGGCATGGGCGGCGTCGCGCACCGCGCGCTCGTCGTCGCTGAGCTGGCTGTCGAAGAGGAAGGGGTCATCCCATGCGAACCTGGTGGCCATCGTCGTGCTCCTGATAATCATGCGGGAGTGTAAGGATCGGTGGTCGCGGTCGACCGCGGCGCCGGCCAACGGGATCAGCGGGAGCACGGCAAATGGACAGGCAGGTCATCACCCTCGGCGGCGGTTGTTTCTGGTGCGTGGAGGCGGTGTTCGAGCTCGTCGACGGCGTGCTGGCGGTGGAAAGCGGCTATTGCAACGGCCATGTACCCGACCCCGGCTACGAGGCCGTTTGCACCGGCACCACCGGCCATGCCGAGGTCGTGCGGGTGAGCTTCGACGCCGAACGCATCGGCCTGCGCGAGGTGCTGGAGATCTTCTTCGTCGTGCACGACCCCACGACCTTGAACCGCCAGGGCAACGACATCGGTACCCAGTACCGCAGCGGCATCTACCTCGAGAACGACGGCCAGGAGGCCGTGGTGCGCGAGGTGCTGGCCGAGGCCGATGCCGCGCATGGGGGCCGCGTGGTCACCGAGCTGGCGCCGCTGGCCAACTACTGGCGTGCCGAGGACTACCACCAGCACTACTTCGCCCAGCACCCCGGCCAGGGTTATTGCGCACACGTCGTGGCGCCCAAGGTCGAGAAGTTCAGGCGGACGTTCAAGGCGCGTGTGCGCGCCTGAAACTGTCAGCGGCGCCTGCGCGCCGGGTTCTTCAAGGGGTGCCTGCGCGCCGTGGTCATCAAGAGGCGCAGGCGCGCCGTGGTCATCAAGGGGCGCAGGCGCGCCGTGGTCATCAAGGGGCGCAGGCGCGCCCCGTGCCGTCACAACGTCATGAAGGTGCTGCCGCTGTCGAGGTCGGGGAACACCGTGTCCAGGCTGCGGTGCAGGCGCTGGCGGTGGGCGCGGCAATCGTCGTCCATGCCGCCCAGGGCTGCGAACACCGGCGCCCGCAGCAGCCACAGGTCGACCGGCTCCTCGGCCGCGCGAACCTGCATGCGCAACCAGTCGGCCGCCGGGGCGGCCTGCAGTGCGTCGAGGAAGCTGTGCTTGAGGCCGACGAAGGCCTGGCGTGCGGCGACGCGTGCACCGCGATCGCCGGGCAGGCCGGCGCCGGGCGTGAAGTCGCGCGGGGCCAGGGGCGAGGGGTGATGGTGCATCACAGCGGCGCGAACTGCGAGCGCGGGGCGCGCGTGGGGAAGTGGCGGTTCAACAGACCCAGCCGCTCTTCGGCCAGGCCCTGGCTGTGGGCGACGCCGACGATGCGGTAGACCTCGGCACGTGCATGCCAGAGTTCGCGCAGCGTGCGCGCCTCGCGGATGCGGCAGCGAAGGGCGTCGGCCTCGTCGCCGGCGATGTCGGCCAGCGTGCCCAGAAAGTCGCTGCGCACGTCCGGCAGGCGGTCGGGGGCCATTGCAGCGGCGCGCGGCGACGGCGCGAGCAGCCAGAACATCGCGCGCTGCCAAGCGCCGCCGGCCGGTGCAAAGCGCAGCGACGGCGGGCAGGCTTCCGCACGCAGGCGGCTGCGGTCGCACAGCGTGCTGCGGCGGCTCCAGCGGGCGGGAAAGGCAAAGGACCTGAACATGGCAGTGATATCGGACCGGTTGACGACAACCTGAGCCCGATGCTCGCCCGCGCCACGCCAAGGCAAAGGCTGGAAGTACGGGTACATCGCGCGCCAGTTCAGGCGCGGCGGCAGCCCCTCGCGGCCGGTGGCCGGCTTTCGGTGCGAGTGCGGCACGCCTGCTCGGGCGCACCGGATCTGTTTACACCCTCTCAGACCACGCCGTAGCGTGCCTTGCGCAGCGCGGTGTACTCCCACCAGGGCCGCGCGGGCGCGCCTTCCATGAAGGCCGTGGCGGCCATGAAGGTGTCGAGCACGCACGGATCCTGCCGGCGGCCGGCTCTCTCGCCCAGCGCCTGGTAAAGCGCAAAGGCGTCGCGCCCGGCCAGTTCCCGCGGTTCCTGAATGCCCAGCGACCGCAGGTCGGCGGCGATGGACGGCCCGATGTTGGGCAACTGCTCGAGCGTCTCGCACTCGGCGGCCAGGCGGGCCTTGCGTGGCGGCGGCGCCTTGGGCGGGCGGGCGGCGCCCGCGGCGGTGGGGTGGGTGTGCAGCGTGCTCATCATCACATCAGCATGGTGTTGCGGATGAGCCCGACGGCAATGCCCTCGAGCTCGAAGTCTTGGGTGTCCAGCGGCACGTGGATGGGCTGGAAGTCGGGGTTCTCGGGCAGCAGTTCGATGCCCTTGCTGGTGCGGCGCAGGCGCTTGACCGTGACTTCGTCGCCCAGGCGGGCGACGACGATCTGGCCGTTCTTGGCGTCTTGCGCCTTCTGCACCGCGAGCAGGTCGCCGTCGAGGATGCCGGCGTCGCGCATGCTCATGCCCTTGACCTTGAGCAGGTAGTCGGGGCGGCGCGAGAACATTGCCGCTTCCATCAGGTAGGTCTGGTCGACATGCTCCTGGGCCAGGATGGGGCTGCCTGCGGCCACGCGGCCCACCAGCGGCAGCGTGAGCTGCGCGATGTGCGGCAGCGGCAGCATGTACTGCTGGCCCCAGGGCGCCAGCCTGGCCTCGGCCATGGCGCGCAAGGTGTCAGACTTCAGCCTGATGCCGCGCGACGTGCCGCCCACCAGTTCGATGACGCCCTTGCGCGCCAGCGCCTGCAGGTGCTCTTCGGCGGCGTTGGCCGACTTGAAGCCGAGTTCGGCGGCGATCTCGGCCCGTGTGGGCGGCGCGCCGGTGCGCTCTATGGCGCTTTGCACCAGGTCGAGGATCTGCTGCTGGCGCGCGGTGAGCTTGGGGCTGTCTTGCATCGGGTTTCCGTCGAGGCACTGGCTGTTTGTCCAGTGGCTGTATTTTCATCCAGAAAGCCGATAGATGCAAAACATTGACCGCAACCCGCCCGGCCTGGTGGTCATCCTGGGCACCGGCGGCACGATCGCCGGCACCGCCGCCAGTGCCGCCAGCCACGTCGGTTACCAGGCCGGCGCGCTGGGCGTTGAGGTGCTGGTGGCTGCCGTGCCGCCGCTGCGGGGCCTGGCGCTGGAGACCGAGACCCTGGCGCGGCTGGACAGCTGCCACATGGACCACGCCACCTGGGCCGCGCTGGTCAGGCGTGCGGCCTGGCACCTGGCGCGGCCCGAGGTCGCCGGCGTGGTGGTCACGCACGGCACCGACACGCTGGAGGAAACCGCCTTCTTCCTGCACCGCACCGTGGCCGCGGCCAAGCCGCTGGTGCTGACAGCGGCGATGCGCCCGGCCACTGCCCTGTCGCCCGACGGCCCGCAGAACCTGTTCGACGCCGTGACGCTGGCGCGCGAGCCGGGCGCGCACGGCGTGCTGGCAGTGCTGGGCGGCGTGGTGCACGCCGGCGCCAGCCTGCGCAAGGTGCACGGCTACCGTGTCGACGCCTTCAGCGCCGGCGACGCCGGCCCGGTGGCGTTGCTGGAAGATGGCCGCGTGCGCACGCTGCGGCCCTGGCCGGCCGGCGCGCTGCACGACGCGGTGGCGCGAGCGCCGCAGCGCCTGCGCGAGCCGACCGGCTGGCCGGCGGTCGACATCGTCACCAGCCACGCCGGCGCGCGCGCCGCGGTCATCGATGCACTGGTGGCGGCCGGCGCGCGCGGCCTCGTCATCGCCGGCACCGGCAACGGCAGCGTGCACGCCGAACTGCGCGCCGCCGCCCAGCGTGCGAGGGCTGCCGGCGTGGTGGTGCGCCGGGCCTCGCGCTGCCTGCTGGGTGGCGTGGTGGCCAGCGACGCGGGTGAGGGTGGTGCGACCGGCAACGCCGCCGATCTGCTGCCCGATGCCGGCGTGCTGACGCCGGTACAGGCGCGCGTCGAACTGCTGCTGGACCTGCTGGCGGCAGGCTGATGCGGCGGCGCGCCGGGCCCGCGGCCCGTCAGGCGGCCTGCATCGCCTCGAGCTCGGTCTGTGCCGCCATCCAGCGCTCTTCCAGCATCGCCACCTCGGCGCCTACGTGCGCCAGGCGGCGGCCCAGCTCGGCATAGTCGTCGGCGCTGGCATCGGGCCGCGACAGCGCGGCCTCGATCTCGACCTTCTCCTTGCCCAGCCTGGCCAGGCACTCGTCGATGCGCTGCAGCTCGTTGCGCAGCGGCCGCGTGGCCTCGGCCTGCTTGATGCGGGCGGCCTTGTTGCTCTGACGGTCGTCGCGCGGGGCGGGCCGCGGCGCGGCGGCCTTGGGTGCCGCCGTCTTGGGCGCGGCCACCGCGGGCGTGGACGTCGGCGCCGCAGCCTTGGCCTTGGCTGGTGGTGCTGCGGGTTCGGCGGCGGCACCCGCGGCGCGCGGCGGGTCGGGGATGGGCTGGCCGCGCGCGTTGGCGCGCGACACCTCGAGCAGCCACTTCTGGTAGTCGTCGAGGTCGCCGTCGAAGGGCTCGACGCGGCCCTTGGCGACGAGCCAGAACTCGTCGCAGGTCTCGCGCAGCAGTGCGCGGTCGTGGCTGACCAGCATCACCGTGCCCTCGAACTCGTTGAGCGCGATCGACAGCGCCTCGCGCGTGGTCAGGTCGAGGTGGTTGGTGGGCTCGTCCATCAGCAGCAGGTTGGGGCGTTGCCACACCAGCATGGCCAGCACCAGGCGTGCCTTTTCGCCGCCCGACAGGCTGCCCACGGGCTGCTGAACCATGTCGCCGACGAAGCGGAAGCTGCCGAGAAAGTCGCGCAGCTCTTGTTCGCGCGCCGCCGGGCCGACGTCGCGCGCCAGCCGCACCATGTGCATCAGCGGGCCGTCGTCGAGGTGCAGCACGTCGACCTCCTGCTGCGCGAAGTAGCCGATCACCAGGCCCTTGCCCTGCGTCGTCCTGCCGCTGACCAGCGGCAGCTCGCCGGCGATGGTCTTGACCAGCGTCGACTTGCCCTGGCCGTTGGCGCCCAGGATGCCGATGCGCTGGCCGGCCAGCACGCTGCGGCTGAAGTTCTTGACGATGGGCATGCCGTTGTAGCCGCAGCTGATGCCATCGAAGGCCAGCATCGGGTTGGGCAGGCTCAGCGGCTCGCGGAACTCGAAGTTGAAATCGCTGGCCGTCATCACCGGCGCCAGCCGCTCCATGCGTGCCAGCGCCTTGACGCGGCTCTGCGCCTGCTTGGCCTTGCTGGCCTTGGCCTTGAAGCGGTCGATGAACTTCTGCAGGTGGGCCACGCGCTCCTGCTGCTTGCTGAAGGCCGCCTGCGCCTGGCTCAGGCGTTCGGCGCGCATCTCTTCGAACGCGGTGTAGTTGCCGGTGTAGCGCGTGAGCTGCAGGTCGTCGAGGTGGACGATGACGTTGCAGATGGCGTCGAGAAACTCGCGGTCGTGGCTGATGACGACCATCAAGCCCTCGTAGCGCTTGAGCCAGGCCTCCAACCACACCAGCGCATCGAGGTCGAGGTGGTTGGTGGGCTCGTCCAGCAGCAGCAGGTCCGAAGGGCACATCAGCGCGCGCGCCAGCTGCAGCCGCATGCGCCAGCCGCCCGAGAAGGTGTTGACCGGCGCGTCGAGCTGGTCGCCGCGGAAGCCCAGGCCCATCAGCAGCGCCTGTGCGCGTGAGCGCGCGTCGAAGGCGCCGGCTTCGTCCAGCGCCTGGTGCGCGTCGGCCATGGCGTGGCCGTCGTCGGCGGCTTCGGCGGCGTGCAGCGCCTGCTGGGCCTGCATCAGCGGGATGTCGCCCTGCAGCACGAACTCGGTGGCGCCTTCGTCGGTCTCGGGCACGTCCTGCGCCACCTCGCCGACACGCCAGCGCGGCGGGATGTCGACGTCGCCGGCGTCGGCCTGCAGGCGGTGCGTCATCAGCGAGAACAGGCTGGACTTGCCGGCGCCGTTGCGGCCGATGAGGCCGACCTTCTCGCGCGGCTGCAGCGTCACGCTGGCGTTCTGCAGCACGACCTTGACGCCGCGGCGCAGCGTGACTTGGGAGATCTGGATCATGGGTTCTCGATGGCCTGGCCGGCGTGTTGGCGCAAGGCCTGGGCGGTGATCAGCAGCACCTGCTCGTCGCCGGCGCTGGTGCTCAGCCACACCACCTCCAGCGTCGGGAAAGCGGCTTCGAAATGCGGGCGCTCGTGGCCGACCTCGAGCACCAGCACGGCGTCGTCGGTCAGGTGGTGGGGAGCGCCGGCGAGCAGCTTGCGGATGAAGTCCATGCCGTCGTCACCGCCGGCGGCGTTGCCGTCCAGCGCCAGCGCGGGCTCGGCGCGGTACTCGGGCGGCAGCGCGGCCATGGCCGCGCGGTTGACGTAGGGCGGGTTGCACAGGATGAGGTCGTAACGGCGGCCGGCCACGGCGGCCAGGCCGTCGCCCTGCAGCAGTTCGATGCGATCGGCCAGGCCGTGGCGCTGCACGTTGCGCGCGGCCACCGCCAGCGCGTCGGCCGACAGGTCGGTGGCGTCCACCGTCACCTCGGGCCAGGCCAGCGCGGCCAGCACGGCCAGGCTGCCGTTGCCGGTGCACAGGTCGAGCACGCGGTGCGTGCGCTCGCTGAGCCAGATGTCGATGTGGCCCTCGGCCAGCGGCTCGGCGATCAGCGAGCGCGGCACGATGCAGCGCTCGTCGACGAAAAACGGCACCCCCTGCAGCCAGGCCTCGCCGGTGAGGTAGGCCGCCGGCTTGCGCGTGGCGATGCGCTCGGCCACCAGCGCGCGCACCTGCGCGGCCTGCACCGGCGCCACATCCTGGGTGGCCACCGCGTCCAGCGCGTCCAGCGGCAGGCCCAGGCGCCACAGCACCAGCCAGGCGGCTTCGTCCCAGGCGTTGGTGGTGCCGTGGCCGAAGTGCACGCCGGCGGCCAGCAGCGCGGCCTCGGCCTGCACGAGCTGCAGCACGGTCATGACAGGAAGCGCGCCAGCGTGTCGCGGTAGACGCGCGTCAGCGGCTCCAGCGCCGCGACGTCGACCCATTCGTCGATCTTGTGGATGCTCTCGTTGATGACGCCGAACTCCATCACCTGCGGGCAGATGCGCGCGATGAAGCGGCCGTCGGACGTGCCGCCGGTGGTGCTGAGCTCGGGCGTGACGCCGCACTCGGCCTCGATGGCCGCCACCAGCGCCGTGCTCAGGCTGCCCGGCGGCGTGAGGAAGGGCTCGCCGCCCAGCGTCCACTGCAGCTCATGGTCGACGCCGTGGCGCTGCAGGATGGCCTCGACACGCTGGCGCAGCGAGGCCGGCGTCGACTCGGTGCCGAAGCGGAAGTTGAAGTCCAGCACCAGGTCGCCCGGGATGACATTGAGCGCGCCGGTGCCGGCGTGGATGTTGCTGACCTGCCAGCTCGTGGGCGGGAAAAAGGCATTGCCCTCGTCCCAGCGCGTGGCCACCAGTTCGGCAAGCGCCGGCGCCAACAGGTGCAGCGGGTTCTTCGCCAGCTGCGGGTAGGCGATGTGGCCCTGCACGCCCAGCACGCGCAGGCGGCCCGACAAGGTGCCGCGGCGGCCGTTCTTGACCATGTCGCCGAGCTGGTCGACCGAGGTCGGCTCGCCAACGATGCAGGCGTCGAGCCGTTCGCCGCGCTGCTGCAGCACCTCGACGGCGTGGCGCGTGCCGTGCAGCGCCGGGCCCTCTTCGTCGCTGGTGATGAGCAGCGCCACGCGGCCGCGGTGCTGCGGCGTGGCGAGCACGAAGTCGCCGGCGGCCACGGCCATCGCGGCCACGGCGGCCTTCATGTCGGCGGCGCCGCGGCCGTACAGGCGCGGCCCGGTGGGACCGGCGCGGTGCGTCGGCACGAAGGGGTCGCTGGCCCAGTGCTCCAGCGGGCCGGGCGGCACGACGTCGGTGTGGCCGGCAAACACGAGTGTCGGCCCCGGGATGCCGGCGTCGTGCACGGCCCACAGGTTGGCCACGCGCGCTTCGGGGGGGCCGGCGTCGAGCGCCTCGCATGCGAAGCCGGCACCCTGCATCCGCTGCGTCAGCAGCGGCTGGCAGCCGCCGTCGGCCGGCGTCACCGAGCGGCAGGCGATCAGCGACTCGGTCAGGCGCAGCGCGGCGCCGGGGCCGCTGTTCATCGCTTGGGCACCGGTTGCCAGGTCGGCGTGCTGCTGGCGCGGCTGTCTTCGGGCCGCACGTCGATGGCGATCTCGGTGAAGGTGGCGGCCTCGTTCTCTTCCTTCTTGGCCGTGACGCGCGACACCGGCGCCTGCTCGTTCTGCAGCCGCCACAGCAGGTTGGTGGGCGAATCGGCGTGGGCCAGGCCCTCGTCGCGCGAGACCACGCCCTCGGCGATGAGCCGCGCGATGTCGGCCTCGAAGGTGCGCGAGCCCTCGGCCAGCGACTTCTCCACCGCTTCCTTGATGCCCGAGATGTCGCCCTTGTCGATCAGCTCGGATACCAGCTTGGTGTTGAGCAGCACCTCGACGGCCGGCACGCGGCCGCCGACGTTGCTGCGCAGCAGGCGCTGCGAGACCACGGCACGCAGGCCCGACGACAGGTCGGACAGCAGCGTCGGCCGCGCCTCGGGCGTGTAGAACGACAGGATGCGGCCCATCGCGTGGTAGCTGTTGTTGGCGTGCAGCGTGGCCAGCACGAGGTGGCCCGACAGCGCATAGCTGAGTGCGGCGCTCATGGTCTCGCGGTCGCGGATCTCGCCGATCAGGATGCAGTCGGGCGCCTGGCGCAGCGCGTTCTTCAGCGCGATCTGCAGG
>PNKD01000023.1 GCA_013822265.1 Leptothrix sp. (in: b-proteobacteria)
GACTCGTGTTACTGTGGCGTGCGCCTCAGGCAGCGTGACGACGCTGGAACAGGCCGCCGGGCAGTCTCGCGACGAGGCCGTCGAGTTCGAGTTCAAGCAGCCGGGCGCTGAGTTCGGATGTCGGCCATCCGGTGCGGGCGAGCAAGGCGTCCAGCGTCACCGGGTCGTCGCCCAGCGCGCTCAGCAACGGGTCGTGGGTGGCGGCGTCGGCGTCTCGGCTTTCCAGCGCCAGCGTGGCCTGCGCGGGCGGGGCAGCGGGCCCGACAAGCGTGTCGAGCACGTCCTCGGGGCTCTCCACCAGCATCGCGCCCTGCTTGATGAGGGCGTGGCAGCCGCGCGCCTGCTCGGCATGCACGGAGCCGGGGACGGCCCAGACATCGCGCCCAGCCTCGTTGGCCAGCCGGGCGGTGATCAGCGAGCCCGAGCGCAGCGCCGCCTCGACCACCAGCGTGCCCTGCGTGAGCCCGGCGATGAGCCGGTTGCGCCGGGGAAAGTTCTCCGGCAAGGGCGGCGTGCCCGGGGCGAACTCGGTCACCAGCGCACCCTGGCCGGCGATGCGGCGGGCCAGCGCGCGGTGGCGGCTGGGGTAGGTGAGGTCGGGGCCTGTGCCCATGACCGCAATGGTGCGTGCGCCGGCCTTCAGGGCACCTTCGTGCGCCGCGGCGTCTATGCCCTGGGCCAGGCCTGACACCACCACCCAGCCGGCTTCAGCAAGGCGGGCGGCGAACTGGCGCGCGTGGTCGAGGCCCTGCGGGCTGGCGTGGCGGCTGCCGACGATGGCGACTGCCGCGGCCGACAGGCAGGCCAGGTCGCCTTGCACGTACAGCAGCAGCGCCGGGTCGGGCGCCTGCAGCAGCAGCGGCGGATAGGCCGGTTGGCCCAAGGTCAGCACATGGCGGTCGTCACCGCCTTGCAGCCACTGCCGCGCTGCCGTCAGCCGCGCTTCGAAGTCGGGCGGGGGCTGCTGCAGTGCGGCGGCGCGCGCGGGGCCCACCAGTTCGCGCAGCGTGGCCAGGGGCGTGCCCAGCACGGCGGCCGGGCTGCCGCAGGCGGCGACGAGGCGGCGCGCACTCTCGCGGCCGAGGCCCGGGGTCTCCAGCAGCCTGAACCAGGCCGTGAAGTCGTCGTCGCAGCCCAAGGCGTTCGGATCCCGGGCCGGGGCGTCGTGGGGCGCGGTGGACGCCGCGGGCGCCGGCGTCGGCGTCTCAGGGCTGGGTGAAGCGGTCGCCCGCGCGCACCGGGTCCTGCACGTTCAGAATCAGCGCGTACGACACGCGCTCGAAGGTGCGGAAGACGAACAGCGCACCGTGGCGCTCGTCGGGCAGGCGCATCGCCTGCTTGACGGCGCCGGTGCGGTCGACAGTGTGGGTGCCGCTGCGCCACAGCGCCAGCACATGGCCGCGTTCGAGGCCGTCGCGCTTGCCCTTGTTGATAGACACCACCTGGTTCTGGCCGGCGCGCAGGCCGTCGCCGTAGATGCCGACGATGCGGCCGTCGATGGGCGCCGAGGGTGCGTGCGGCACGTAGGCCACCAGCTCCTGCATGGGCACCGGGCTCAGGCGGTCGCCGACGGCCACCTCCATGCGCGCGGTGGTGATGCGGAAGGTGTCCGGCACGACCACGGCCACGTTGTTGCCGGCCAGTTGGGTGTCGCCGGCGCGCACGTGCTCGGCCGTGCCGACGTAGCGCCCTTCGTAGCCGAGCACCTCCTTGGTGAGCGGGTCGTTCAGCGCCACGAGCTGGCGGAAGACGCGGAAGTCGCGCGCGCCGGCGAGGTCGCCGCGCACGTAGGCGGTGTCGCCGCGGCCGAGCATGACGCGGCCCTCCTGGGCCGCGACGATGCGCGGCGCGCTGTCGAGTTCGTTGGTCTCGAAGACCACGGCTTCGTTCAGGAAGGGCCCGATCAGGTGCACCGGGATCGCCGCGATGGCGCCGTTGTCGAGCAGCCCACTGCGCACGCGCGGGCTCAGGTGCACGGTGTTGGTGGGCTGGCCCACCTCGCCGCTGGCGATGCGCAGGCGGGCGCGGCCGTCGATCTTCTCGAGCACCAGCACCTGGCCGGGGTAGATGAGGTGCGGGTTGCGGATCTGCTGCAGATTCATGCCCCACAGCTCGGGCCAGCGCCACGCGCTCTTGAGGAACAGGCTGGAGATGCCCCACAGCGTGTCGCCCGGCTGCACGGTGTGCGAGTCGGGCGCATTCGGCGCCAGGTCGGACAGCGGCACGCCGGCTTCGGCGACGCGCTGCGCGGTGTCGCGCCACTCGGGAGTGATGGGCATGCGGCTGGGCTGCGCCAGCGCCACCCCGCACAGGCCGACGGCAGCCAGCAGGGCGGCGCCGTGGCGGGCCGCATGTCGCAGGGCCCGGGGCGTACAGCGGCGAACGCGGATGCTCATGGGGCTTTCAATCTCCGGGCGGGGTGCCTTGCTGCGGCCGGTGCGAAAATGCGCCGCGGCCTGGGGAAATCGGACCCGATGCCTGAAGGCCCGGGAACCGTGCCGATCATCGCGTACCGATGAGCGAATCGGCAGTGCTCCGTCGTCGCGACAATGCTCATATGGTTTCACAGATTCTGCCCGTAAACCCTTGATGCCGCAAACAAAGCGCCGAGGCGTGAGGCGCGCCACACGCCCCGGCGCCGGCGCTCGTTGCTCACCATCCACAGCTGTTTCCCGCTGTTTCGCCACCCGACCTCCGCTGACACGTTCATGGCCCGCCTGACCATCCTGCGCTATCCCGATCCCCGCCTGCACTTGGTGGCCAAGCCCGTGGCAGCGGTCGACGGGCGCATTCGCGCGCTCGTCGACGACATGCTCGAGACCATGTACGAAGCCGACGGCGTGGGCCTGGCCGCCACCCAGGTCGACGTGCATGAGCGCGTGATCGTGATGGACACGTCCGAGCAGCACGACCAGCCGCTGGTGCTGATCAACCCCGAACTCGCCTGGAAGAGCGACGAGATGTCGGTGGCCGAAGAGGGTTGCCTGTCGGTGCCGCAGACCTACGACCGCGTCGAGCGCCATGCCCGCGTGCGCGTGCAGGCGCTGAACCGCGAGGGCCAGCCCTTCGAGATGGAGGCCGAGGGCCTGTCGGCAGTCTGCGTGCAACACGAGATGGACCACCTGATGGGCAAGGTCTTCGTCGAGTACCTCAGCTTCCTCAAGCGCGACCGCATCAAGACCCGCATGCTGAAGAAGCTGCGCGAGGAGCAGCGTGTCCGCTGACGGCAGGCCCGCGCCGGCGGGGGCTGGCGTGGCCCCGCCGGCGCTGCGCGTCGGCTTCGCCGGTACGCCCGAATTCGCGCGGCTGGCGCTGGCCGCGATCCTTCAGGCCGGCCACTCCGTGCCGCTGGTGCTGACCCAGCCTGACCGCCCTGCCGGCCGCGGGCTCAAGCTGCAGGCCTCGCCGGTCAAGCAGCTGGCGCTCGAGCACGGCCTGGCGCTGGCCCAGCCGCGCAGCTTGCGTCTGGACGGCAAGTTCGCGGAAGACGCCGCCAACGCCCGGCAGGCGCTGCAGCAGGCGGCGCTGGACGTGTTGGTGGTGGCCGCCTACGGACTCATATTGCCTGAGTGGGTGCTCACAACACCGCGCCATGGCTGCCTCAACATCCATGGCTCGCTGCTGCCGCGATGGCGCGGGGCCGCCCCGATTCAGCGTGCCATCGAGGCCGGCGACACCGAGACCGGCATCACCATCATGCAGATGGACGCCGGGCTCGACACCGGCGCCATGCTGCGCATGGAGACAACGCCGATCGACCCCGACGACACCGCGGCCACGCTGCACGACCGCCTGGCCGGCATCGGCGCGCGCCTGATCGTGCAGGCGCTGGCCGACCTGGCAGACGGCAAGCTGTGCCCCGTGCCGCAGCCGGCCGAAGGCGTGAGCTATGCCAGCAAGATCCACAAGACCGAGGCGGCCATCGATTGGCAGCAGCCGGCGGCGGCGTTGGAGCGCCGGCTGCGTGCCTTCGACCCTTTCCCGGGTGCCGTGGCCGAGATCGACGGACAGGCCTTGAAGGTCTGGCGCGCGCGCGCCGTACACGTCGAAGGACTGCCGGGCCACGGCACACCGGGCCAGCGCGTCGCAGCCGGCGAGGGCCGTTTGGTCGTGGCCTGCGCCGAGGGTGCGCTCGAGTTGCTGGAGTTGCAGCTGCCCGGCGGCCGGCGCATCCAGGCACGCGAGTTCCTGCAGCGACAGGCGGCCTCCGCGGGCTGAGCCAGGGCCTGCGGCCGGGCCTCGTGGCGGCGCCCTCAAGCCGCAACCTCGCCGGCCGATAAACCGAGGGTGAAACCCCACTGCCTGCCGCGCCGGCGCGCGCCCCTGCTGCTGTTGACCCTGCTGACCGCCCTGGCCGGCTGCGACCAGCTCGGCATCGAGTCGCCGGCGGCCGTGGCGGCCCAGCGCGAGGCCGAAGGCAAGGCCATCGGCGCGGCCTGCCGGCATGCCGCACGTTCCGTCGAGACCTGCTTCGAGATGAACAAGCGCGCCGACAAGTCGGCCATGTTCGTCGGCTGGCGCGAGATGAACGACTACATGCGCGAGAACAAGATCGAGGCCATGCCGGCGCCCGTGGTGGCTGCCGCGGTCGAGGCCGACGCCGAAGAGGCCGCGCCGGCCAAGGGCGCCAAGCCGGCCAAGAAGAGTCACTGAGCCGCTCTCCCGGCACGCAGCTCCCTTTGCCACGGCAGGCAGCGGGCCACCGGGCCTCGATCCGCGGACGACGGGCCGATCGCCGCTCAAGGCCACGACGTCGCACTCCGTCGCCGCCCTGCGCAGCGTGTCGCGCGGCGATGGTCAAGCGCGGCCTGCCCAGGCACATTGCCGGCTCCCGACCCCTGAAAGAGCCGCATGACAAGCCGCATCCTGCCCATTTCCGCCCGTCACGCCGCGCTGGCGACGCTGCTGCTGTGCGGCATGGCGCTCGCGCCCACCCTGCTGCCGGTTTCGGCCCACGCCGCCAGCGTGCATGGCTCGGGCACCGCTGCCACCGAAACCCGCACCGTCGCCGAGTTCCAGGCCATCGCCCTCAGCGGAGCTGTGGACCTCACCGTGCGCCAGGGCGAAGCCGCTTCGGTGCGCGTGACGGCCGACGACAACCTGCTGCCGATGCTGGAAACCGTGGTCGAGCCGGACGGCAAGGGCGCCACGCTGCACCTGCGCTGGAAGCGCGGTACCGGCAGCGGCAGGATGGGCTGGCAGAGCATCGACACCCGAACCAGGGTGGTGGTCGATGTCGTCACGCCGCGGTTGACGGCGCTGTCGACCGCCGGCGCCGGCAACATCAAGCTCGAGACCTTCAAGACGCCGGCGCTGCAGGTGTCGATCTCGGGTGCTGGTGACGCCCGCATCGACGGGCTCGAGACCGAGGACCTGGGCGTGCGCATCTCGGGCAGCGGCGACGTCGTCGGCCAGGGTACGGCGGTCAAGACCTCCGTCAGCATCGCCGGCAGCGGCGACGTGCGCCTGACCGAGATGCGTTCCGACACCGTGACGGTGTCCATCGCCGGCAGCGGCGACGCGGCCGTGAACGCGCAGAAGACGCTGTCGGTGCGCATCGCCGGCAGCGGCGACGTCGTCTACACCGGCAACGCCGAGATCAAGTCCTCGGTGGCCGGCAGTGGCAGCGTGAAGAAGAAGTAGCCCTGCGGCGCCGCGGCCGGGCGCCGCGGCCCGGCGTCGCGCGCCGGCGACGGCGGATGACGACAATCGGCGGGTGAACCCGCAAGCCACCACCGCGCCGATCTGGCACCACCCCGAGTTCGCGCGTGGCGCGCGCGAGATGCTGGGCACGGCCATCGGCATCGGCGCCTGGGGCCTGATCACCGGTGTGACCATGGGCAACAGCGGCCTGCCGCTGGCCGTGATGGTGATGATGTCGCTGCTGGTCTTCGCCGGCAGCGCGCAACTGGCCGTGCTGCCGCTGATGAGCAGCGGCGCGCCGCTGTGGGTGGTGTGGGCCACCGCGCTGTGCGTCAACCTGCGTTTCGTCATCTTCAGCGCGCAGTGGCGGCCCTACTTCAGCGGCTACAAGCCGTTCCACCGGCTGCGCCTGGCCTACCTCACGGCCGACCTGAACTACGTCATGTTCATGCGGCGCTTCCCCGAAGCCAAGCCCGAGCCGGAAGCGCAGCTGCCCTATTTCTGGGGCGGCGTGGCCTGCAACTGGTTCGCCTGGCAGGTGCCGGCGCTCGCCGGCATCTTGCTGGCCGATGCCGTGCCGCTGCACTGGGGCATGGGTTTCGCGGGCACGCTGGCGCTGCTGGGCGTGGGGCTGTCGCTGGTGACCGACAAGGCCACCTCGACCGCGGGCGCGGTGGCCGCCTGCGCCGCGGTGGCAGCCTACGCGCTGCCCTACAAGTTGAACATCGTCGTGGCCATCGCCGCGGCCGTGGCGATGGGCCTGCTCATCGACCACGGCACGCCGCGCCGCGCGGTGCCGCTGGACGACCCGACATGATGACGACCACCGAGGCCGTGGTCGCCGTCATCGGGCTGACGGTGATCACCATCGTCACACGCGGTTTCTTCTTCCTCACCGAGCGCGAGGTGCCCATCCCGGCCTGGCTGCGCCAGGGCCTGCGCTACGCCCCGCTGGCCGCCATGGCCGCCGTGGTGGTGCCCGAGGTGGTCATGTCGCAGGGCCAGCTCGTGGCCACTTGGCAGGACGCGCGCCTGTACGCCGTGGCCGCCGGCGCGGCCTGGTTCTGGTGGCGGCGCGGCATCCTCGGCACCATCGTCGTGGGCATGGCGGTGATGCTGCCGCTGCGCTTGGGTCTAGGCTGGTGAGCCGGCAGGCAATATCATCGGCCACTGATTTTCAAAACCACAGGAGACCCGGATGAACGTGAAACGCCTGACCGACCTCATTGCCCAGGGTGCCGTTGCCGGCAAGCGGGTGTTCATCCGCGCCGACCTCAACGTGCCGCAGGACGACGCCGGCCACATCACCGAAGACACCCGCATCCGCGCCAGCGTGCCCTGCATCCGCATGGCGCTGGACGCCGGCGCGGCGGTGATGCTCACCAGCCACCTTGGCCGCCCCACCGAGGGCGAGTTCAAGCCCGCCGACAGCCTGGCGCCGGTCGCCAAGCGGCTGGGCGAACTCCTCGGGTTCGCGGTGCCGCTGGTCGCCAACTGGGTCGACGGCGTCTCGGTCGCCCCTGGCCAGGTGGTGCTGCTGGAGAACTGCCGCGTCAACAAGGGCGAGAAGAAGAACGACGAAGCGCTGGCGCGCAAGATGGCCGCGCTGTGCGACATCTTCGTGCACGACGCCTTCGGCACCGCGCACCGCGCCGAGGCCAGCACCTACGGCATCGCGCAGTTCGCGCCCATCGCCTGCGCCGGCCCGCTGCTGGCCGCCGAGATCGACGCCGTCAACGCCGCGCTGGCCGACCCCAAGCGGCCGCTGGTGGCCATCGTCGCCGGCAGCAAGGTCAGCACCAAGCTGACGATCCTGAAGGCGCTCTCTAGCAAGGTCGACGGCCTCATCGTCGGCGGCGGCATCGCCAACACCTTCATGCTGGCCGCCGGGCTGAAGATCGGCAAGAGCCTGGCCGAGCCCGACCTGGTGGACCAGGCCAAGGCCGTGATCGAGGCCATGAAGGCCCGCGGCGCCGCCGTGCCCATCCCCAGCGACGTGGTGGTGGCCAAGCGCTTCGCCGCCGACGCCCAGGCCACCGTGAAGGCGGCCACCGACGTCGCCGACGACGACCTCATCCTCGACATCGGCCCGCAGACTGCCGCGCTGCTGGCCAAGCAGCTGATGAGCGCCGGCACCATCGTCTGGAACGGGCCGGTGGGCGTGTTCGAGTTCGACGCCTTCGCGCACGGCACCGAGACGCTGGCGCGCGCCATCGCCGCCAGCCCGGCCTTCAGCATCGCCGGCGGCGGCGACACGCTGGCAGCCATCGCCAAGTACGGTATCGAGAAAGACGTCGGCTACATCAGCACCGGCGGCGGCGCCTTCCTCGAGGTGCTGGAAGGCAAGACACTGCCGGCGTTCGAGATCCTGAGCCGGCGCGCGGCCCAGGGCTGATCGACCGGCCGGGCGCAGCAACGGGCGCCCGTTCCTGTGTCGCGCGGCGCGATTCGGCGCTAATCTCCAGGGCACGGCACCGCCGTGCCCTGGAGACGATCGTGGCCGACCACCTGTCCGATGCCGAGCGCCTGCTGCGCGACGCCGCCCTCGACTACCACCGGGCGCCGACGCACGGCAAGATATCCATCACCCCCACCAAGCCGCTGAGCAACCAGCGCGACCTCAGCCTGGCGTACTCGCCGGGCGTGGCCTACGCCTGCCTGGCGATCGAGGCCGATCCGGCGCTGGCCCACGAGTACACCAGCCGCGGCAACCTCGTGGGCGTGGTCACCAACGGCACCGCGGTACTGGGCCTGGGCGACATAGGCCCGCTGGCCGGCAAGCCGGTGATGGAGGGCAAGGGCTGTTTGTTCAAGAAGTTCGCCGGCATCGATGTCTTCGACATCGAACTGGCCGAACGCGACCCCGACAAGCTGGTCGAGATCGTCGCCGCGCTCGAACCCACGCTGGGCGGCGTGAACCTCGAGGACATCAAGGCGCCCGAGTGCTTCTACATCGAGAAGAAGCTGCGCGAGCGCATGAACATCCCCGTCTTCCACGACGACCAGCACGGCACGGCCATCATCAGCAGCGCGGCGCTGCTCAATGGCCTGGAACTGGTGGGCAAGCGCATAGCGGACGTGAAGCTCGCCGTCAGCGGCGCCGGCGCCGCCGCCATCGCCTGCCTGGACGTGATGGTGGGCCTGGGCATCCGGCCCGAAAACGTCTTCGTCTGCGACAGCCGGGGCGTCATCCAGTCCGAGCGTGACGACGCCAAGGCCGGCAAGCTCGACGAGAGCAAGCAGCGCTACTGCCAGCGCACCGCGGCGCGCACGCTGGCCGACGTGGTGAAGGACGCCGACGTCTTCCTCGGCTGCAGCGCCGCCGGCGTGCTGAGCGTGGAGATGGTGGTCAGCATGGCGCGCCAGCCCATCATCCTGGCGCTGGCCAACCCCGAGCCCGAGATCCGCCCCGAACTGGCCAAGGCCGCGCGCCCCGACTGCATCATCGCCACCGGGCGCAGCGACTACCCCAACCAGGTCAACAACGTCCTGTGCTTCCCCTACATCTTCCGCGGCGCGCTCGACTGCGGCGCGACCAAGATCACCGAGGCCATGAAGCTGGCCTGCGTGCGCGAGATCGCCGACCTGGCCAAGGCCGAGGCCAGCGACGAGGTGGCCGCCGCCTACCAGGGCAAAGAGCTCAGCTTCGGGCCCGACTACCTCATTCCCAC
The DNA here is from genome assembly GCA_013822265.1 of Leptothrix sp. (in: b-proteobacteria). GTDB lineage: Bacteria > Pseudomonadota > Gammaproteobacteria > Burkholderiales > Burkholderiaceae_C > Rubrivivax. The sequence goes on from PNKD01000023.1 coordinate 9,315, forward strand.
CCCCTTCGACGTGCGGCTGATCCTGCGCATCGCGCCGGCCGTGGCGCGCGCCGCGGCCGAATCGGGCGTGGCGGCGCGGCCCATCGCCGACCTCGATGCCTACCGCCAGAGCCTGATGCGCTTCGTCTACCAGACCGGCATGTTCATGCGCCCGGTGTTCGCCGCTGCCAAGGCCGTCAATCAGAAGGCCGCGGCGCGCGTGGTCTACGCCGAGGGCGAGGACGAACGTGTGCTGCGCGCCGTGCAGGTGGTGCTGGACGAAGGCCTGGCGCGGCCCGTCCTCGTCGGCCGGCCCGAGGTGGTGCAGATGCGCATCGCACGCGCGGGACTGCGCCTTCAGACCGGCCGCGACTTCGAGATCTGCGACCCCGAGAGCGACCCGCGCTTCCGCGATTACTGGGAGACCTACCGCGGCCTGACCTCGCGCGAGGGCGTCACACCCGAGGTCGCCAAGGCCGCGGTGCGGCGCAGCAACACGCTGATCTCGTCGTTGATGCTGCGCCGCGGCGAGGCCGACGCCATGGTCTGCGGCATGGTCGGGCGCTACGAGAGCCACCTCGAGCACGTGCGCACGGTCATCGGCCTGGCACCCGGCGCGCGCACGATGGCCGCGATGAACGCGCTGATGATGACCGGCCACACGCTCTTCGTCACCGACACCTACGTCAACGAGGAGCCGAGTGCCGAAGAACTGGCCGACATCGCGCTGATGGCGGCGGCGGCCGTGCGCCGCTTCGGCCTGCCGCCCAAGGTGGCCTTCCTCTCGTACTCGAACTTCGGCTCGTCGTCGCGGCCCGCGGCCAAGCGCATGCGCGCGGCGCAGGCGCTGTTCGGCCAGCGTGCGCCGGCGGGCGTGCAAAGCGACGGCGAGATGCAGGGCGACGCCGCCCTGTCCGAGGCCGTGCGGCGCGGCTACCTGCCCGAGACCACGCTCGAAGGCGCGGCCAACCTGCTGGTGCTGCCCAACCTGGACGCCGCCAACATCCTCTACAACGTGCTGAAGATGACCGGCGGCCATGGCGTCACCGTGGGCCCCATCCTGCTGGGCGCGGCCAGGCCGGTGCACATCCTGACGCCCAGCTCGACCGTGCGCCGCATCGTCAACATGACGGCGCTGGCGGTGGCCGACGCGGCCGAGGCCCAGCCCGCGCGCTGAGCGCCTCGACCGGCCTGCGTGCGGCCCCGGCGAGGCGGGGCGGGGTCAGCCTTGCGTCTCGTCAATGATCGGCCCGCACCCGCGGCCGATGATGGCGGCGATCTCCTCACGCAAGACAAGGGCGCGCCATGTACGAGGCCGGGAAGTACGTCTACCTGTTCGGCGGCGCGCGCACCGAAGGTGCCGCGGCGATGAAGAACCTGCTCGGTGGCAAGGGCGCCAACCTGGCCGAGATGTGCCGGCTGGGCATCGCGGTGCCTTCGGGTTTCACCATCAGCACCGAGGCCTGCACGGTGTTCACCGAGCGTGGCCGCGACGTCGCGCTCAAGCTCATCGAAGCCGAGGTGCTGCAGGGCGTGGCCTTCGTCGAGCAGGAGATGGGCCGTCGCTTCGGCAACGCCGCCGACCCGCTGCTGCTGTCGGTGCGCTCGGGTGCACGGGCGTCGATGCCCGGGATGATGGACACCATCCTCAACCTGGGCCTCAACGACGAGGCCGTGCAGGGCCTGGCGGCCAAGACCGGCAACGAGCGCTTCGCCTGGGACAGCTACCGGCGCTTCGTGCAGATGTACGGCGACGTGGTGATGGGCCTCAAGCCCGTGTCGAAGGAGGAGCACGACCCCTTCGAGGTCATCATCGACATGGTCAAGGCGCAGCGCGGCGTCAAGCTCGACACCGAGCTCGGCACCGACGACCTGAAGGAACTGGTGGCGCGTTTTCGGGCGCTGATCCGCGCCCGCATCGGCCGCGACTTCCCCACCGACCCCTGGGAGCAGCTTTGGGGTGCCGTGGTGGCGGTGTTCGAGAGCTGGAACAACGACCGCGCGCGCGTCTACCGCGAGCTCAACGACATCCCGCAGAGCTGGGGCACCGCGGTCAACGTGCAGGCCATGGTCTTCGGCAACCTCGGCGACAGCAGCGCCACCGGGGTGGCCTTCACCCGTGACGCCGGCACCGGCGAAGACCTGTTCAACGGCGAGTTCCTCGTCAACGCGCAGGGCGAGGACGTGGTGGCCGGCATACGCACGCCGCAGCAGGTGTCGCTGGTGGGCTCGCGCCGCTGGGCGCAGCTGGCGCTGGTCGGCGAGGAAGAGCGGCGCACGAGCTACCCGTCGCTGGAAGAGCTGATGCCCGGCATCTACCGGCAGCTGCTGCACGCCGAGACGACGCTGGAGAACCACTTCAAGGACATGCAGGACCTGGAGTTCACGATCCAGGAGGGCCGGCTGTGGATGCTGCAGACGCGCAACGGCAAGCGCACCGGTGCGGCCATGGTGCGCATCGCGATGGAGATGCTGCAGCAGGGCCTGATCGACGAGAAGACGGCGCTGCAGCGTGTGGCCCCCGACCGGCTCGACGAGCTGCTGCACCCGGTGTTCGACAAGCAGGCACTGAAGGACGCCAAGGCCATCGCGCGCGGCCTGCCGGCCTCGCCCGGCGCGGCCAGCGGGCAGGTCGTGTTCTTCGCCGACGAGGCCGAGGAATGGGCCAGGCGCGGCCTGGACGTGATCCTGGTGCGCCAGGAGACTTCGCCCGAGGATCTGCGCGGCATGAGCGCGGCCAGGGGCATCCTCACCGCCCGCGGCGGCATGACCTCGCACGCCGCCGTGGTGGCGCGCGGCATGGGCAAGTGTTGCGTTTCGGGTGCCGGCGCGGTGCACGTCGACTACAAGGCACGCAGCATCACCATCGGCGACGAGACCTGGCACGAGGGCGACTGGCTGTCGCTGGACGGCGCCACCGGCGAGGTCTACGCCGGCCGCATCGCCACGCGCGATGCCGAGCTCAGCGGCGACTTCGGCGCCCTGATGGCGTTGGCGCAGCGCCACCAGCGCCTGGAGGTGCGCGCCAACGCCGACACGCCCGAAGAGGCCGCGGTGGCACGCCGCTTCGGCGCCACCGGCATCGGCCTGGCGCGCACCGAGCACATGTTCTTCGAGGGTGAACGCATCCTGGCCGTGCGCGAGATGATCCTGGCCGACGACGAGGCGGGCCGCCGCAAGGCGCTGGCCAAGCTGCTGCCCATTCAGCGCGGCGACTTCGAAGGCCTGTTCCGCGAGATGGACGGCCTGCCCGTGACCATCCGCCTGCTCGACCCGCCGCTGCACGAGTTCGTGCCGCACGACGAAGCCGGGCAGGCCGCGATGGCGCGCGAGATGCAGGTCTCGGCGGGCAAGATCCGCATGCGCGTCGAAGAGCTGCACGAGTTCAACCCCATGCTCGGTCACCGCGGCTGCCGGCTGGGCATCACCTACCCCGAGATCACCGAGATGCAGGCGCGCGCCATCTTCGAGGCGGCGCTGAACGTGCAGTCGCGCGGCGTGGTGGTGAAGGCCGAGATCATGGTGCCGCTGGTGGGCACGGTGCGCGAGTTCAACCTGCAGGCGGCGCTGATCCGCGACGTGGCACGGCAGGTGTTCGCCGAGCGCGGCGAGACGCTGGCCTACCAGCTGGGCACGATGATCGAGACGCCGCGTGCCGCGCTGGTGGCCGACAGCATCGCGCGGCAGGCCGAGTTCTTCAGCTTCGGCACCAACGACCTGACGCAGATGACGATGGGCTTCTCGCGCGACGACGCCGGCAAGTTCCTGCCCGCCTACCTGAAGAAGGGCCTCTACGAGCGCGACCCCTTCCGCTCCATCGACCAGACGGGTGTCGGCCTGCTGGTGCAGATGGCGGTGACCAAGGGCCGCGAGGTGCGGCCGGGCATCGAGGTGGGCGTCTGCGGCGAGCATGGCGGCGACCCCGAGTCGGTGGCGTTTTTCCACCGCGCGGGCCTGGACTACGTCAGCTGCTCGCCCTTCCGCGTGCCGATCGCGCGGCTGGCCGCGGCGCAGGCGGCCATCGCGGGCTGAACCGCCGGCCGCCCGGCGCGCGGAGCCGCGCCGGCCTGGTGGCGCGGCGGGCGCGGCCGCGGTAACCCGCGTGTAACGCCGCGCCGTCGGCGGCGCCCATAATCCGCAGCTGTTCGCCACCGGAGCTGCGTGCCATGACCCGAGCCACCAAGATCGTCGCTACGCTGGGCCCCGCTTCCAGCGACCCCGAGGTGCTCGAACGCCTGCTGCGCGCCGGTGTCGACGTCGTGCGGCAGAACTTCAGCCACGGCACGGCGCAAGACCACATCGCGCTGGCCAACATGGTGCGCGAAGTGGCGGCCAAGGTGGGCAAGCCGGTGGCGCTGATGGCCGACCTGCAGGGCCCCAAGATCCGCGTCGGCAAGTTCGCCGAAGGCAAGGTCATGCTCGAGGCTGGCGCGACCTTCGTGCTCGACGCCCAGCGCACCGAGCCCGGCACGGTCGACGCCGTGGGCCTGGACTACAAGGAACTGCCGCGCGACGTGCGCCCGGGCGACACGCTGCTGCTCAACGACGGCCTCATCAAGCTGACGGTGACGGCGGTGCGCGGCGAGCAGGTGCACACGCGCGTGGTGCTGGGCGGCACGCTGTCGAACAACAAGGGCATCAACAAGGCCGGCGGCGGCCTCACCGCGCCGGCGCTGACGGCCAAGGACATCGAGGACATCCGCACCGCGGTGGCCTTCCAGTGCGACTACCTGGCGGTGAGTTTCCCGAAGAACGCCACCGACATGGAGATGGCGCGCCAGCTCGCCAACGTGGCCGGCGAGCCGATGCGCCACAAGCCGGCGATGATCGCCAAGATCGAGCGCAGCGAGGCCGTGCCGAACCTCGACGCCATCCTGCGCGCCAGCGACGGCATCATGGTGGCGCGCGGCGACCTCGCGGTGGAGGTCGGCAACGCCGCCGTGCCGGCGCTGCAGAAGCGCATGATCCGCATGGCGCGCGAGCTCGACAAGGTGGTCATCACCGCGACGCAGATGATGGAGAGCATGATCCTCGCGCCGGTGCCCACGCGCGCCGAGGTCAGCGACGTCGCCAACGCCGTGCTCGACGGCACCGATGCCGTGATGCTCAGCGCCGAGACGGCCGCCGGCAAGTACCCGGTCGAGACGGTGGAGCAGATGGCCGCCATCGCACTGGAGGCCGAACGGGCCGAGGAAGTCAACTTCAAGGACGACTTCATGCAGCGCCACTTCGGGCGCATCGACCAGAGCATCGCGATGGGCGCGCTGTTCACGGCCCACCACCTCGGCTGCAAGGCCATCATCGCGCTGACCGAGAGCGGCAGCACGGCGCTGTGGATGAGCCGGCACAACATCAAGGTGCCGATCTTCGGCCTGACCCACAAGCACGCCGCCGAGCGCCGCATGACGCTGTTCCGCAACGTGCAGCCCATCCTGATGCCCACGCACAACGACCGCGACGAGGCGCTGGCCGAGGCCGAGCAGGTGCTGGTGGAGCGCGGCGTGCTGATGCCCGGCGACACCTATGCCATCACCTGCGGCGAACCCATGGGCTACCCGGGCGGCACCAACATGCTCAAGGTCTGCCAGGTCAAGTAGACCCGGCGCCGCCCACGCTCCTAGGGCCGCACGCCGGCGATCACCGCCCGCACGCCCGGCGTCATGCCGGTGGCCTGAAGCACCAGCTGCGGTTGGCCCGCGCCGAAGACGCGGAACAGCTCGTCGGCGAAGGCGTGGCCGATGTCGGTGATGCCGGAAAAGTCGATCTCGGCCTGTTCGAACTGCGCCAGGCGCGACGCCACGCGGCGGGCCTCGGCGCGCGAGGCCAGCACGCCGTCTTCTCCGGCCAGCAGGTGCAGCGGCACGGTGGTGCGCTCGAGGCCGCGGCCGGCGCCGCCGCGGTGGGCCTGCAGCACGCTGTCCAGCGTGCGCGGGGTGTCCAGGCTGATGGCCAGGTAGACGCTGGTGCCGCCCTGGGTGGCCGGGCGGCCGGCGCGCCAGGCGCGGCGCTCCCAGCTGCGGCACTGGTAGGCCACGGCGTTGGCATGGATGTCGAACACATCGGCCAGGCGCGAGGTGAAGAACAGGCCGTGGCCGCTGTGGCGGTCGGGGGCGCTGGTCAGCCCGCCCTTGCTCAGCTCCAGCATCGCCAGCGCCGGCTCGGCGATGTGAAAGCTCTGCCCGATGCGCTCGAACAGCCCGCAGCCGTCGTCGCTGACCAGCAGCTGCAACTGCAAGGGCGTCTGCCGCATCGACACCGTGACCTGGCCGCCGCCGCTGTGATCGACCGCGTTGTTGACGAGTTCGGTGAAGGCGTGGCGCGCCATGCGCTGCACCGGGGCGGGCAGCGAGAAGAAGGGCGCGAAGTCGCGCCGCCAGGGTTGGTCTTCCTGCAGGCCGGCAAGCGCATATCGCTGCACCACCTGCCGCAGCGGCCCCGGGCCGTAGCGGCGGCGGCGCGGCGTGCCGCTGATCTGCAGCCACTGCAAGGCTGCCAGCTTGCGCAGCAGGGCCAGCGTGCTGCGCCGGCCCAGGCCCAGCCGCTCCATCACGCACTCGGGCAATCGGTCACCGTGCTGCAGGGCAGCCGCGGTGATCCACTGGGTGACGGGGGCGAGGGCGGTGCGGGCCATGGCGGTGCTTTCACTGCGCGAGCGGGCGGGGCAGCCAGTGTCGTTGCGCGGGGGCATGGGCTTGAGCCGGAAAAGCGGCGCTTTCGCCCGCCATCTCCCGCCGCGCGCCCGCGGCCGACAAAAGCGCCTCGCCCGCGGGGGGCGCCGCATAAAATGCCTGCAGTCCCAGCCCGGCTACACCGCTGGCACCGGCCCCCTCGGGCAACGCAGGCCCGGCCTGCCCATGGTGTGCCGGCGCCACCCCGCCCACTGTCCACCACGGAGACTTCCATGCCCCTCGTTTCGATGCGCCAACTGCTCGATCACGCCGCCGAGCACGGCTACGGCATTCCGGCCTTCAACGTCAACAACCTCGAGCAGGTGCAGGCGGTGATGACCGCGGCGGCCGAGACCGGCGCACCGGTCATCCTGCAGGCCAGCGCCGGGGCGCGCAAATATGCCGGCGAGCCCTTCATCAAGCACCTGATCCAGGCCGCGCTGGAAAGCTGGCCCACCGTGCCGCTGGTGATGCACCAGGACCACGGCCAGAGCCCCGAGGTCTGCAAGGGCGCCATAGCCCTGGGCTTCAGCTCGGTGATGATGGACGGCAGCCTCGAAGGCGACGGCAAGACCATCGCCAGCTACGACTACAACGTCGACGTCACGCGCAAGGTGGTCGACATGGCGCACGCGCTGGGTGTCACCGTCGAAGGTGAACTCGGCTGCCTGGGCAGCCTGGAGACCATGAAGGGCGACAAGGAAGACGGCCACGGCACCGACGCGACGATGACGCGCGAGCAGCTGCTGACCGACCCCGAGCAGGCCGCCGACTTCGTCAAGCGCACCCAGCTCGACGCGCTGGCCATCGCCATCGGCACCAGCCACGGCGCCTACAAGTTCAGCCGCAAGCCCACCGGCGAGACGCTGGCCATCAGCCGCATCCAGGAGATCAACGCCCGCATTCCCAACACCCACCTGGTGATGCACGGCAGTTCCAGCGTGCCGCAGGACCTGCTGGCCATCATCAACCAGTACGGCGGCAAGATGAAGCAGACCTACGGTGTGCCGGTCGAGGAGATCCAGCGCGCCATCAAGTTCGGCGTGCGCAAGATCAACATCGACACCGACATCCGCCTGGCGATGACGGCTGCGGTGCGCAAGTTCCTGTTCGAGAACCCCGACAAGTTCGACGCCCGCGACTGGCTCAAGCCGGCGCGCGAGGCCGCCAAGTCGATCTGCAAGCAGCGCTACCTCGAGTTCGGCTGCGAAGGCCAGGCGGCGAAGATCAAGCCGCTGCCGCTGGCCGACGTGGCGCGGCGCTACAGCAGCGGCGAGCTGGCGCAGGTCGTCCAGTAAGACCGGGCGCGCCGGCGCGGCGTCTGTCCACAGGCTCAGCGCAAGCCGGCGCCGGGGTCGCGGAAGTAGCGCATGCGTTCGTCGTCGGCCGGGTGGCTGGCCAGCGCCATCGGCGGGCCCCGGAGGTCTCCGGGCCGCCGCTGGGCCAGGCGCTCGAAGAACAGCGCCATCGCCGCCGGAGGCCGGCCGCTGGCACGCAGCACACGTGCGGCCACGGCATCGGCCTGGCGCTCGGCGTCGCGGCTGTAGCCCATCTGCGCCATCCACGCCGGCAACACGGCCAGCAGGCCGCTGAAGTCGCCCAGCGCCACGCCGGTGGCCGTGTTGAGCAGCGCAAACTGGGCCAGGGCCTGCATGCCGTGGCGGTGCTGCACATGGCCGAGCTCGTGCGCCATCACGCCCAGCAGCGTGTCGTCATGCCCCTGCAGCAGTTCGACCAGTTCGTCGGTGACGACGATGTCGCCCCCGGGCATCGCAAAGGCATTGGGGCCGAGATCCGCGCCGGCGGCATGGAAGTGCAGCGTGAAGGGCGGGGCGCCGCCGGCCGGCCAGGCCAGGGCCACGGCGGCGGCGAAGGCCGCGCGCAGTTCGGCCTGGCGTGCCGCAGGCAGCTTCGTGGGCCGCAGCCAGCGGCTGCGCACGCTGTCCAGCGCCTGCGCGCCGACCGCGGTGTCCACCGCGGGCGGCAGCAGGGCCACGACAGCGCGCGCGGCCAATGGCACGCCCCACTGGTAGCCGGCCGCGCCCAAGGCCAGCAGCAGCACCGCCGCCGCGAGCGTGCTGCGCCAGCGCTGCTGCGCGCGCACCACCCAGCCCTCGCGCGGGCCGTGCTGCGCGCGCCAGCGGTCGAAGGCGGCGGTGTCGGCCACCTGCAGCTGGGCGCCTGCGGCCAGGTGCAGCAGGCGTTGGCCGTGGCGCGTGCGCTCTGGCCACTGCACCTCGTCCGGGGGCCAGCGCAGCGGCGCGCCGGCCGCGCTGCCTTCCTCGGCCAGCGGCTGCGCGATCAGCCAGCCGCCTTCCATCGCCAGCCGCACCGGGCAGGCGCGCGCGCTGTGGCCGTCGAAGTAAAGGGCGGCAGGGCCGGCCTTGGGAGGCTCCGGGTTCACAGCCCGATGTCGAACCCGGCAACGTCGCCGGCGGCATCGCCGGCGGCCGACTCGTGACCGCGCTCGGCGCTGCCGTACAGGGTCTCGGGGTCGACTGCGCTGTTCACGCGCACGGCCTGCAGCCGCAGCCGCGCCGTGGCCACGGTGGCGAAGGGGTAGTACAGGCCCAGCGTGACGATGATGAGCAGCCAGTTGCGCAGCGACAGCCCCATCATCTGGCGCACCCGCAGCGCGCTCTCGAAACGCAGGTTCGGGCTGCGCGTGCCGCTCCAGACCAGGTTCTGCAGCAGCGTGACGACGTAGGGCGCCACGATCACCTGCGCGACCAGCAGCACGGCCAGAAACGCCAGCACCACCCGCGCCGCCTTGGCCGGGTTCATGCCCTCGCCCGTGGCCGCCATGCCGCCGGTGAGGATCGCCGCCCCCAGGCCCGTGACGAAGCCGAAGAGCAGCAGCATGCCGGAGGCCTTCAGCGCCACGATGTAGAAGCGGCGCAGCGGCACGTCGAAGCGCGTCTGGTCGGCGCCGAGCGCGAGGTGGTTTTGCTGGTAGCGCCGCATCAGCCACAGCAGCGCAGGCGCGGCGAACACCATCAGCAGCGGCAGCAGCAAGGTCACCCAGTTGAGCAGCGTCATCTCGGGCCGTGGTGACCCGGCCGACGCTTCGTCCGGCGCCGTGGGGCCGAGCAGGCCGGCGCCCAGCATCAGCAGCGCCGCCGCGATGCCGGGGGCCAGCGCGGCATAGGCGTCGCCCCGCGTGCCCTTGAACTGCAGGCGCATGCCGCGCCAGCCGGTGTTGGCCAGGCGAAAGCGCAGCGACGAATGCCACAGCGCCGGCCAGACCCCGGCGATGATGACAAAAGCCACCACGCCGGCTGCCGGCGAGAAGTGCCCCGCGGCACCATAGGCCAGGAAGAGCAGGCCCACCAGCAGGTAGCCGCGCAGCATCTTGTGCGGGTCGCCGTGGAAGGACAGTGGGTGCCCGCCCAGTTCGGTGGCACCGTGGAAGTAGCGCAGCCGCCGCACCTTGGCATAGGGGTAGTAGATCCCCAGCGTCACCAGCGTGAGCAGCAGGTTGACGATCCAGATGCGGAAGTACTCGCTGCCCGAGCCGACGAAGCGGACAGGCAGCCGGTGTTCACCGCTTGCCGTGGAATCTGCAGTCATGGTTTCCTCCCTGGGTTTCAGCGCACCCGTTGTGGTGCCGAATGTAACCCTGCCCGGGCTGGCGTCGGCCGCCCGCAGCGCGCGCCCCTCGGCGCGCGGTCTGCGGCCTGGCGAAGGTGGTGCGGGGACGCGCGCCTCGCGGGCAGCGCGTGCGGCCTCGGCGCCGTGGGCCGGTCGCCCAGGCTCAGCCGGCCCTCAACGGGCCAGCAGCGCGCGGACCTCGCCGTCGAGCACGTGGTTCTGCGGCCCGCGGCGCGCGATCTTCAGCGCGCCCAGGCGGTTGCCCAGCACGGCGCAGCGATGCAGCGGCCAGCCGCGCTCCAGGCCGTAAAGCAGCGCGGCGCGGAAGGCGTCGCCGCAGCCGGTGGGGTCGACCACGCACTCGGCGGCCACGCCCGGCACCTGGGTGCGCTCGCCGGCCTGCCAGATCTCGCAGCCGTGCTCGGCCAGCGTCACCACCACCCCCTGCACGTTGGGCCGCCGCGACAGCACCTGCGGCGACTCGCCGGTGCGCTCTTGGAGCATGCGCGCCTCGTAGTCGTTGAGGGCCACCCAGCGCGCCAGCGCCAGGATCTCGAGGTGCTCGTCGCCGTTGAACTGCGGCAGCTGCTGGCCCGGGTCGAAGATGAAGGGGATGCCCTGCTCGGCCATCTGGTGCGCGTGCTGCCACATCGCGTCGCGGCCGTCGGGGGCGATGATGCCGATGGCGAGGTCGTTGCGCTGCCCGCGCGGCGGCACGGCCAGCTGGTGGGCGTGGCTCATGGCGCCGGGGTGGAAGGCGGCGATCTGGTTGTTGTCGCGATCGGTCGTGATGTGGCACTGCGCCGTGTGCAGCTCGGCGTCGCGCAGGATGAGCGAGGTGTCGGCGCCCCAGCCCTGCACGCGCGCCAGGTAGTCGCCGCCGTCGACGCCCAGCGCGGCCAGGATCACCGGCGAGCCGCCCAGCAGGTCCAGGTTGTAGGCGATGTTGCCGGCGCAGCCGCCGTACTCGCGCCGCAGCGTCGGCACCAGGAAGCTGACGTTCAGGATGTGCACCTGGGCCGGCAGGATCTGGTCGGCAAAGCGGCCCGGAAAGGTGGTGATGGTGTCGAAGGCGAGGGATCCGCAGATCAGGGCGGGCATGGAGGCTCCAGGAGGCGGGTGACGACGGCGCGGCAGCCCGTCAGGGATAGAAGATTTCGATCGTGTAGCCGGCCACCGGGGCGGTGGCGGCCCGCAGTGTGGTGTTCAGCGCCAGCTCGCGCCCAGCGGCCAGCGTGGCCTGTGTCACGCCCAGCTCGGACATCGGCAGCACGCGGCGCGCCACCAGCTTGCCCTGGCTGTCGGTGAGCGACAGTTCCAGCGCCGGCAGTGCCGCCTCGAGCGCCGCGCGGTTGCGCAGCATCACGCTGAGCTTGTAGATGTCGGACTTCTCCACCCGCACCAGCCCGCTGCTCTCGACCACCAGGGCGTCGATGACATGGGCCGGGCCGATGCTGCAACCCAGCCAGGTGCAGGCCTGCTCGAGCGCCGGTCGCGCGCCGCTGAAGCGCGCGACGGCGAGGTTGCGGTACTCGTAGACCACCTGCGCGGCCAGGCCCAGCGTGCCCAGCACGGCGCCGGCCAGCAGCGCGGCGCGCACGCGGGGCTGACGCCAGCGGGCGGCGCGCTCGGCCTGGCGCACGAACTGCGGCGTCGCGGCCGGCAGCTCGCGCGGCTCGGCGGTGATGTCGTGGCTTGCCATGGCCGCCACGTCGCTTTCGCTGGCGGGCGGCGCGTCGACGTCTTGGGCCGCCGCTGCGGCATCGGCGGCGAACCGCGACTCGGCGTCGTCGACGACCGGCATGCTCTGCGGCCGCGATGGCCTGGCCGCCGGCCTGGGCTCGGGCGGCGTGGGCGTGGGCGTGGGCGTGGCGTAGCGCTCGAAGTCGGCCTCGGTGGCCAGGGCCGCGTCTTCGCGCGGCGGGGGCGCAGGCGCCTTCGGGCGGCGCGAGCTGAACTGCGCCATCGCGCGCGGCGGGGCTTCGTCGCGGCTGGCATGCGGCGCTCCGGTCTCGAGGTCGAGCAGCGCCTCGCTGGCGTTGAAGACCTCGGCGCAGCGGCCACAGCGCACCCAACCCTCGGAGACCCGCAGCTGGTCAGGCACGACGCGGAACACGGTGCCGCAGGCACTGCAGCGGGTGGCCAGGCCGGATGCCATGGGTTTGCTGCCGCGGGGCCGTCAGGCCGCGGCCGCCGGGCGGCGCGCCGTCATCAGCACCCAGCCGTCTTCGCGGTCGGCGACCCGCACGTCCAGCCAGGGGGCGTAGGCGGCGCTCAGCTCGTCGGCCTGGCGCTCGAGGATGCCGGCCATCACCAGCCAGCCGCCCGGCGCCACATGGCCGGCCAGCAGCGGCGCCAGCAGCTTCAGCGGCGTGGCCAGGATGTTGGCCAGCACGACGCCGTACAGCCCTTGCGCGTGGTCGGGCAGCGCGGGGTGCAGCAGCCCGGCGGCGACACGGTTGCGCGCCGCGTTGTCGCGTGTGGACTGCACCGCGGCGGGGTCGATGTCGACCGCATCGACCTGCTGCGCGCCCACCAGCGCCGCGGCGATGGCCAGGATGCCGCTGCCGCAGCCGTAGTCGAGCACACGCGCCAGGTCGGCATCGGCGGGCTTGCGCGCCAGCCAGCGCAGGCACATGCGCGTCGTCGGGTGGGTGCCGGTGCCGAAAGCCAGGCCGGGGTCGAGGCGGATGACCCGGCGTGCCGCAGCGGGGGCCTCATGCCAGCTCGGCACGATCCAGAACTCGGGCGTGATCTCCACCGGCGCGAACTGGCTCTGCGTCAGCCGCACCCAGTCCTGCGCGGCCACCGCGTTCAGCGCCTGCACATGGGCGCCGGCGCCGCCGAACCGCGCCAGCGCCAGCGTGGCGGCCTGCTCGGCAGCGGCTTCGGTGTCGAAGAGCGCCGACAGCGTCGAACGCTCCCAGCCGGGCGCCGGCGCGGGCATGCCGGGCTCGCCGAACAGCGCCTGCTCGGCATCGGTGTCGGCGTCGGCGTCCTCGACGCTGACCGACAGCGCTTCGAGCTCGTCCATCAGCAGGTCGGACAGCGGCTCGACGATGGCCGCCGGCGCGCGCAGCATGAGTTCGATCACCGGCGGCGCTGGCCCAGCCAGCCTTCGAGGTAGTGGATGGTGGTGCCGCCCTCGATGAACTTGGCGTCCGCCATCAGCTCGCGGTGCAGCGGGATGTTGGTGCTGATGCCCTCGACCACGGTCTCGCTCAGCGCGGTGCGCATGCGCGCCAGCGCTTGCTCGCGTGTGTCGCCGTGGCAGATCAGCTTGCCGATCATCGAGTCGTAGTTCGAGGGCACGAAGTAGTTCGTGTAGGCATGCGAGTCGACGCGCACGCCGGGGCCGCCCGGCGCGTGCCACAGCGTGATGCGCCCCGGCGACGGCGTGAACTTGTAGGGGTCCTCGGCGTTGATGCGGCACTCGATGGCGTGCCCCTTGGTCTGGACGTTGCGTTGCGTGAACGGCAGTTTCTCGCCGGCGGCGATGCGGATCTGCGTCTGCACGATGTCGATGCCTGTCACCATCTCCGTCACCGGGTGCTCGACCTGCACGCGCGTGTTCATCTCGATGAAATAGAACTCGCCGTCCTCGTACAGGAACTCGAAGGTGCCGGCGCCGCGGTAGCCGATTTTCTTGCAGGCCGCGGCGCAGCGGTCGCCGATGCGCTCGATGACGCGCCGCGCGATGCCGGGCGCCGGCGCCTCCTCGATGATCTTCTGGTGGCGGCGCTGCATGCTGCAGTCGCGTTCGCCCAGCCAGACGGCATTCTTGAAGGTGTCGGCCAGCACCTGGATCTCGACGTGGCGTGGCCGCTCGAGAAACTTCTCCATGTAGACCTGCGGGTTGCCGAAGGCCGCGCCGGCCTCGGCCCGCGTGGTCTGCACGGCGTGGATCAGTGCGGCCTCGGTGTGCACGACGCGCATGCCGCGCCCGCCGCCGCCGCCCGAGGCCTTGATGATCACCGGGTAGCCCACGGTGCGCGCGATCTTGGTGATTTCCTTCGGGTCGTCCGGCAGGGCGCCTTCGCTGCCCGGCACGCAGGGCACGCCGCTCTTGATCATGGCCTGCTTGGCCGAGACCTTGTCGCCCATCAGCCGGATGCTCTCGGGCGTGGGGCCGATGAAGGTGAAGCCGCTCTTCTCGACGCGCTCGGCGAAGTTGGCGTTTTCGCTCAGGAAGCCGTAGCCGGGGTGGATGGCCTCGGCGTCGGTGACCTCGGCCGTGGCGATGATGGCCGGCATGTTCAGGTAGCTCAGCGTCGACGACGCCGGGCCTATGCACACCGCCTCGTCGGCGAGCTTGACGTACTTGGCCTCGCGGTCGGCCTCGGAGTAGACGACCACCGCCTTGATGCCCATCTCCTTGCAGGCACGCTGGATGCGGAGGGCAATCTCGCCCCGATTGGCGATCAGTATCTTCTTGAACATGTCAGTTGCCGGAGGCGTCGACCGAAGCCCACGCAGTGTGAGCCAGAGGCGAATGATCAAGCTTCCCGCCGCGGAACCGGCTTTGCCGGCCCGCTGGCGGACGGTCCCCCTGGGGGGTAGCGAGCGTTAGCGAGCTTGGGGGCTCCACGTCATTCCACGATGAACAGCGGCTGGCCGAACTCCACCGCCTGCCCGTTCTCGCACAGGATCTGCAGCACCTTGCCGTCGCAGTCGGCCTCGATCTCGTTCATGATCTTCATGGCCTCGATGATGCAGACGGCCTGGCCGGTCTTGATCGTGTCGCCAAGCTCGGCGAAGGCCTTCGCCCCCGGGCTGGCCGAGCGGTAGAAGGTGCCGACCATCGGCGACTTGATGACCTTGCCGGCCGGGACCGGGGCCGGGGCCGATTCGGCCACCGCGGGCGCCGCCGCGCCGGCGGTGCCCTGCATCGGCGTGGCGGCGGGCATCATCGGCGCTTGCGGTGGCGCGGCGTACACCGGGCTCACGGCCACCGCGGTGCCCGCCTTCACGATGCGCACCTTGCCCTCGGCTTCGGTGATCTCGAGTTCGGAGATGTTCGATTCGGAGACGAGGTCGATCAGCGTCTTGAGTTTTCTCAGGTCCATGGCACGGGATCCTCGGTGGGCAGGTGCCGGCTCTGGGGCCGGCTCGGTCTGGATTGTCGGGCGCTTCAGGCGTGCGCCGGCGGCGGGCGCAGCGACAGGGCATGCTGCAGCGCCAGCCGGTAGCCGGCCGTCCCCAGGCCGCAGATCACACCGACGGCGATCGGCGACAGGTAGGAGCGGTGGCGGAACTCTTCGCGCGCATGCACGTTGCTGATGTGCACTTCAATGAAGGGCAGCGCCACGCCGGCCAGCGCGTCGCGCAGCGCGACGCTGGTGTGTGTCAGGCCACCCGGGTTGATGACAATGAAATCGACGCCCTGGCCGCGCGCGGCCTGCACACGGTCGATCAGCGCGCCCTCGTGGTTGCTCTGGAAGCACTGCAGCACGGCCCCGGCATCTGCGGCCATCTGGCCGAGTTCTGCTTCGATCATGGCAAGCGTCACCGCGCCGTAGATCTGCGGCTCGCGGGTGCCGAGCAGGTTGAGGTTGGGACCGTTGAGAACGAGGATGTGCATGCGAGAGGCTCGGCTTGTGGTCGCCGGGAGCCGCACTTTACGCGTTTTGCGGGCCGTTCAAGGCATCTGGCGGCAAATTGAAGCCCGCAGAGCCAACTACAGGTTACGCACCCAGCTCTCCAGCTCGGCCTGGCTGGTTTCGCCCAGCTTGCGCTGCACGATGGCGCCGCGGCGGTCGAAAACCGCCGTGAACGGCAGCGCGCCGGTGGTGTTGCCCAGATCGCGACTGAGCTGGGTGCCGTCGAAGCCGGCCAGCGCGATGTCGTAGCCCACCGGCGTCTTGGCCAGGAACTGGCGCACCGCGCTCGGATTGTCCACCGCCAGCCCGACCACGCGCCCGCCGCGGGCCGCAAAGGCTTTGGCGAAGCGGTCGAGCTCGGGCATCTCCTTCACGCAGGGCGGGCACCAGGTGGCCCAGAAGTTCAGCACCAGCGGCCGGCCGCGCAGCGGCGCCAGGGCCAGCGTGCGGCCGTCGGGCTGCGGGAAACTCGACTGCCAGAAGGCCAGCGTGGCGGCGTCCAGCGGGGCATCGCCGGCAGGCGTTGCCCGCCAGAGCTGCCAGGCCACGCCGGCGCCGGCCGCCGCGGCGCCGGCACCGGCCATCAACAGGCCGCGCCGCTTCATGGTGTGGCCCCAGCGCACAGCAGGCGGCGCAGCGCGGCGAGGTCGCCGCGCCAGCTGCGGCCCTGGGCGTCGGGCTTGAGCGCGCCGCGCTGGTCGTCGGTGTCGTGCAGCAGCAGGTGCACGCTGACGGCCTCGCCCAGGGCACGGCTGGGCGAGCTCACCGTCAGCACGTGCAGCGGCTCGTCGCCGGCGCGGCGCTGACCGGGGCGCTCGACGCTGCCGCTGTCGTAGTCGACACCGGCGTTGATGAGTGCGATCTCGGCCGCCTTGGTGTCGTCGCAGTAGAGGTCCAGCCGCACCGAAGACAGCCTCGTGGCGGTGCCGCGCCACACCGCGCCCGACAGGTGGGGGCGGAACTCGGCCAGCCGCTCCATCCACAGCGCCGCCACCTCGCGCAGCGCCCGCAGTTCGGCGGGCTGGGTGTCGGCGCAGAAGATCGCGATGTGCTCGCGCACGGCGGCTTCGAGCTGCTCGTTGTCGGGCCGCCAGGCCCGGCTGCTGAAGTCGCGGGCCGCCTTGCGCTTGGCGGCGGCGTATTCCATGCCTTCTTCGACCACCAGGCGGGCGGCGGCGGCGGCGATCTCGTCGGTGGTGCTCATCTTGTCTGCGGTGGCTGGCGGCGCGCGGCCGCGCGGATCAGGGGAGCTCGACCGCCCCCATGCGGGCCAGGATGGTCGCCGATCGGTCCAGCACGTAGGCCGAAGAGGGGTTCTTCTCGAAGCGCTTGGGCGCCGGCAGCATCACCGCCAGCCGCGCCGATTGCTCGGCCGACAGGCGCGCCGCGTCGACGCGGAAGTAGTGCCGCGCTGCGGCCTGGGCGCCGAACAGGCCCTCGCCCCACTCGACGTTGTTGAGATAGATCTCGAGCAGCCGCGGCTTGGGCAGCAGCGTCTCCAGCGCCAGCGTCAGCACCAGCTCCTGGCCCTTGCGCAGCACCGTGCGCTCGCCGCTGAGGAAGAGGTTCTTGGCCAGCTGCTGGCTGATGGTCGAGCCGCCCACGACCTTGGCAATGACGGGTCGGGTCGGCCGGCGCTGCTGGATCTTCTCGGCCCGGCTCTCGGCGCGCTGGTTGCGTTCCCAAGCCTTTTCGATGGCGTCCCAGTCGACGCCGCCATGTTCGGCGAAGCCGGCGTCCTCGCTGGCGATCACCGCGCGCTTGAGGTGGGGCGAGATGCGGCCGGCGTCGACCCAGGCCTGGCTCCAGGCGATCTGGCGCTTCTCGACGAGCAGCCGCCAGGCCTCGCTGCGCTGGAAGGTGGTGGACTGCGGGGCCAGCACGTTCATCAGCGCGATGCGGGCCACGAACACGAGTTGCAGCGCCGCCGCGCACAACATCAGCAGCGCCAGCAGGCGCAGCAGGTGGCTCAGGGCGGCGGGCCGGGTGTTCACGGCACAGCACTCAGCGCGCGGTGGCCGCGGCTTCGACCGCCAGCTGCTCGCGCAGCGCCTGCAGCACCGGCGCGGTGAGTGGGCGCACACCGCGCCAGATGAAGAAGGACTCGGCCGCCTGTTCGACCAGCATGCCCAAGCCGTCGCGGGCCGTGGCACCGGCCGCGCGGGCCCAGGCCAGGAAGGGCTCGGCCGCCGCGCCGTACATCAGGTCGACGGCCAGCGCGCCGGGGCCGAGCACGCGCTCGTGCACCGGCGAGGCCGCAGCCTGCAGGCTGCTGGCACTGGCGTTGAGCACGACGTCGAAGGCGGCGCCGGGCGTGTCCAGCCTCGCCGCGGCCAGCGCCACGCCGTGCTCATCGGCCCAGGCGACATGGGCCTGCACCAGTGCCTGTGCGCGCTCGGCCGTGCGGTTGGCTACCACCACCTGGGCCGGCCGCGCCGCCAGCAGCGGCCCCAGCACCCCGGCCGCGGCGCCGCCGGCGCCCACCAACAGCACGCGCCGGCCGGCCAGCGCCACGCCGGCGTTGGCCTCGATGTCGCGCACCAGGCCCGTGCCGTCGGTGTTGTCGGCCAGCCAGCCCTGGGCGTCGAAACGCAGCGTGTTGGCGGCGCCCGCGAGCGCGGCACGCTCGCTGCGCCGGGCCGCCAGCGCAAAGGCCTCGAACTTGAACGGCACCGTGACGTTGCAGCCGCGGCCGCCTTCGGCGGCAAAGGCGCGCAGCGTGACGTCGAAGCCGTCCAGTGGCGCCAGCAGGCGCCCGTAGGCCAGCGCCTGGCCGGTCTGGCGCGCGAAGGCGGCGTGGATCGCCGGGCTGCGGCTGTGCGCCACCGGGTTGCCGACGATGGCGTAGCGGTCCGGTCCGGCCGTCGTCATCGCCCGCTCAGCATGGTTTCCAGGCCGTCCTCGCGCGTAAAGCGAAAGCGCGAGGTGACGACGATCTGATCGGCCTGCGAGCGCATCGCCGGGGTGAATGCGCCGAAGGGCGAGGCCGCCAGCACGATGGCCACGGCCTGCTGGTCGAGGCGGCGCGACTTCGACGCGCGCACGATCTCGGCCTCGACCACGCGGCCGCGCGCGTCGACGGTGACGTTCATCGTCAGCTCGCCGTACAGCTTGCGGCCGTTGTGCTCGGGGAAGTCGCGCGTGCCGCGTTCCTCGATGCGCCGGCGCAGGCCGTCGTAGTACATCGCGTAGACCTCCTCGCGTGTGGCCGGGCTGATGTAGCGCTTCTTGGGGCGCGAGTTCTCGTCGTTGACGCGCTTCTCGATCTCGGCCAGCAGCCGCAGCAGTTGGCGCCGGCGCTCTTCCTGGTCGCGTTCGCCGGGCGTGCCCTTCTCGCGCTGCGGGTCGGGCGGCGGCAGCGCCGCCACCTCGCGGCGGATCTGCGCCAGCAGCTGCTGCTGCTCGTGCTGCAGGCGGTCGATGCGGCGGCGCGCCTCGTCGGCCGCGTCGCCGAGTTCCATCGTCGCGGCCGACGGCAGCGGCGAGGTGGCGCGTCCCTTGTCGGCCTCACCGCCGCCGGCCAGGCTGGCCTGCGCGATGGCCTGCGCCTGCACCGGGGCCTCCTTGCTGCGCGCGTTGACGAGGATGACCTCCAGCGGCGTGTCGCGGAAGGCGCGGTTGAAGCCCTCGGGGTCGACGAAGCGCACCGTCAGCAGCGCGCCGTGGAAGGCGGCCGAAAACAGCAGCGCCCATTGCAGCGTGGAGAGGTCGCGCCAGGCCATCACGCCAGGTCAGGGGGGGGCGTCCGGCGCCGGCGTTTCCGGCGCGGCCGTGGCGGGTGCCTCGGCCGCGTCGTCCAGCGTGATTGCAATCTGCAACCCGACCGCGGCCTCGGTGTCGTCGTCGCTCGTCTCGTCGTCCGCGGCCGCGGGCGGCGCGTCCAGGCGCGCGGCCAGCGTGGCGTGCAGGTCCAGCGTCAGCAGGTCGATGGTGGCGACGCGGGCCCGCACGCGGCTGCCGCGCGCCAGGCTCTCGGTGCCCGGCACGCGGAACACCAGCGGCAGCGTCTCGGCACGCACCAGGCCGTCCTTCATCACGGCGGCGTCGATCTCGGCAAGGCCCTGCTGTTCCACGTAGCGAAGTGTCCAGTAGCGCTCGATGCCTTGCTGGAACGCGTTGTAAGCGCTGTAGGCGGCGTCGAAGCCCGAGATCACCGAGAACAGCGCCGCGTCCTTGGGTTTGAACGGCGCGGCCAGCGCGGCGGTGCGGCCGTGGCGGGCGCAGGCGATGATCTGCCACTGGTTGGCCAGGTCGACGTAGCGCCGCAGCGGGCTCGTGCTCCAGGCGTACTGCGCCACGCCCA
Source organism: Leptothrix sp. (in: b-proteobacteria) (assembly GCA_013822265.1). GTDB lineage: Bacteria > Pseudomonadota > Gammaproteobacteria > Burkholderiales > Burkholderiaceae_C > Rubrivivax. Next base: position 29,456 of record PNKD01000023.1, read on the forward strand.
TGCCGGCATGCGGCGCGGGCTTGGTGCCCATGCGCACCTTGATGCCGGGCGCCAGGCTGGCCTGGCTGCGGTAGATGCCGGGCACGCCGTGCTCCGCCAGCCAGCCGCCCCAGGTGCTGTTGGCCAGGATCATGGCCTCGGCGACGATCAGGTCCAGCGGCGCGCCGCGCTGGCGCGTGCTGATGTGCACCGCCTCGTGGCCCTGCGGTTCCTCGGACAGCTTGGCCACATCGGGCGCGTCGGCGGAGGTTCCGGTCGGCGCGAGGCGGAAGTTGTAGTCGGGCCGGTTGAAGTTCTCGGGCTTGCCGCGCGCCACCTCGCGCCGCGCCTTCAGGGCCTTGGCCAGGCGGAACGCGAAGGCCAACTCGGCGGCATGGGTGTAGTCGGCGGTGGCCTCGCCGGTGAGCGAGCCCTCGGTGATGACCGCGTCGAGCTGGTCGTGGCGCAGGTTGCTGACGATGGGCACGCGCTCGAGCTTCGTCTCGTGGCCGCGCACTTCCAGCGTGTCTTCATCCAGCGTCACGTACAGGCTGACGGCCGGGCAGTCGCGGCCCGCGCTCAGCGTGTAGGCGCTGACCACCTCGTCGGGCAGCATGGTGATCTTCCAGCCCGGCATGTAGACGGTGGACAGGCGCTCGCGTGCCACCTTGTCCAGCGGCGAATCGGGCGAGATGGCCAGCCCGGGTGCTGCGATGTGCACGCCGAAGACCACCGTGCCCGTGCCCAGGCCCTGCACCGACAGCGCGTCGTCGATCTCCGTCGTGTGCGAGTCGTCGATCGAGAAGGCCTGCGCAGTGGCCAACGGCAGATCGTCCTTGATCGCCGGCACGGCCAGGCCGGCGCCGAATCGGTGGCCCCTGGGAAACTGGTCGAAGAGGAAACGCCGCCAGTGGAACTGGTAGGGGCTGGCGATGGCGCCGGCAGCCGTCAGCAGGTCGAGCGGGGCGCGCTGCGCGGCCTTGGCGGCCTGCACCACGGCCTTGTATTCGGGGCCGTTCTTGTCGGGCTTGAAGAGGATGCGAAAGAGCTGCTCGCGCACCGGCTCGGGGCAGCGGCCGGCGGCCAGCTCGGCGGCCCAGGCGTCGATCTGCGCCGCGATCTGCTTCTTGCGCTCGATGGCCAGCAGGGCGGCCTTGACCGTCTCCTCGGGTGCCTTCCTGAACATCCCCTTGCCCAGGCGTCTGAAGTAGTGCGGCGCCTCGAACAGCCGCAGCAGCGTGGCCGCCTGCTCTTCGGCGCCGGCGCCGGCGCTGAAATACTCGCGCGTCAGTTCGGCGAAGGCGAACTCGCCCTCGGGCGCGAACTCCCAGGCCAGGTCGAGGTCGATATCGGCGGCCTTGGCTTGCGCGCCGGCCAGCAGCGCCGCCGGCACGGGCTTGTCGAAGCGCAGCATCACGTTGGCCGTCTTGACCTTCACGCGCTTGCCGGAATCGAGCTCGACCTGCATCGAGGTCTCGGCCTCGGACATCACGCGGCCGGCGTGGAACTTCCCTGCGTCGTCGAACAGTGCATACATCCGCCCAATTGTCGCTGGTGGAGCGAGCCGGCCTCTCCAGCGTGCGCGGAGGACCGCGCCAGGATCAAGGCCTGGCGCGGAACCGGCTCCGCCGGGCCGCTGCCAGAGCCCCCCTGGGGGTGGCGAAGGCGCGCAGCGACAAGCCTGGGGGCCCGGTTTCAGACGGTCATGCCGCCCGACACCTCGATGACGGCGCCGTTGACATAGCTGGCGTCGTCGCTGGCCAGGAAGGCGTAGACGCTGGCGATCTCCTCCGGCCGGCCCAGCCGGCCCAGCGGCACCTGCTCGCGCATGTGCTGCAGCACCTTGTCGGGAATGGTGGCGAGGATGGGCGTGTCGACAAAACCCGGCGCCACGGCATTGACGCGCACGCCCTTGGGCCCGAGCTCGCGGCTCCAGGTCTTGGTAAAGCCGATGACGCCGAACTTGCTCGCGGCGTAGTTGGTCTGGCCGAAGTTGCCATAGATGCCGACCACGCTGCTGGCGTTGAGGATGACGCCGGCGCCCTGGTTCACCATGAGGGTCGCCACCGCCTGCGAGCAGTGGAAGACGCCGCGCAGGTTGACGTCGATGACGGCGTCGAACTGCTCCAGCGTCATCTTCACCAGCCGCGCGTCCTTGGTGATGCCGGCGTTGTTCACCAGCACGTCGATGCGGCCGTGCCGGCGCATCACCCCGTCGACCATCAAGTCCACCGACACGCGGTCGGTGACGTCGACGGCGTGGCGCTCGTAGGCCTCGTTGATGAGGTCGACGCGGCGGTCGCAGCCGATGACGATGGCGCCCTCGTCGGCGAAACGCCTGCAGGTGGCCGCGCCGATGCCCTGGGCGGCGCCGGTGACGATGCAGATCTTGTTCTTCAGTCGCATGGAGCTGTTCATTTCAGTTGCAGGAAGTTCGGGATGTGGGGCAGGTGGTGGTCGAAGTCCGACAGCGCGTGATCGCTGCCCGGCACCACCAGGGCCATCGCCTCGCGTGGCGAGGCGGGCAGCTGCGGGCACCATCCATGCACTTCGGGCCGGTGCCTGGCGCTCCAGCGCGCCAGGCGCTGCGCCTTGAAGGACTTGGGCGAGGAGCGGAATCCGTGCAGGTACAGCAGGTGCGTGGGCGGCGTCGGCCGCGGCGGTGATGTCATGGCGAGCAGTCTAGAGGCGGCTGCCTTGCAGCAGCCTGTCGCGCATCAAGCTCCTTCCGTCGCCGCCAGGTCCCGCTTCGTCGCAAGGCAGGGTCGGCCGGGGGGATTCCCGCCTGCAAAGCCGGCGGCGGCGGCGCAGAATCCTGCGCTTCGTCGCTCTCGGCTTTCAACCCCGACATGGAATCGCCTGTGCCTACCTCCCTGCATGCCTTCCCCGGCCGCCTGGCCGCGCTGGCCGCCGCCGCGGCCGCCCTGAGTCTCGGCGCCTGCGCCACCGCGCCCACGGGTGGTACGCCCGCCGCGAGCGCGGCCGCGCCGGCCAAGGCGGCGTCGGCACCGGGTGCCGGCGCCTCGGCCCCGGCCGGCGGCAGCGCCGCCGCCCGCCCCGACCCGAGTGCCCCCAAGGCCTTCGCCGAAGTCATCAAGGACGCCAAGCGCCAGGACGGCTTCGTGCCGCTGTGGCGCAAGGACGAGAAGGTGTGGCTCGAGATTGCGCCCGAGCGCATCGGCAAGCCGATGCTGATGAGCATCAACGTCGCTGAATCGGTGGGCGAGCGCGGCCTCTACGCCAGCCAGATGGGCCCGCGCTGGATGGTCGAGTTCCGCAAGATCGGCAACCAGGTGCAGATCGTGGCGCAGCAGCTGGCCTTTCGCGCGCCGAACGACCCGGCCTCGGGCCGCTCGGTGGGCCAGGCCTTCAGCGACAGCCTGATCGGCGCCACCGCGGTGGCCAGTGCCGCCCACCCCGAGCGCAAGTCGGTGCTCATCGACGCGGGTTTCCTGCTCGGTGACCTGGCCGGCTACAGCACCATGCTGGAGACCGCCTTCCGCATGCCCTATTCGCCCGACCGCGCCAACAGCTTCTTCGAGGACGTGCGTGCCGAGGCCGGCCTGACGACGCTGGCCGCCAAGGTGCACTACGCCGTGCCGCGCATCCCGGCGCGGCCGCTGTTGTCGCCCGGCGCGCCGCCGCCGCTGACGCCGCCGCCGCCGGCCACGCCGCCCGATGCGCGCAGCTTCTTCATCGGTTATGTCTACAACTTCCGCGAGCTGCCTGCCGCGCCCATGACGCCGCGCGCCGCCGACCCGCGCGTGGGCTACTTCACCGACAGCTACACCGACCTGTCCAACGACTTTCGCGCCAACCCCAAGGTGCACAACATCAAGCGCTGGCGCCTCGAGAAGAAGGACCCCCAGGCCGCGCTCAGTGAGCCCGTTGCGCCCATCACCTTCTGGATGGACCGCAACATCCCGGTGCGCTACCGCAAGGCGGTGGAAGCCGGCATCGTCGAATGGAACAAGGCCTTCGAGCGCATCGGCTACAAGAACGCGGTGGTTGCCAGGCAGCAGCCCGACGACGCCAAGTTCGACCTCATGGACGCCGGGCACGCCTCGATCCGCTGGTTCGTCGGCGCCGACGTCGGTTTTGCCCAGGGCCCCAGCCACTCCGACCCGCGCACCGGCGAGATCCTCGACGCCGACATCCGCATGGCCGATGTCTTCGGGCGCGGCGCGCGGCGCCAGGCGCGTGACGATCTCCATGCGGCCGACGGCGTGCCCCTGGGCTCGACGCAGCGCCCGGCCTGGCGCGCCGGTCTCGATGCGCTGCAGGGCACTGACGCCTGCACCTACGCCCAGGACGGCGCCAACGAGATGAGCTTCGCGCTCGACTTGCTGGAGGCGCGCGGCGAGCTCGACCCCGACAGCCCCGAGACCGAAGAGTTCGTGCAGAACTACATCAAGGACGTCATCACCCACGAAGTGGGCCACACGCTGGGTCTGCGCCACAACTTCAAGTCCAGCACCACGGTCTCGCGCGACGAGCTGCGCGCCATCGAGAAGGGCACGGGCCGCAGCATCAGCGGCTCGGTGATGGACTACAACGCCTTCAACCTGCCGCTGCAAGGCGAACCCAAGCGGCAGCTCAACATGACCACGCTGGGCGCCTACGACTACTGGGCCATCGAGTACGGCTACAAGCCGGTCGACCCGGCCAAGCCCGAGCAGCTGGCCGCCATCGTCGAGCGCAGCCGCAGCGACAAGGCGCTGGTCTTCGCCGACGACGGCGACAACCAGGGCGACGGCCTGGACCCGCTGGTCAACGTCTTCGACCTCGGCGACAACCCGCTGGCCTACGCGCAGCGCCGGCTGGCGCTGAGCAAGGAACTGTGGACACGCGTGCAGGCGCGCCAGCCCAAGGCCGGCGACGACCCCGAGCGCGCACGCCGCAGCGTGCTGGCGGGCTTCCGCCAGGTGGCACCGCTGCCGGCCATCGCGGCCAAGTACGTCGGCGGCATGCACACCGAGCGCGACCTGCCGGGCACCGGCAAGCCGGCCTTCCGCCCGGTCGAGCCGGCGATGCAGCGCGCCGCGCTGAGCTTCCTGACGCAGGAGATCTTCAGCAACGACAGCTTCAGCTTCAAGCCCGAGTTCCTGCAGACGCTGCAGCCCGACTACATCGAGTTCATCCGGCCGGGGCCGTTGTCGGTGCCGCAGGCCGTGCTGACGCTGCAGACGCAGGCGCTGGACCGCCTGCTGAGCCCCGGCACCGCCGGGCGGCTGCTGGAGCTGCCGAACTACCTGCCCGAGGCGCAGCGCAGGAACGCGATCTCGCTCAACGAGCTCTACGGCACGCTGCAAGGCGCGGTGTGGAGCGAGCTCAAGAGCGGCAAGGAGATCGACAGCCTGAGGCGCAGCTTGCAGCGCGAGCACCTCAAGCGCCTGCAGGGCCTGCTGACCCGGCCCATGCCCACGCTGCCGGCCGACGCCGTGAGTCTGGCCCGACTGCACGCCACGGCGCTGCAGGGCCAGCTGCGCGCCGCGCTGGGCAGGAAGGGCGGCATGGCGGTGGAGAACCGTGCCCACCTCGAAGACGCGCTGGCGCTGGTGACCGAGGCCTTGCGCGCCACGCTGCAGCGCAGCTGAGGCGGCCCGCGCCCGGGCGGCCGCCGGCAGTCTCGTTCACCCCGTCGCAGGCGCCGCCAGCGCAGCGCGCTGGCGGGGTCGGCCTGGATCGGCATCACCTGCGGCGGGTGGCGGGGATGCGGCCGATGTCGAGTTGCGTGGCCTCGAACTCGAGGCGGCCCGCGTAGACATGGCCCCGCTCGCCTTCGGCACACGACACCGTGACCTCCTGGCCCTCTTGCAGCGTGGCGGTGGCGTCGCCGGTGCCCATCACCGCGGGCCGGCCGCGCTCGCCGCTGACGGCGGCGGCATGCGAGGTGCGCCCGCCGTGGTCGGTGACGATGGCGGCGGCGCGTTTCATGATCGGCACCCAGTCGGGGTCGGTGACGGTGACGGGGCAGTTGTGCGCGGCGGTGGCGGCCAGGGTGTCGGGTCCGGGGCCTGGCGCGCGGGGTGCTCAGGGCGTCGCTGCCCCGCACCGCCGAGGAGCGCGGTGCGCAGGCTCAGTTTCCGCGGCAGTCTGATCGCGGCGCAGCGGCCGAGGTTGAGCGCGCTCGACAGGCCCGGGCCGGCCGAGCCCGGGCCGGCCGATAGTGCGTCGGCCCGCGTTCGATAGACCTGCGATCAACGCGCGGCCAGCGCCGCCAGCAGCTTGTCGTGGATGCCGCCGAAACCGCCGTTGCTCATGCACAGCAGGTGGTCGCCCGGTCGGGCGGCGCGCACGATCGCGGCCACCAGCGTCTCGACGCTTGGCTCGACGACCGCGCTGCCGCCCAGGGGTGCCAGCGCCTCGGCCGCGCTCCAGCCGTAGTCGCCCTGCAGGCAGAAGCTGAGGTCGGCTTCTTCGAGCGCCCAGGGCAGCTGGGCCTTCATCGCGCCCAGCTTCATGGTGTTGGAGCGCGGTTCGAAGACGGCCAGGATGCGCTCGGCATGGCCGACCTTGCGGCGCAGGCCGTCGACCGTGGTGCGCATCGCGGTGGGGTGGTGGGCGAAGTCGTCGTAGACCTTCACCGCGCCGCCCGCCATGGCCACGCTGCCGCGCAGCTCGAGCCGCCGGCGCACGTTCTGGAAGCTGCCCAGCGCCGCGCAGGCGGCTTCGGGCGCCACACCCACGTGTTCGGCGGCACCGATGGCAGCCAGCGCGTTCATCTGGTTGTGCTCGCCCAGCAGCGGCCACTCGACGCGGCCCAGCTTCAGGCTGCCGCGCAGCACGTCGAAGGCCTGCGGTTCGCCGCGTGCGCACAGACCGCCGGGTTCCTCGCGCCTGGTGCCGAAGCGCTGCACCTCGCTCCAGCAGCCGCGCGCCAGCACGCGCTTGAGCGCCTCGTCGCGCGCGTTGACCACCAGACGCCCGCTCGAAGGCACGGTGCGCACGAGATGGTGGAACTGCGTCTCGATGGCCGCCAGGTCGGGGAAGATGTCGGCGTGGTCGTGCTCGAGGTTGTTCAGCACCGCGGTGCGCGGCCGGTAGTGCACGAACTTGCTGCGCTTGTCGAACAGCGCGGTGTCGTACTCGTCGGCCTCGATGACGAAGGGCGCGCCGGCCCCGGCCCGGCCCAATCGCGCCGAGACGCCGAAGTTCAGCGGCACGCCGCCGACCAGGAAGCCCGGCTGCAGCCCGGCCTGCTCGAGCACCCAGGCCAGCATGGCCGTGGTGCTGGTCTTGCCGTGTGTGCCGGCCACGGCCAGCACATGGCGGCCGCGCAGCACGTGCTCGGCCAGCCACTGCGGGCCGCTGGTGTAGGCCGCGCCGGCGTCGAGCAGCGCTTCCATCAGCGGGTTGCCGCGGGTCACGACGTTGCCGATGACGAAGACATCGGGCGCCAGCGCCAGTTGCTCGGCGCCGTAACCTTCGATGAGCTCGATGCCCAGTGCACGCAGCTGGTCGCTCATCGGCGGGTAGACGCTGGCGTCGCAGCCGGTGACGCGGTGGCCGGCTTCGCGGGCCAATGCGGCCAGGCCGCCCATGAAGGTGCCGCAGATGCCGAGAATGTGAAGGTGCATGAAATTCATTCTAGGTTCGGGCGGCAGGGCGGCCGGCGATGACCTGGCCGCGTTTCGAGGGCATTCCGTGGCTGGCTGGCAGTTCCTGGGCCTACCCGGCGCTGGAGGTCGTGCACCTGGCCGGCATCGCGCTGCTGCTGGGCGCCTTGGTGGTGGTCGAGCTGCGGGTCTGGGGCGCCGCGCCGACGCTGTCGCCGCAGGCGCTGGCGCGGCTGGCGCCGCCGGTCACGCTGTGCGGCTTTGCCCTGGTGGCGGCCAGCGGGCTGCTGCTGTTTGCCGCCCATCCCGGCGACACGCTGGGCAATCGGGCCTTCCTGATTGCGCTGGGCCAACGCGCACGCCGAGATGGAGCTGGAGATGCCGGCCGACCTGCGGCTGCCGGCCAACCTGGCCACTCGCACGCTGCCGGCCCAGACGGCCGGCGTCGACGGCGCGGCGCGGCTGAAGGCCGCACAGTTGCCCACGCGCAAGGACCGCCGCTGGCAGATCGAGCTGGCGCCGCTGTCGCGCCTGAACGCCTGGGCCGTGCCCGAAATCCGCAATGGCGACACGGCGGCGATGCTGGGTTTCACGTTCAACGGCGAGAAGGGCGATGCCGTGCTGCGCGTCGAGTACCTGTTCGTCGCCGGCAAGGCCTACGGCCTGCGTTCGTCGCCGGCCTGACATCGGGCCCCCAAGCTCGCTCGCGCTTGCTACCCCCACGGGGCCCTCCTCCAGCGGCCCGGCGAAGCCGGTTCCGCGGCGGCAAGCCTGGTCAAGGCGCTGCGCCGGCCGGTCAGCGCCCGAAGATCCGCCGCAGCGTGTCTATGGTCGTGCGGACGATGCTTCCCGCCAGGTCCAGCAGCCACGAGGCCCGCGCGGCGTCGACCTCGCGGCCCGTGGGGGCATGGCCACCCCTCTGGGCATCGGCCTCACGCTGCATGTCGGCAGCGCGGCTGCGCTGGCGGTCGAGCGCCGGCTGCTGCAGCGCCAGCCGCGCCTTCACGACATGCGGCGCGGGTTTGCGGGCGTGGGCGGCGAGTGCCGGCGCCAGCGCGCTGACGCTGCGGTGCGCCTCGGCCAGCCCGGGGGCGGTGAGCGTGGCGCCGCAGGCGGGGCACAGCCAGGCGGCATCGGTGGCCTGGGCGGCGCCGCAGGCCGCGCAGTTCAGCGCACCGGCCTCGCTGCGGCGGCGGTGCACGGCCTGCTCGCCGAGGGCGCCCTCGGGGTCGAGCGCACGCGCCAGCCGCGCCACGTCGACCACCGACGGCACCGAGGTGCACCAGGGGCAGGCCGCGTCGCCGGCGCCGACCGCGCCGCCGCAGTTCACGCAGTGCAGCGCGCCGTCGCGCTGCAGCGCGCGGGCGCGGTCGGCCGACGACATCGCCCGCACCAAGCCCTTCTGCGACAGGAATTGCGCGAAGGACTGCCAGGCGCCGTGGCGCTGCACGCATTCGAGCTGCAGCGAGCGGCCCCAGCGCGATGGGTTGTGCACGGTGCGCAGCGCGCCATGGCAGCGCGCGCAGCGCAGGGCAGGCCGCAGTGGCGTGTGGGCCAGGGACTGCGCCGCCGCCATCGCGCCGACCAGCGCCAGCAGCCCCTGGCCGCCGAGGCCGGCAGCCTCGATGAGGTCGAACCACACCAGGTGGCAGCCGGCGCAGAGGTCGATCTCGACCGTGCGGCCGTAGTGCCCGGCCAGCGCCAGCGCCTGCATGGCCTGGCCGCAGTTGCCGCAGGCCAGTGCACGAGCAGCTGGGGCTGCAGAGGCGGTGGGCTGGTGTTGGCGCGCAGTCATGGCGCCCGCGGCCCTGGCTTCAGGCCTGCAGCGCCTCGCGCGCGGCCTGCACGGTGGCGGCGATGTCTTCGGCGCTGTGCGCGGCGCTGACGAAACCGGCCTCGTACAGCGCCGGCGCCAGGTAGACGCCGCGCTGCAGCATGGCGTGGAAGAAGCGGTTGAAGCGTTCCTTGTCGGTGGCCATCACGACGCCGTAGTTCTGCGGCAGCCCGTCGGCGAAGAAGAAACCGAACATGCCGCCCTGGCTGTCGCCGACCAGCGGCACGCCGGCCTCGCGCGCCGCGCCTTCCAGCCCGGCCACCAGCGACTGCGTGCGTGCCGACAGGGCGTCGAAGAAACCCGGCTTGCCGATTTCCTTCAGCGTCGCCAGCCCGCAGGCCGTGGCCACCGGGTTGCCGCTGAGCGTGCCGGCCTGGTAGACCGGGCCCAGCGGTGCCAGCTGGCTCATCACGTCCTTGGTGCCGCCGAAGGCCGCCAGCGGCATGCCGCCACCGATGACCTTGCCCATCACCGTCATGTCGGGCCTGAAGCCGGGGATGAGCTGCGCGTAGACCGCCTGCGCGCCGCCCAGCGCGACGCGGAACCCCGTCATCACCTCGTCGAACACCAGCAGCGCCCCGTGTTGCGTGCACAACTCGCGCAGCCGGCTCATGAAGGGAACCGAGGCGCGCACGAAGTTCATGTTGCCGGCGATGGGCTCGAGCATCACGCAGGCGATCTCGCGGCCCTGCTCGGCGAAGGTGGCCTCGATCTGCGCCAGGTTGTTGTACTCGAGCACCAGCGTGTGCTTGACGACATCGGCCGGCACGCCGGCGCTGGTGGGGTGGCCGAAGGTGGCCAGGCCCGAGCCGGCCTTGACCAGCAGCGCGTCGGCGTGGCCGTGGTAGCAGCCCTCGAACTTGACGATCTTGCTGCGCCCGGTGGCACCGCGCGCCAGGCGCAGCGCGCTCATGCCGGCCTCGGTGCCGCTGCTCACCAGCCGCACCTGCTCGACGCTGGGCACCAGCGCGATGATGGCCTCGGCCAGTTCGATCTCGCGCTGCGTCGGCGCGCCGAAGCTGAAGCCGTCGAGCGCCGCCTTCTGCACCGCCTCGAGCACCGCCGGGTGGCCGTGGCCGAGGATCATGGGTCCCCAGCTGCCGATGTAGTCGATGTAGCGCTGGCCCTCGGCGTCCCAGATGTAGGCGCCCTGCGCGCGCTGGATGAAACGCGGCGTGCCGCCGACGGCGCGAAACGCGCGCACCGGCGAATTCACGCCACCGGGAATGACGCGCTGCGCGCGGGCAAAGAGTTCTTCGTTGGTGGCCATCAGAGGTCTTCTTGATCAAGCTTCCCGCCGCGGAACCGGCTTCGCCGGGCCGCTGGCGGACGGCCCCCTCGGGGGCTCAATGTACCCGGCGCGGCGAGCCGCTGCCCTTGGGGTCTTCGGGTTCGGGCATCTCCAGGCCTTCGCCGTCTTCGCCCTCCTCGGGCAGCGGCAGCGCCCAGAAGAAACGGTCGGGCACGATGTGGCCCATGCCGGGGCGGAAGCCCGCGTCCAGGCTCTGGTCGAGGAAGCTCAGCGCCTCGCCGACGGCGGGCTGCAGTTCGCTGCCGGCGGCCAGCAGCGAGGCCAGCGCGGCCGACAGCGTGTCGCCGGCGCCCATGAAGGCGGTGTCGAAGCGCTCGAACTTCTCGCCCGTGATCGCGCCCTGCGGCGAGGCCAGCACGTTGTCTATGAACTGCTCGGGGCCGCCACTGGCGGCGGACTTGGCGCCGGACTTGGGCGCCAGCATGATGCCGGTGACGAGCACGTAGCGCGTGCCGTGCTCGCCGGCCGCCACGGCCAGCTCGCGCGCCGACGGCGGGCGCTCGCTGTCCCAGTCGGGCAGCAGGAAGTCCTGCAGCGTCTTGTGGCTGCCCACCAGCACCTCCGACGCCGGCAGGATGAGCTCGCGGAAGGCGTCGAGGTAGGTCTGCAGCGCGTCTTCCTCCATCCAGCTCAGGTTGGGCAGGTAGGACACGAGCGGGATCTCGGTGTAGTCACTCAGCACCTCGGCCACCGCCGAGACGTTGTCGGCGTTGCCCAGGAAGCCGACCTTCCAGCCCGCGATGGTGATGTCCTCGAGAATCGTGCGCGCCTGCTCGGCCACGGCGTCGGCATCGATCTCGTGCTGGTCGAAGGTGTCGGCGGTGTCACGCATCACGATGCTGGTGACTACCGGCAGGGCGTGCGCGCCCATCGCGGCGATGGTCGCCACGTCGCCGGCCATGCCGCCGGCGCCACTGGGGTCGCTGGCGTTGAAGCACATCACGCAGGCCGGCGGAGGCGGCTCGGTGGCGGGGTCGTCGGTGGCGTTGGCCGGCAGGGGTTCGGGGGTCATGGGCAATCGGCCTGAGCGCGCGAGAATCGCGGTGGGATCGTGGAGGAATGGACGTTGCCGCCGAACCTCCAGCGAAGTCTGAGGAAGGAGATGTAGGTCCTCACAATTCCTCGTAAAACGCTGGAATTGCGTGGCTACAATCCGCGTCCATTGTAGTGAGGTGACAGTCTGATCGTGAGTGAACCGCGTACCTGGATGTGCCTGATTTGCGGCTGGATCTATAGCGAAGCCGATGGCGATCCGGAGCATGGCATTCCGCCCGGCACCGCCTGGGCTGATGTGTCAATGAACTGGACCTGCCCTGAATGCGGCGCTCGCAAGGAAGATTTCGAGCTGGTCCAGATCTGAAGCTGCGGTTCGCGGGCCGTGGCCCGCATCGGCAGAGGGCTTGAGGAGAACAGTGCTTGGAGATACTGGGGCCTGACGCGGGCGCGACGGAGCCGGCCACCGAGGCGGTGGGCGCCAAGGTGCTCGTCATCGATGACAGCAACACCATCCGGCGCAGTGCCGAGATATTCCTGCGCCAGGGCGGCCACGAGGTCGTGCTTGCCGAGGACGGCTTCGACGCGCTGGCCAAGGTCAACGACCACCTGCCCGAGCTCATCTTCTGCGACATCCTGATGCCACGGCTCGACGGTTACCAGACCTGCGCCATCATCAAGCGCAACCCACGTTTCACGCATGTCCCGGTGATCATGCTGTCGAGCAAGGACGGGCTCTTCGACAAGGCGCGCGGGCGCATGGTCGGCTCCGAGGACTACCTCACCAAGCCCTTCACCAAAGAACAGCTGCTGCGTGCCGTCGACGCCTACCGTCGCGGTCCGGCCTGACGCCGGGCACTACCCAAGGACCCCCGATGCCGATCCACAAGATCCTGGTCGTCGACGACTCGAAGACAGAGCTGCACCATCTGTCGTCGTTGCTGACCAAGCACGGCTATGCCGTGCGAACCGCAGAGAACGGCGAAGAGGCGCTGCGCCGCCTGGCCGAGGAAAAACCCGAT
>PNKD01000024.1 GCA_013822265.1 Leptothrix sp. (in: b-proteobacteria)
TCAGGCAGCTGCACCGCGTTCAGCGCCACGAAGGCGCCGTTGGTCGGGATCAGCATCGCCGCCAGGCTGAGCCGGTCACGCCAGGGGTTGCCCTGGATGGGGATGGTCACCGACTTGCCCGGCTCGAGCAGGCCGTCGCCCGCCACGGTGGCGTGCACGAGCGGGCTGCCGTCGAGCACCGCCCGCAGCGGTGCCACGTTGCCGTCCTCGGCCAGCATGGCGAGCTGCGGCAGGGCCGGCTGGCCCAACGTGAAATAGCGGATGGCCGGCTGGTGCGTGGCCACCAGCAGCGGCGTGAAGCGCTGGTTGTAGGTGACGTTGGTGACGGTGACCTCGTAGGTCCAGCGCCTCTGGTCGGCCTGCGCGCCCAGCGCCACGGCCGCCAGCCCGGCCAGCAACAGGCGGCGGGTCAGCGTTTTCAGGGAAGTGCTCATGCGATGCTCCTCGGGTCTTGCCTTTCGGCGGGACTTCAGTGGGCCAGCGACAAGTGCGCGATGCCTCACGAAATCCTCACCGATCGGTGGAGCCTTGCTGTCCGCGACCTTGAACCTTCGCCTTGGCGCTCAGGCTGCCTGCGGCAGGCTGAATTCGAAGCAGGTGCCGCGCGCCGGGTCGCTGTGCACGCGCACCGGGCTGCCGTGCAGGTCGAGGATGCGCTTGACGATGGCCAGCCCCAGGCCGGCGCTGGCGCCCTGGCCGGCCGAGCTCGGCGCGTCGTCAGCGCGCCCGTAGCGCTCGAAGATGTGGGGTAGGTGCTCGCGCGCGATGCCGCTGCCGCTGTCGATCACGGTCACCCGCAGCGCCTCGCCCGATGCGTCGCGTTCCGCCGCCAGCGTCACCGCGCCGCCGCGCGGCGTGTGGGCGAGCGCGTTGTCCACCAGGTTCTGCAGCACGCGTTCGATGAGGCCGATGTCGGCACGCACGCAGGCCTGCAGCTCGGTGCCCGCCGCCAGCGACAGCATGACACCGCGCTCCTGCGCCGCGAGCTGACCGTCCTGCACCACGTCCTGGAGCAGCTCGCCGAGCCGGAAGGCTTCGATGCGTGGGGCCACGCCGTCAACGTCGAGCTTCGAGAGTTCGAACAGGACGGCAGTGCGCCGGTGCAGCCGCTGCAGGTGGCGCAGCGCGGTCTGCAGGTGCTGGCGGCGCGCTGCGGCGTCGAGCCGGTCGTCGGCCAGCAGCAAGGTCTCGACATGACCCTGCACATTGGCCGGCGGCGTGTGCAGGTCGCGCGAGATGTTGCTGACAAGCTCGCGGCGCAGTCTGTCCTTGTCTTCCAGGTGCCGCAACTGCTGGGCGATGCGCTCCTGCATCGCGCGCGTCGCCTCGCGCAGCGCGTCGACCTCGTCGCCACGGGTTTCGCCCGCGCCGCCCGCTGTCGGCAGCTCGGCATGGAAGGCACGCACCGCGTCGGTCAGGCGGCGCAGCGGCCGCGTCAGCGTCTGCATCACCATCACCAGCACGAGCGCGGCGCTGGCCGTGACGGCCAGGGCGGCGAGCAGCAATTCGCGCCAGGCGCCGGACTGCGCCACCGCCGCCGCCACGGCCTGCTGCGTCTGCCCCTGCAGCACGACGTAGAGATAGCCGCTCATGCGCCCGTCTCAGGACAAGCCCTCGACCGAGACCACGTTGCGGGCGCCAGGCCGACGTGGGTCGTCGCCGAGCAGCGGCAGCGACGGCGGCCAGGTCGACGCGGGCCGGCAGGTCGCTCAGGTGCAGGCGCAACAGGGCCGCGATGTCCTGTTCGTCCTCGATGACCAGCAGGCGGGGCGGTGTCATCAGCATGGTCGCATGTTGACGCCCGGCGCGCCGCCTGTCCTCACGGAATGCTCACATCGAAGAACGGGGCGGGCCGGAAGGGGGCTGGCCGACCGCGGCCAGCGTCACGCAGCGCCGGGCGGCGGGCGTGCCTCAGGGGCGCAGCGGCGCCGCGGCGCAGCGTGCGCGGGCGCGCCGGCACGGCAGGCGGCGTCGTAGAGCCCGCCGCGCAGCGCTTCGCAGACCAGCATCGCCGAGCCCTCGGGCGTGCGCATCGTGTAACAGCGCAGTCCTGTCGGGTCGGGCGTGCCGACGGTGGCCCACAGACGTTGCAGCACCTCGGCGCCCACCTGCACCACGTCGCGGCGGTACGGGCGGCCGTCCATCAGGTGGCCGATGGGCCGATGGCCCGTCTGCAGCGCGCCCTGCAGGGCCGGGTCCAGCCCTTCCAGCGCCACGTAGACCAGGTTGTCCGTCAGCACCCGGCCGGCGGCCACCAGCGAGGTGACACGCTCGATGAAAGCTGCGCCGGGCAGCAGTGCGCGCACCTCGGCCGGCACCTCGTCCGTCACGCGCTGGTGGCGCAGCCGCAGCTGCACGGGCGCGGCGGACAGCGCCTCGCAAAGGTGGGTCATCGAACCGTCCTGCTCGATCATCACGCGCAGCAGCGCGGCGGCGCCGGGTGTGGGGTGCTGCGGATAGGGTGCGCGATCTTCCTCGCCCGCCGCAGCGGCGGCACGCGCTTCGCACGCCCCGGCTTTAGGCACCGGCACCGGCACCGCGCCTCAGCACTTTCGGCACCGCCGCCGGCCGCAACCGGAAGGCATCGGGCATGCCCGAGCCCAGCAGCGGGCGCAGGTAGAGCCTGAAGGCATCGGTCACATCGGTGCCGCTCTCGCTGATGAAGTGGTCTTCCATCGTGCGTGTCTTGCCGGCCACGGCTTCCAGCGGCAGCAGTTCGTAGTCGACGGAATAGAAGCCGGTGCGCTTGATGGCCACCGAGCCGTTCATGCCGCCCCACATCGCGAACTGCACCGCCTTTTCGCCGACCTCGCGCGCCTCGCGCTGGTCGACGTCGCTGACGCAGCCGACGAAGCTGCGCTGCAGGTAGCCGAAGGTGTCGCCGCGCACGCGCTTGATGTTCAGCTTGCTCTTGATCTCTTCGCACAGCAAGTCGGCCAGCGCGCCGCTGCCGCTGAGCTGCACGTTGCCGTGGGCGTCGCGTTCCAGCGCACCCTGCAGGTCCTTGGCCAGCACTTCCAGCATCGGCCGGCCGGCGTCGTCGTGCACGCCTTCGCTGACGGCCACGACGCAGCGGCCGTACTTGTCGAAGGTGGCCTTCACGTCGGCCAGGAAACGCGCGGTGTCGAACACGCGCTCGGGCAGGTAGATCAGGTGCGGGCCGTCGTCGGGGAACTTCTTGCCCAAGGCGCTGGCGGCGGTGAGGAAGCCGGCGTGCCGCCCCATCACCACGCCCACGTAGACGCCGGGCAGCGCGGCGTTGTCGAGGTTGGCGCCGGCAAAGGCCTGGGCCACGAACCGCGCCGCGCTCGGGAAACCGGGCGTGTGGTCGTTGAGCACGAGGTCGTTGTCTATGGTCTTGGGAATGTGGATGCAGCGCAGCGGGTAGCCGGCCTTGGCGGCCTCTTCGGCGATGATGCGTATGGTGTCGGACGAGTCGTTGCCGCCGATGTTGAAGAAGTGCTCGATCCGATGCGCCCTGAGCACCTCGAACATCTCGTGGCAGTAGGCCAGGTCGGGCTTGTCGCGCGTGCTGCCCAGCGCCGCCGCCGGCGTGCCGGCGACCAGCTCGAGGTTGTGGCTGGTCTCCTGGGTGAGGTCGACGAAGTCCTCGTTGACGATGCCGCGCACGCCGTGGCGCGCGCCGTAGACGCGCTGTATGCCATGGTGGCGCCGCGCCTCGAGCACGACACCGACGAGCGACTGGTTGATGACCGCGGTGGGGCCGCCGCCCTGGGCGACGAGGATCTTGCCGGATGCCATGGGGGTTCCTCCTGGGCCGCATTGTGACCGGCAGCCGGGGGCGACAATCGGCTGCGCCGCCACCGGATTGCGTTCGCGCCGCCGCCCCATGCACCACACGATCTTCGACACCCCGGTGCTCAACACGCTGCTGCGGGCTGCGTCACGCGGCTACCTGCACCTCAACGGCTGGATGGTCGAGGGCGAGCTGCCGCCGGCAGGCTCGAGAGTGCGTGCTGATCGCCGCGCCGCATACCAGCAACTGGAACCTGCCCTACACGCTGATGGTGGCCTTTGCGCTGCGGCTGAACGTCTACTGGATAGGCCAGCACGGCTGGTTCGGTTTTCCGTTCGGCGCGCTGATGTGCTGGCTGGGCGGCATCCCCATCGACCGCCGCAGGAGCGGCAACGTCGTGGCCTCGTCGGCCGCGGCCCTGGCGGCCGCCGACGGCCCGGTGCAACTGGTGGTGCCGGCCGAGGGCACACGCGGCAAGACGCGGCAGTGGAAAGCCGGCTTCTACTTCATAGCGCTGGAGGCCAGGGTGCCCTTCGTCCTGGCCGACATGGATTTCGAGCGCAAGGTCAGCGGCCTGGAGCCGCTGTTCATGCCCACCGGCGACGTCGATGCCGACATGGCGGTGATCAAGGCCTTCTACGCCGGCGTGAAGGGCCGCAACGCGGCGCAGTTCGACACCGAGTGAACGGGCCGCGGTCGCCGCGATGGCCGGCACGACCCATCGATGCCCAAGGAGGACACTGTCATGCACGATCCCGATGACGCCCGCTGCGAGCCGCCCGAGCCGCGGCGCAGGCTGATGCACGGCGCACTGGCCGGCACACTGCCCGGCGGGCTGTGGTTCCTGGCCGGGCAATCGCGGGCCGCCGGCGCGCAGGCAGGCGCCGACGCGCAGGCTTGGAACTCGTCACCGCGGCCGAGGCCCGGCGTGAAACGCGCGCATCGTGCCCGACAGCTCTTGCGTGCTCTACGGCGTGCTGATGATCGATCTCAACGATCGCCTGCAGGCCCATGCCCGGCTCAGCGAGGACGGCATGGTCGCGGGACGCGCGCAGATGCCGCAGGGCACGCACCGCCTGATGCTGCGCGCGGCCGACGACAAGGGGCGCGGCGCCGAGCAGGCGTTGGTTTTTCGCGTCGCGCGCGGCAACTGGGCGCAGAGCCGGCGGCCCCGCAGGGCGCGGCCGCCGCCGACAGACGTCGCGCCGCTAGAAGTCGACGACGACGACGCGCATGCCGCGCGACACCAGCAGGGCGCGCGCCCTTTCGGCGTCGGCGTGGCTCGCGAAGGGCAGCGCCACGACACGCCAGTCGTCGCGCTGGGGCAGCACGTCGACCTGCATCTCGCCGCTGCCGAGGGTGCGCAGCAGCGAGCGCATCGCGACCTGCACCTGCTCGGCCTCGGCGCGTGTGCGCAGCGGGCGCGTGGACAGCGCGAAGACCGTCGCCGTGGCGCCGCGCGGCAGCGGGCGGGTCGCCGGCGCGGCGGGCCGCGCCGGCGGGGCTTCGGGGGCGGCCGATGCCGCCGAGGCAGCCGGTACCGCGGGGGCGGGCCGGCGCCGGCGCTTGAACGGCAGTTCGGGCGGGGGCTCGGGCACCGCACTGGCAGCAGACGCCGCGGCCTGGGCCTTTGCGGCGGCCGACGCCGCCGCAGCCGCCCGCGCCGCGTCAATCGTCTGGCGGGCCTGGCGCGCCAGCGCCTTGTCCTCTTCGCTGATCAGCGACCCCAGGGACGGTGCGCGCGGCGCCACGGAAGCGGGTGATGAAGGTGCAGCGGCGGCTGCAGGGGGCGCGACCGTCGGGGCCGACACGGCGGCCGGTGCAGCCGTCGCTGCCGCGGCAGTGGCGCCAGCGGCTGATGCAAATCCAGAAGCAACTTCAGAAGCAACTGCAGAAGCAACTTCAGAAGCAACTTCAGTAACAACTTCAGAAGCAACTCCAGAAGCAGCGGCCGCGGCCGAGGACGCCGCGACGGCCTCCAGCGGACCCGGCACCGGCGGCGTGGCCACAGGCCTCAGCCACCAGGCCGGCGCGCCGACCAGCAGCGCCGTAAGCCCCGCCACGCCGGCCAGTCGGGGCGTGTCCAGCACGCGCGCGCCCAGCACGGGCGCGGACAGACCGGCGCCCAGCAGCACGCGGCTCTTGCGCGTGCCGGTCTCGATGACGGCCGTCAACAGGTAGACGCGCGCCGGCTGCCGGCCCGGGTGGGCGCCCTCGGCGGCTACCTGGCGCACCGGGCCGTCGTTGGGTGGCCGCGACAGCACCTGCCCCACGCGGGCGGCGAAGCGGGCCACGCGGCGCGGCGGCAGGGTGTCGATGAACACTTCGCTGAAGTCGGGTTGCAGCGACGACAGGGGCGGTACCGGTCCCTCGTCGCCAGCCGGCGCTGCTTGGGCCGCGCCCGCGGGCGACGGCGGCCAGGCAGCGGCGGATGCCTGCTGGCGCGCCCGCGCCTGGGCCCGCTCGCGCAGGCTGCCGGTCTCGAGGGCGGCTTCTTCGCCAGCGCCGGCCTCGAGCGACGTGAGGTCGACCATGCCCGCGTCGTCGCTGGCCACCACCTCGGCCAGGGTGGGCAGCGGCGACGGCGGCACGGCGCTGCCGGCCTCGCCCACGAAGGGCAGACCGACATAGCCCACGGCGTGTACGTGGGCGGCGGCAATGCGGCGCGCCAGCGGGTGGCGGTTGTGCCAGGCCACCACGCGGGCGGCCACGGCGGCCAGACGCAGGTCGTCCCTCATCGTTGCCGATTGTGCGCAGCCCACGGCACCACCAAGTGCGCATAAGCGGGGCGCCGGCGGCGCATTTCAGCCGTCACGCCGGACCGGGCACACAGGCCGGGTTGGCCAGACAGGCTCAGGCGCCGACCACCGTGCCGGCCAGCGCCCCCAGCCCGATGCGCACCGCGCCCGGGGCCGCGCAATAGGCGCGCAGCGCCACGGTGTCGCCGTCTTCGAGAAAGCAGCGCTGCTCGCCGCCCGGCAGCACCAGCGGCTCGCGGCCACCGCGCGACAGCTCCATCAGGCTGCCGCCCTGCCCCGCCCGCGGCCCCGACAGCGTGCCGGTGCCCAAGAGATCGCCGGTGGCCAGGTTGCAGCCGTTGCTGGTGTGGTGGGCCACCAGCTGTGCCGGCGACCAGTACGCGGCCTCGGCCATGTCGGCCTGCGACAGCCGCACCGCCGGCAGGCGCTCAGCCCGCATGCGCGCCGTCTGCAGCCACACCTCGAGCGTGATGCTCACGCCGCCGTGGGTGCGATTGGCGGCCGAGTCCAGGTAGTCGAGCGGCGCCGGGTCACCCGGCGGTCGCTGCATCGGCCGCCGGAACGGCGCCAGCGCCTCGAAGCTGATCACCCAGGGCGACACCGCGGTGGCAAAACTCTTGGACAGGAAGGGCCCCAGCGGCTGGTACTCCCAGGACTGCATGTCGCGCGCCGACCAGTCGTTGAGCAGCGTGACGCCGAAGAGGCGGTCTTCGGCCGTGTCGATGGGCACCGGCACGCCGGCTTCGCTGCCCACGCCGACCCACAGGCCCAGCTCCATCTCGTAGTCGAGCCGGCGTGTCGGGGCGTACACCGGCGGGCTGTCGGCACCGAGCCGTATCTGGCCGCGCGGGCGCCGCACCGGGCCGCCCAGGCCAATGGACGAGGCGCGGCCGTGGTAGCCGATGGGCAGCCACTTGTAGTTGGGCAGCAGCGGGTTGTCGGGCCGCAGCAGCTGGCCGATGGCCGTGGCGTGGTGGATGCCGATGTAGAAGTCGCTGTAGTCGCGCACCGTGCAGGGCAGCAGCATCTGCAGGCCGGCCTGCGGCACGAGGCAGAGCTCGAGAAAGGGCCCCTGGTCGCTGCCTTCGGCCAGCGCCGCCGACAGCGCCGCGCGCAGGGCCTTCCAGGCCGGCCGGCCCATGGCCATGAAGGCCGCCAGGTCGCCGGCGGCCAGGGGCGCGAGCAGCGGGTAGACCTCTTCAGCCCACGGGCACTGCGCCGAGGCCAGCTTGAGGTCGAGCACCTGGTCGCCTATGGCCACGCCCACGCGCGGCGGTGGCGTTGCGGCGCCTTCGGCGGCGGCCGGCCGGAAGCGGCCCAGCGGCAGGTTCTGCACCGGGTAGTCGCAGCCTGGCCGGTTGGCCGATTCGACCCAGCTGCGCAGCGCCGGGTCGTGGGTGGCATCGGTGAGCAACGGCGTTTGCATGGCGCAATCATCGCCTGAACCCGCCCGCGGCAGCGCGGCGCCGTCATGGCGTGGACGGCGAACGCGGCCAGCGCCAGCCCCACCGACAGCCCCAGCGCCGCGAGCCCCCAGCGCGCCGGCGCCAGCCCGAACAGCCACGGCGCCAGCGCCCCCTGCGGCCCCAGCACGAACAGCAGCGCCGCGGCCACTGGATGGCCCAGCGCCACGGCGCTGGGCCGTCGGCAGCGGTGAACGGCGCCGCATCAGCCCCAGCTCGACGCGCCGCGCCGCCCCCTGTGCCGGGTCCATCAGGGCCGCCGTGGCGACGGCCACCGCCAGCGTGGCGCCGGCGGCCTGCAGCACGGCCGCCAGGTGCGTGGCCAAGCCGGTGCTGACGATGCTCATCCACGCGAAGATGGCGGCCAGCAGCACTTCGCGCGCGCTGACCTGCGAGGTCACCGGGCGTACGCTGCGCCACCGGCGCTTCTGCGGGAGCCAGTGCCGGTGCCGGGGCCGGGTGCTGTTGCGGGCGCCGCGACGCTTGCCGCCCGCGGCAGCATCGCATGCAGGGGCAGCGCCAGCAACAGGTGCAGCGCCGCCCGGCTGCCACAGGCCATGCACCCACCCCAGTGGGCTTCAAGCCAGGCGGTCAGCGGCCAGCCCACGGTGCTGGCAAATCCGCCCAGCAGCGTGATGCCGGTGATGACGCTGCGCCCCGCGGGCCCGTACAGGCGCACCAGCGCCGCGAAGGCGGTGTCGTAGAGCCCAGTACAACCGGCAGTCGACAGCCAAGTTCGAGCAGGTGCGCGACTTCATCGTCCTGCACTACCGCGCCACGGCTCGCGACGACTCGCCGTCCTGGAACCCCTGCCGCACGATAGAGATACCTGACGGCCCGCGCCGCCGCGTGGTGCTCGAGCAGCCACGGCCGCGTCCTGCGCACCGGCGGAGAGCTCTTCGGCGAGACCACCTGGATGCAGGTGATGATCGGCCAGGGCATCCACCCGCGCAGCGACCACCCCATGGTGGACAGCACGCCGAGCGCAGCGGTGTCCGTGATGCTGGACAACGTGAAGTCGGTCGTGCGCCAGGTGGTGCGTGGGCATGCCCACGCACGAGGCCTTCATCGCCGCGCACTGCAAGGCGGCGCCGCCGGCCTCAGAGCCCCTTGGCGCCCTCGACGCGAGTCCCGAAAGGCCAACCGCCGCACGGCCCGAAGACCCTGCGGCGTTGCGTGACGGGCACCTTGCGGCGCCCGTGCGGTCAATCCCTCACGGGATGTTCGTGAAGCCGATCGGACCCAGGTTCAGGCCACTGGACCACGACGGCGTCGCGCCCGGGTTGGCATTGACGAAGTTGAAGCTGCTGGCCGGCACCGTGACCGCCACGCGCGACAGCTTGGACAGCACCGCCGCGGCCGCCGTGCCTGCGGTGTCGGTGCCGCACACGCCCTTGACCGTCCAGCCGCTGGTCAGGCCGATCTTGTAGGCCGAGCCGGCGCCGATCTTCTGGTTGGCCGTGAAGGTCTTGCTGATCTCGGTGCCGCCCGAACCCGTGGCCGTGCAGCCCGTCACCTTGGGCCCGGACAGCACGACTTCCAGCACCGGGTTCAGGTTCGACTGCTGGTACTGCTCGGCCGGGCCCCAGGCCCTGAACTTCAGGCTCGCATAGCCGCTGACGTCGACGGTGCCGTTGTTCGGCGCATTCGCGAACAGGCCCAGGTAGGACGACGCGAAGGTCGAGGCGGGTGCGGTGAGCACGAAGTAGCGGAAGAAGTTGGGCGTGCCGCCGGGGTCCAGCGAGGTGCCGACGATCCAGCCGTTTTCGTCCAGCTTCTGCGCCGTGGTGCTCAGCAGGGTGTCGTTGTAGTAGCCGATGCTGCCGTTGGCCACCACGCCGTCGGTGCGGCCGCCCGGCCAGGCCGCGAGGTTGCCCAGCGTGTCGCGGCTGCCGATGTAGTCACCCGCATAGATCGCTTCGCCGGCAGCGAAGATGCCCTTGGCGTCGCCGGTGCTGATGGACATCGTCACCGCGCCGCCGGAGCCCATTTCGCCGCCGGCACCACCGCCGCCGCCGGTCGGCGCCAGGGCGCCGGAGAACCGGATGTCGTCGACGAAGTAGGTCTCTCCCGCCGCCGGGGCCAGCTTGCCCAGGTTGGGCAGGAACACGACGTCGGGGTAGCTCTTCGTGGTGTCGATGCCGGTGATGACCCAGCTCAAGGTCTGCCAGCCCGCGACCACCTGCTGGCTGGCCTGGATCTCGGCCGAGGCGATGCCCGCGCCCTCCATCTTGAGCACGATGGGGATGCCTGCGGCCGGCGAGTACACCCTGGCCGTGATGGTCTTGTCGGTGGCGGTGAAGATCGGCGCGGCCGTCGTGACCTTGGCACCGGCCCACACCTTGCCGCCCGAGCGCAGGATCTTCAGTGCCTTGCCCGTGGCCCCGCCCGCGGGCGGGGCTGCGTCGATGGCGCTGCCTTCGCCGCCGTCGAAGCCCACGAAGGCCAGCGGCGGGGCTTCGTCGAACGAGGCCATCAGCGCGCCGGTGCCGCCACCGCCGCCGCCTGCCGCATTGCCGAAGTAGATGTTGTCGACGTACAGCGTGCCGGCCACGTTCGGCTCGAGCTTGATCTGGATGATCGCGGTCTTGTCGGGCACCGTGTACTGCGCCAGGTCGATGTCGATGCCATTCCAGTTGCCCGGCGTCACGGCCTTGGTGACGGCATTTTCCTTGGCGCCGCCGCTGACGATCGACACCTTCACGCTGGTGATGTCGGGCGAGAAGAAGTCCAGGTGCAGCGTCGCCTTGCCCGACACGTCCTGCGGCGTGCCCGACCAGTCGATGCCCTGGTACAGCGCCGAGCCGCCGAAGACGTACTTCAGCGACTTGTTGCCGGCGATGGTGGGCTCGCTGCCGATCACCGGGGGGTTCTGGCCCCAGTTGGGCAATGTGTCGACGCCGGCGATCACCGCCGCGTCGCTGTAGATCACGGTCGAGCCGGCCGGGATGGCGGTCGTCGGTGCGCAGGTCGGGTCGGTGGTGCCGCAGACGCCGCCGCCGCCACCACCACCACCGCCGGCTGCGCCGGGAACGAAGATCAGGTCGTCGAAGTAGTAGGTCTTGGACACCGCCTGGGCTTTGGGCCGGCCGAAGTCGAAGAAGATCGTCGCCTTGTTGTAGTTGAAGGCCAGGTTCAGCGCCGAGGTGCCGGCCGCCTGGTTGGCGAAATTGAACGTCAGGGTCTGCCAGCCCGCCGCGGTGGTCACGGTGGCCTCGGTCTCGACCGACTTGTTCGGGTCGGCGCTGTCCTCGACCTTCAGGCGCACCGGGATGCCGGCGTCGGGCGACCAGACGCGCACCGACATGCGGGTGTCGGTGGTGTTGAAGGGGATCTTGGGCGCGTAGCCCAGTTGCACGCCGTTGCGCGTGTCGGTGATGGTCGTGCCGGCGTAGCTTTCCGCCCCCGCGGCGCGCACCACCTTGGCCACCTTGTTGGCGGCGTTCGTCGGGTCGGCCACGATGCTCGAGTCTTCGGCACCGCCGAAGCCGGTCAGCCCATAACCCACGTCGGCCACGTCGAAGCCGATCGGCAGCGACATCTGCGTGCGCACCACCGTCTCGAAGGCCTGCTGGGAGCTGGTGAGCACGTTGCCGTTGCCCAGAGCGTCGAGCGCGGCTTTGGCCGGCACGCTGAGCACGATCGTGCCGGTGCTGTTCGGCGTCGGGCTCACCACCAGCGTGGCACGCGTGCCGCCGACGCGCGTGAAGGTGCCCTTGGTGCCCCCGGTCACGGTCACGTCGTCGGCCGTGAAGCTGGTGCCGACGTCCTCGTTGAAGGCGAAGGTGAAGGTCACGTCTCCCGTGGCGGTGGCGTCGGCCACGCTGTCGGTAATGGTCACGACGGGGCCGGTGGTGTCCGCTGGCGCGCCGGGCGCGGGCGGTGGCGGCTCGCCCGTGCCGCCGCCGCACGCGGCGAGCATGAGCGAAGCAGCCAGCGCCGTGGCGTTGAGCAAGTGGGGCGAGCGGCGGGTCTTCATGGCGGTGTGTCCTGGGGTGATGTGCCGCCCGGCGTGCAGCCGGTCGGCGGGGTCGGTCTCGGTGCGCGATGTGCCGGCGGCAACAGGGGTCATCGCGCGCTGTGCAGAAATGGCTGAAAGCGCTTTCATAAGTATGCGCAGCCGCGGGCAGGCTTGGCAAGGGCGAATGCCCCCTGGCTTTCCCGTAGCTGCGCGCCCATCAGTTCGCGGCGCCGAGGCGGCCCAGCGCGCCCGGCGCCACCGTCAGCCGCTTGCCATCGCTGAACTTCACCTCCAGCGGCGCCTTGCGTGCATTGAAGGCCAGGTAGGTACGGCTGCCGTCGGCGCGCTTGAACACCGCGTGCAGCGGGGTGTCGGCGGTGACGCTGAAGTCGGGCGTGCCCATGGCCTGGAGGTTGAGCATGAAGTGCAGCGTGTAGCTGCGCGACGCGCCCAGTTCCACCGAGCCCCAGCGCTCCCAGGTCTTCAGCGCCTCGGCGGGGTCGGCCAGTGCCAGGTACTGCGCGAACACGTCCTGCCAGATGTCCTTGGGCGGCGGCGGGCTGGGCTTCTTGGCGATGCGGTTCCACAGCGCGGTCTCGGCCGGCAGGGTGCCCAGGCTGCGCTTGACGAAGGCCGGGTCGCGGCCCAGGTAGGTGTGCGCCGTGGTCACGGGCAGCAGGTTGATGCCCTTGATCTGCCGCGGGTCGTCTATCCACCAGGTGTCGTGACGGTACATGCCGCCGAAGACATGGCTGACCTCGGCGTTCTTGTACTCGGGCGCGAACACCTGGCCGTGGATGTCGAACCAGTAGTGATTGACGGCCTCGATCTCGTTGGTGTAGAGGTAGACGCCGAGGTCGCGCAGCGCCTTGTTGCCCGTCACCTCGCCCCACTGGATGAGCCCGGCCCAGGCGTTGATGGCTTCCGAAGACGATTCGTTGTTGTTGCCGAACTCGCCCACGCCAATGCCGTTGGCCCAGGTGTGGGCCTCGTAGGCGTCCCAGTTGCGCAGGAAGGGGAAGTCGGCGCGGCCGCGCTCGGTGGTGGCGATGTCGGCGATCAGCAGCTCGATCATGGCGCCCCAGCGGTCCTTGGCGATCCAGGCCGGGTCGCGCAGCGCCACCTCGGCGGCCACGCGGATGAAGTAGCCGAACCAGAACTGGTGGTCGTTGATCTCGGTGACGGCGAAGAACTCTTCGGGGTAGATGTTCACCACGCCCAGCGCCTTGTCGTACTGCACGTAGCCGCGGTCGCTGTTGCCGCCCAGCCACTCCTCGGCGCGCTTCTTCAACAGGTCGAGCAGGCGGTCTCGGCCGGCGTGGTCGCCCTGCTGCTCGAAGACCTCGGCCAGCTTCAGCGTGCGCTGCAGGCCCTTGCCCGCCCAGTAGGCGCTCTTGCCTTCGCGCTGCAGTTCACGGCCCGCAGTGGCGAGATCCTTCTGCATCAGGTCCTTGAGCTCGTCCAGGCGCGGCGACGCGGTGATGGCGGGCCAATAGGGCACGAAACCGTTGTAGGTGGTGGTGGTCTTGAACTGCGATGCGGCCAGCAGGCGCAGCTTGCCGCGCACGGTGTCGAAGCTGGGCCCGAGCCTGCCGTCGACCGAGGCGTTCCTGAACCACTGGTGCGGGTACAGGCCCAGCAGCGGGCCGTTGTCGGGGCCTTCCATCACCTTCGTCGTGGCCTTGAAGGTGGTCTCGACCTGGCTGGCGGCTTCGTCGTAGCGCCATTCAACGCGTGTCTGCTGGATGAAGGCGTAGGCGTGGCGCGTGAAGAGGGCCAGCGTCTCGGCCTTGTCGTCGGGCAACCCGGCCACCGACAGGTAGCCGGCGCCCGCAGGCAAGCGTGCGATCCACTCGGTGGGCGACACCTGCTCCCACTTCACGCCGGTGGGGCCGAAAAGTGCGTAGGCCTTGGCCCCCAGCTTCAACGCCAGCACGCGCGGGTCGGCTTCGCCGTGCAGGCGCTGGCCGGCGGCAGGCAGGCGCACACGCAGGTCGCCGCGCGTGATCTGGAGCGCCGCGTAGGGGTGGCCGCGGGCCACCGTGGTGCGCATGTCGTCGGTGCCGCGCGCCATCGAGATGTCTACCGACCAGTCATCGGCGCCGGCCAGCTTGGCGGTGCCGGGTTCGAACGCGACGGGCGCGATGAGCAGCGGGTCGCGGTGCGGGAAGCGGATCTCGACGTCCTGGCGCACGCTGGTCACGGCTTCCTTGGACGGCAGCGCGAATTCCAGGCCGGCGGGCGTGGCCTTCACGGTGATCGGCTGCACGAAGATGGCTTCGGGCTTGGGGTTGAAGACCAGCGTCGAATACCACTGGCTGGTGGGCGCTGCGCGCTGGAGCATGGCCTCGGTGCGGAACGGCGCCGGCGGCACGGCCTTGTCGCCCGACTTGGGCGACAGGTAGTAGGTGCCCGCACCCAGCTTCACCGGCTGCGCCGTGGCCGGTAGGGCCACGGCCAGCAGCGCCAGGGCGGCCAGGCCATGCCACAGCGCCGGACGACGGGTCAGCGTCGGAATCATTGCGTTGCCTTTCATGCAGAGACTGCCTGCGCGGTCATTGTTTGTGAAAGCGCTTTCAGCTTGACCCCGCGTTTACCCGAATGACTGACGAGAACAAGACCCCAGCCCTGGCAGGCGCGAGGGTAAATACGCAGCACGTACGCGTTGACGCGGCGGCACCGACGCCCGTATTCTCTGAAAGCGCTTTCAACGCAACCCATCCAGCCCGAGGTGGCCTGTCCTATGCAGCAAGAACTTTCCCGTCCACGGCGTGCCCCGATCCGCCAGGCCAAACGGCCGCGACTTCTGGTCCTCAGCGCGCTGGTCGCGCTGGGTCTGGGTGCGGCCGCGTCGGCCCATGCCTTCGAGTACGGCCCCTTCAGCCTGACCGGCTTTGCCAAGGTCAACCTGGGCTATGTCAGCAATGGTTGCGAGGGCTGCCAGCGCGACCCCGCGGCCGGGCGCCAGTTCGTCTGGGCCGACGACCTGGTCTACGGCAAGAAGTACGGCGGCCTGACCACCGACAGCGTGCTGTTCCAACCCATCCTGGGCGTCAAGTTCGACCTGCCGCAGGGCTTCAAGTTCTCAGCTGCCTACTCGCAGCGCTTCCGCGACGGCAAGGCCGACCTGCCCGGCGTGGTCTACGAGCGCAGCGCCACGCTCGTGCACGAGTACTACGGCACCGTGCAGATCGGCAACTTCCTCGCGCGCGGTTGGAACCGGCCCGACTTCCCCTACGCGTACGATCTCAGCCAGACCGCGTTCAGCGATTCCGGCGCAGCCTACGGCATTCTGACCAAGGCCATGCGCTACACCTCGCGCCCGCTCTACGTCGCCGACGGCAACCTGGTGCTGGAAGCTTCCTACGACCAGGGCGACACCAACTTCAAGCGCAACAAGCCGCGCCTGTTCGAGATGTGGGCGCTGTGGGCGCGCGGCCCGCTGGTCGTCGAGGCCATAGCGCAGACCTCGCGCAACGGCCCGCCGGTGGCGTTCGCCAAGGCGCCCTTCACCGGCCTGACACCCTTCCCCGAGCGCGACGACGTGTTGCTCAACGGCAGCGGCCAGGGCATGTTCATGCTGCTGGGCAAGTACCAGATCGGCACTGCCTACGAAGTCTCGGGCGGGCTGCGCTTCAACCGGTGGAGCGGCTCCTACGCCGTGCCGGTGACGCAGGGTGCGCTGGCGCAGTGGAACAACCCCTTCAACGTCGACTGGGGTGGTGTGGATGCCAACGGCGTGCCCAACCCCGGCTACCCGGCGCGCTCCACCGACCTGCTGCTCGGCCTGCGCAAGTACGTCAACCCGAAGCTGGAGGGCTACGTCAGCATGACTTACCTGGGCAAGGCCAAGACCGCCAACCCCAGCGAGCGCGGGCAGAGCAACTCCGCGCTGTTCGTCAGCGTCGGCGCGCGCTACGCCATCGGCGGCGGCCTCACGGTGTCGGGTTCGCTCAGCGCGGTGGGTTATGCCCGCAAAGGCCTGGCGCCACTGAGCATGCCGGCCCACAACGCCTTCTCGAACGTCGACTCCCGCATTGCCAACCGTGGCAACTGGTTGTCGGTCGACGCGTTCTACCTGTTCTGAGTCCGAGGTTTCCCCATGATGCCGAACTGGCTCCGCGCGCTGCCCCGCACCCCGCAACGCACCCTGCACCGCACCCTGGTCGCGGCCATGACGGTGACGATGGCCGCCACCTTCACGGCCTGCGGCGGCGGCGGCTACACCGAGTCGCCGCTGTCGGTCACCGACCGCCGTGCCCTGTCCGCCGAGTTCACCGCGCGTGCGGCGGTCAACTACTCGCCCTACCGCACGTCGCGCAGTGCGGGCGACCTGGACAAAGAGGTCATCACGCCGGCCAACGTGCTGCAGGACCTGCGGCTGATCAAGGCCACCGGCATCGGCACCATCCGGCTGTTCAGCAGCCGCGCCTTCGCCGAGACGGTGCTGAAGGTCATCGCCGACAACAACCTCGGCCTGCTGGTGCAGCTGGGCGCCTACGTCAACCCGGTCTACGACGCCGCCTCCGAAGCCGACAACCAGGCCGAGCTCGCCAAGTGCATCGCACTGGCGCGCGCCTACCCGGGCATCGTCGCCGCAGTGAGCGTGGGCAACGAGACCATGGTCAGCTGGTCGACGCGCAAGGTCGACCCGGACTTGATGGGGCGCTACCTGCAGAGTGTGCGGCGCGCCATCGACCAGCCCGTGACCACCAACGACAACTGGGCCTTCTGGGCCAGCGCACCCAAGGTGATCACCGACGTCGTCGACTACGCGGCCGTGCACACCTATCCCTTCCTCGACACCTTCTACGACCCCACGCTCTGGGACTGGCGCCAGAAGAACGTGGCCGCCGATCAGCGCGCCAAGACCATGGTCGATGCAGCCTTGGCCGAGGCCAAGCGCCAGTATGGCCAGGCGCGCGCCGGGCTGGACAAGCTGGGCCTGACCGGCCTGCCCACGGTCATCGGCGAAACCGGCTGGGCCGCCGTCGACACCGCCGGCGGCCCTGCGCTGGCCTTCCGTGCCCACCCCGTCAACCAGAAGATGTACTTTGAGGGGTTGCAGGCCTGGGCCGTCGAAGGTCGCCGCGGCAACGGGCCTAAGGCCGTCTTCGTCTTCCAGGCTTTCGACGAACCCTGGAAGCAGGGCGACGACGGCTGGGGCCTGTTCAACACCAACCGCCAGGCGCGCTATGTCGTGCAGGGCCTGGGCACCTGCGGCGTCACCTGGGCCTGCGAAGCCGGCAGCTACACGGCCGCCGACGCAGTGAAGTGGGTCGAGCCGGTACGCAGCGAGCGCATCACGGCCAGCCGCTACACGCTGTACTCCGAAGCCGCGGTGGCCGGCCAGGTGGTGGCCACGGGCTTGCGCTGGGATCCGTTTGCGCTCACCGGCTATGCGACCGTGGCAGGTGGTGCGCCCGGCGACGGCAGCGCCAGCTTCGAGATCACGCCCAACCCGGTGGACTACGGCTGGGGCCTGTTCCTGTACGCCGAGACGGGCGTCACCGAGAACCTGAAGGACTTTGAGAACGGACGCCTGAACTTCGCCGTGAAGAGCGACAGCTACCCGGGCAAGATCGAGATCGGGATCAGCACCGACACCTATGACCGGGACGTGCAGGAGGCCTTCCTGCAGATCGGCCCGGGCGACTACGGCTACTGCAACACCAACGAGTGGTGCCGGGTGTCGATACCGGTGTCGGCCTTCCTGGCCGCGAACCCGAAGCTGGACCTGAGCTACGTGAACTTCCGCTTCGTCATCGCCGACCGCTTCTCGTTCACCGGCAAGCCGCTGAACACCACCGGGCTGCCGAAGATCCGCGTCGACGGCATCTACTGGTCGAAATGAGCCACGATCCGCCTGCGCCGCCGGGCGCAGGCGGGCCTTGCGCTGGCAAGCGCTTGCGCGTGCACGAAGGAGCATGATGTCCGGCGACGAGCTCGCCCAACGATGCCTCCTGCACGGCTACGGTGCCGAGTACGGGGTCGAGCTGGGCGGCGACGACATCGACAGGATGAACTGCGCGCAGATGCTGGCCGACCATGTCGACCACCACAAGCGCAGCGGCCGCCAGTGCGCGGTGGCCGGCATCGAGGTGCCGCGCGACGGGGCGCGGGCCTTCGGCGTGATCGGCGTCGACGAGCACTGGCACGTCACCGGCACGGTGAACCGCTCGGTACCGTTCTCGGGTGCGCGCGTGCACTCGCCTGCCATCCTCGACTGGTCGGTGCTGCTGCCGGAGGTGCAGGTGGGCCGCCACGTGCGGCTGCATCGCGTGGATGTCGACCGCGGCTGCACGCTGCCCGACGGCCTGGTGATCGGTGAAGACGCCGAGGCCGACGCGGCACGCTTCTTCCGCACCGACGGCGGCATCACGCTGGTCACGGCCGACATGCTGGCGGCGCTGGGATACTGAGCGGCGCGGCCGCCACCCGGCATCGCAACCGCCAAGCCCCGACGGGCAGGAGGCCCGCCCATGACACCGACCATGACCCCGACCATCACCGTCGCCACCACCCCCATCGCCGGCCAGCGCCCGGGCACCTCGGGCCTGCGCAAGAAGGTCGCCGTCTTCGCGCAGCCCGGCTACCTCGAGAACTTCGTGCAGTCGGTGTTCGACGCCCTGCCCGGCTGCCGCGGCCGGACGCTGGTGCTCGGCGGCGACGGCCGCCACTTCAACGACCGCGCCATCCAGGTCATCCTGCGCCTGGCCGCCGCCAACGGCTTCGGCCGCGTGCTGGTGGGCCGGCACGGCATCCTGTCGACGCCCGCGGCCAGCGTGGTGATCCGCGCCGAACAGGCCTGCGGAGGCCTCATCCTGTCGGCCAGCCACAACCCCGGCGGCCCCGACGGCGATTTCGGCATCAAGTACAACGCCGGCAACGGCGGCCCGGCGCCCGAGAAGCTGACCGACTCCATCTACGACAACACCCTGCGCATCGGCCGCTGGCTGACGCTGGACACACCCGACGTCGACCTCTCGGCCCTTGGCGCGACGGCGCTGGGCGGCATGGCGGTCGAGGTCATCGACCCGGTGTCGCAGCACGCCGCGCTGATGGCCACGCTGTTCGACATGGACGCCATACGCCGGCTGCTGGCCAAGCCGGGCTGGCGCATGCGCTTCGACGCCATGCACGCCGTCACTGGCCCCTACGCCCACGCGGTGCTGGGCGAACTGCTCGGGGCGCCGGCCGGCACGGTGATGAACGGCGTGCCCTTGCCCGACTTCGGCGGCGGTCATCCCGACCCCAACCCCACCTACGCGGCCGAACTGGTGGCGGCAATGTTCGCGCCCGACGCCCCCGACTTCGGCGCCGCCAGCGACGGCGACGGCGACCGCAACATGATCCTCGGCCGCCGCTTCGTCGTCACCCCCAGCGACAGCCTGGCCGTGCTGGTGGCCAACGCCCACCTCGTGCCGGCCTACGCGGCCGGGCTCAAGGGCGTGGCGCGGTCGATGCCCACCAGCGCCGCGGTCGACGCCGTGGCGCGGGCGCTGGGCATCCCGTGCTTCGAGACGCCCACGGGCTGGAAGTACTTCGGCAACCTGCTCGACAGCGCCCGGATCACGATCTGCGGCGAAGAGAGCGCCGGCACCGGCAGCGACCACGTGCGCGAAAAGGACGGCCTGTGGGCGGTGCTGTTCTGGCTCAACATCCTGGCCGTTCGCGGCGAGTCGGTGCAGCACATCCTGCAGTCGCACTGGCGCCAGTACGGCCGCCACTTCTACTCGCGCCACGACCACGAGGGCGTTGACGCCGACGCCGCATGCACGCTGATGGCCGACCTGGGCGCCGCGCTGGCCACGCTGCCCGGCCAGCCCCTGGCAGACAGCCGCGTGGCCTGGGCCGACGACTTTGCCTACACCGACCCGGTGGACGGCTCGGTGAGCCGCAACCAGGGTCTGCGCATCGCGCTCGAGGACGGCTCGCGCATCGTCTTCAGGCTGTCGGGCACCGGCACCGAGGGCGCCACGTTGCGCGTGTACTTCGAACGCCACGAGCCCGACCCGTCGCGCCACGACCAGTCGCCGCAGCAGGCGCTGGCCGGGCTGGTAGAGGCCGCCGACCGCCTGGCCGGCATTGCCGCCCGGCTGGGCCGCACGCAACCCACCGTGATCACGTGAGCCCACCGCTGCGCTGCTTCCTGAGCGCACGCGACGGCGCCGCGCGCCTGAGCGAACAGCCTCCCGTGCACGCCGCGGCCGAGCCCGGCCTGCCGCGGCTGTGGGTCGACGCCAGGCGCCGCTTCCAGGCGCTGGAGGGTTTCGGCGGCGCCTTCACCGAGGCCGCCGCCACCACCTGGCTGGCGCTGGGCGAGGCGCAGCGCGCGGCGTTCCTGCGCGACTGCTTCGACCCCGTGCACGGCCACGGCTACACGCTGTGCCGCGTGCACATGAACAGCTGCGACTTCGCGCTCGGCAACTACGCACACGTCGAGACGCCGGGCGACTTCGACCTCGCGGGCTTCGACATCGGGCGCGACCGCCGGGCGCTGCTGCCGATGATCCGCGCCGCGCAGGCCGCCGCCGGCCGGCCGCTGAAGCTGCTGGTCTCACCCTGGAGCCCACCGGCCTGGATGGAGACCAACGGCCGGATGAACGACGGCGGCCGCCTGCGCCCCGAGTGCCGGCTCGCCTGGGCGCGCTGCTTCGTGCGCTTCATCGAGGCCTACGCCGCCGAGGGCGTGCCGGTGTGGGGCGTGTCGGTGCAAAACGAGCCCGAGGCCCACCAGCGCTGGGACTCGTGCCTCTACAGCGCCGAGGAAGAGCGCGATTTCGTGCGCGACTTCCTCGGTCCCGAGCTTGCCGCGGCCGGACTGGGCCACGTGCGCATCGTCGTCTGGGACCACAACCGAGACGTCATGGTCGAACGCGCCAGCGTCATCTACGGCGACGCCGAGGCCGCGCGCTACATCTGGGGCACGGGCTTCCACTGGTACGGCGAAGACCACTTCGACCACGTGCAGCTGGTGCACGACGCCTGGCCCGACAAGCAGCTGCTGTTCACCGAGGGCTGCCAGGAAGGCGGTCCGCACCATGGCTCGTGGGACCTCGGCGAACGTTATGCGCGGTCCATCATCAACGACCTGAATCGCTGGACGGTGGGTTGGATCGACTGGAACCTGCTGCTCGACGAACACGGCGGCCCCAACCACGTCGGCAACTTCTGCAGCGCACCCGTGCTGGCACGCACGGCGCACGACGAACTGCTGCACCAGAGCTCGTACTGGTACCTCGGCCACTTCTCGCGTTTCATCAAGCCCGGTGCGCGGCGGCTGCTGTGCGCTGCCACGCGCCAGGCCATCGAGGCCACGGCCTTCGCCAACCCCGACGGCAGCATCGCCGTGGTGGCGATGAACCGCGGCGAGCAGGCGCTGCGCTTCGAACTCAACGTCGGCGGCACGGGGCGGGCGGTCGAACTGCCGCCGCGGGCCATCGCCACCTGGCTGGCGGCAGCGGGTGGCTGAGGGCGCCGCGGCGCCAGGAGCGTGCGCGTCGCCAGTTTGGTGCGCTCTAAATCTTTGGCCCGATCGGTGCAGGTGAATGTCGGTCTCGCCGCGCATCGACCTCACACTCCCGGCCAGGAGCAGCCGGTCGTTCAGCGGCCAAGCGGCCGCTCAAATCAGCTGTCAGGACCGAGGTGAGTCGCCATGCGATTGACAGCCTCGGTCAGCGTCGGCAAATCCTGTTCGACTACCAACCAGACCGCGCCAAGGTCGACGCCCAGGTAGCCGTGCACGATCACGTTGCGAAACCCGGCGAGTTCGCGCCATGGGATCTGCGGCTCGGTGCCCTTGATCTCACTGGACAAGCGCTGGCTCGATTCAGCCAAGGTCTGCAGGTTGCGGATCACTGCGTCTTGCACCAGACGCGAAGCGTCGAATCGAGCGCGTTCGGCGTTCGTGTACTCGCGTATCCGGTTCAGACAGTCGCGAATGTGCGCCAGCAGCACCCGGTCGGCGTCGGGGCCAGGGTTCACAGCGGAACAGCGCTCGCCATCACACGCTCGCGCAGTGCAGGGTGCAAGCTCGCTTCGGTG
Organism: Leptothrix sp. (in: b-proteobacteria); assembly: GCA_013822265.1. GTDB lineage: Bacteria > Pseudomonadota > Gammaproteobacteria > Burkholderiales > Burkholderiaceae_C > Rubrivivax. The sequence continues at coordinate 21,988 of PNKD01000024.1, forward strand.
ACGACATCGACCCGGCGGCCCAGCAATTCCTGTGCATCCAGCAACAGGCCGCCCAAGGCCAGGCCGCTGGTCCCTGGGGGCAGGGTCACCAGCAGATCAACGTCGCTGTTGTCGCTGCCGTCGCCACGGCTCATCGAGCCAAAGACACGGACACTCGTGACGCCGCGCTTGCGTGCCAGGGCCAGCAGTTCGGCGCGGTGGGTCTCGATTAGCGCATGCATGGGCGGCAGTGTAGCCATCCTGTGCCGACCCGGATGGCACCGACCCGGGCGACTGCTTCAGGGCAGCGGGCTGAGTGACCGCCTCCGGGTCGCGAAGCGCCATTCGGTGTGGCGCCCGACAGCTGTCGCCCGGAGGCGCCAACCGCCGGGTTTCAACTCGCTCAGCAAGTAAAGAACTGAGCGGCGCACCGGACTAGGGTGCTTGCCAGACCCTGACGTGTTCGATCTCCATCGTCACCGGAAAGATGCCGTCGTCCACCGCTCCGCCCAGCACGCCGCCGATGGCAACGTTCAGCAGCAGGTACTGCGGCGCGTTGAAGGGCCAGCGGTCGCGGCCGGTGCCGGGGTTGGGGTAGCGGAAGTAGACGACACCGTCTACGCCGACGGTGATTTCGCCGGCCGTCCAGTGCAGCTGGTAGTCGTGGAAGGCCGTGCAGGCATCGGTCACCTGGGTTGCCGCCCCGGTGCTGGCGCCGCCGCTGCCGGCCCGGGTATGCACGGTGCCGAACACGCGGCTCGGGTTGCTGCCCACCTGCTCCATGATGTCGATCTCGCCGTCGTCGGGCCACACACCACCGGTGCCCAGCGTCCAGATCGCCGGCCAGGTGCCGCGGCCGCAGGGCAGCCTGGCGCGGATCTCGAAGAAACCGTAGGTCCACGCCACCTTGCCGCGGGTGATCAGCCGCGCCGACGTGTAGCGCTGGCCGCCCCAGTCGGCGGCGCCGCTCAGGCTCTCCAGGCGCGCGGTGATGCGCAGCCGGCCGTTGACCACCTGCGAGTTCTCTGGTCGTGCCGCGGCGTAGTACTGGCGCTCGTTGTTGTACCAGCCGAGCCGGTTGCGATCGGTGTCGTAGGCCCAGCGCGTGGTGTCGGGCAGGCCGGCGACGTCGAACTCGTCGGCCCACACCAGCCGGTAGCCCGCCGGGGCCGGACCGGCGGGTGCCGGCGGTGCAGGCGGAGCGGGTGGCACAGGCTCGGCGGCCACCGGCGGGGGCGGCGGGGCGGGTGACACCGGCGCGGCCTCGCCACCACCACCACCGCAGGCGGCGAGCTGCAGCAAGAAGGCCAGCATGGCCCGGCTCGCGGCACGCCGCGACCGGGCAGCGGCCGCGGTCGGCGCCAAAGCTTCGTGCGGGCCGGTGTGATCGACCTCGCGCGGGATGTCGTGCATGAGCGCTCAGGCTCCGGGGGCCGCGGGGGCGGCGGAGGCCGCGTACTTGGGACGTTCGTCCTTGTCCCACAGGCCCCACCGCGTGCCCAGCTCGCCTTCCTGCTGCAGTTTCCAGGGCTCGTCGAAGGACGAGAAGTAGAACAGCTTGATGCCCTCGCGGCGCGCCCATTGCTGGACGTCGACGAAGTAGCGCATCGCGTTCTCGGCCGACGGCACGGCCGCGGCCACCGGCTCGCCGTGGTCGGGCCAACCCGTCTCGGTGACGATGACCAGCTTCTCGCCCCCCGCGGCCTGCACCAGCCCGACCATGCGGCGCAAGTAGGGCCCGGCCATGTGGATGTCGGTGCCTTCCCAGAACGGATAACAGTTCGGCAGCAGCACGTCGCAGGCCGCCGTCAGCGCCGGGCGCTCCAGGAACTGGTAGTAGGCATCGACGCAGCCCACGGGCACGTTCTCGGGCATGGCCGCCTTGACGCGGCGGATGTAGTCCAGCAGTTCGGCCTCGGGCAGTTCCCCGCGCAGCAGCACCTCGTTGCCCACCACGGCGATGTGAACCAGGCCGGCCTCGGCCAGCGTCAGCAGCCCGGCGATCTCGCGTTCGTTGCGGTCCCGGTCCTGGCTGATCCAGGCCCCGACCATGGTCTTCAGGCCCTTCTCGCGGGCCAGCCGGGGGATCAGCTCGTGGCCTTCGCTGCAGGCGAACGAGCGCACCCAACGCGTGTGCGGCGCGACGACCTCGATGCGCCGGCGCACCTGCGCCTCGGTCAGCTGGTCACCCGCGCCCTGGCCTTCGGTGTAGGCACTGAAGCACAGGCCGTAGACGCCGCCACGAAACTGCTCGGCATACAGCGCGCCGATCTCGGCCGCGGTCTTGCCCGCCAGCGGCGACGGTTCCATGGCCGGCAGGTGCAGGCCATGCGGCTCCAGCCACGGCCGGGCGCCCGAGCCCTGCGACGACGACGCGCCGGCCGCGCGCCGCTTGCGCCGCTCGATCTCGGCGTGCACCTCGGTGGCGCGTTTCTCGTCGAGGTCGTAGTCGCTCATGATCCACATGGCCAGCAGGGTGCCGAAGATGGGCACGCCGGAATAGAACAGCCGCAGGCCGTCCACCGCGCCACCGGGCTGCGCCGCGGCGCCAGGGGTGAACTCGACGAGCGACATGATGGCGCCGCTGAGCAGGCCGGCGATGGCAAAGCCGAACTTCACCATCCACCAGTAGATGGCGCCGAAGATGCCTTCACGCCGCTTGCCGGTGGCCAGTTCATCGAGGTCGCAGACGTCGGCCGTCATCGACATCATCAGCGTGAACAGGCCGCCGATGCCGAAGGAGAAGAAGGGCAGCGCGAACATGAACATCCAGGGCTTGCCCGGGATCATCAGGAACCACAGCAGCACGTAGCCGATGATGGAGATGCCCTGCGACAGCATGAAGGCGTTTTTCTTGCCCATCTTCCTGGACATCCAGGCCACGGTGGGGATGACGGCGAAGGTGGTGACCAGCGCGCCGACGCTGCCGAACAGCGTGGGCCAGATGCCGGCCGCCGCCGTATGGCCGTTGAACAGGTGATAGACGACGATGAAGAACGAAAACGCCGCCACCGTGTTGAAGGCGTTGAAGATCAGGAAGGTGGCAAAGCACAGCTTGCGGAAGGGCGCGGAGCCGAAGGCCTCCTTGAAGCCGGCCAGGATCTCCCTCATGCCGCCGCCGACGTTGGCCCAGGTCAGGGGGACGAGGTGGGTGTCGTCCTGGGTCGACCGGCTGGGCAGGAAGAGGGCCGGCACCATGGCCAGCAGCATGCAGACGACGCCGACCCAGACCGAGAGCGTGCGCGTGGCGGTGTCGGCGTTCTTGAACCAGCTCGGGTCGTACATGACGACCCAGAACCACGGTGCGATGACCCAGGCCCACTGCCCTATCCATTGCGCCACGGCCATGATGCTGGTGCGCTCGTGGAAGTCGTCGCTCATCTCGTAGCCCATGGCCACGTAGGGGATGCTGAACAGCGTCAGCCCCAGGTAGAACATGAACGACCAGCACAGGAAGTAGATGAAGTTGTAGGTGATGCCGTCGGCGCGGTAAAGCTGCCACATCGCCACGAAACTGATGCCCATCACGATGGCGCCTATGAACACGTACTGCTTGCGCCGGCCCCAGGTGGAGCGCGTGTTGTCGGAGATGAAGCCCATGATCGGGTCGGTGACCGAATCGAAGACCCGCGGCAGGAAGAACAGGATGCCCCACATCCAGCCGGGGAAGCCCATGTCCTGCACCAGCACCACCATGAAGATGCCCAGGGCGGCCGGGAACATCTGGTTGGCCAGCATGCCCAGGCCGAAGGCGACCTTCTGCCCGAACGGGACCTTGTGGACGGCTGCGGCGGTGGATGCGGTCATGGATGGCTTTCTGTCGTGAGGCTTGCGGCGCACGCGTGCACCGCATGTTCGGGGTACAGCGCCTGCATCACTACCTTGGGCCGGCGGTCGACGGTGAACAGGCCCCAGTGCTTCTCGGGCTCCAGCGGGTCGGGCGAGCCCTTCCAGTTCTCGTCGAAGGCCTCGAACACGAAACACAGCAGGCCGGCCTCGCGCGTCCAGTCCATCAGGTCCTGGTAGTACAGGGCCTGCAGTTCCTGCACCGCATGCTCGGCGTTCATGCCGCGGCCGTTGCTGTTGGTGCACCAGCCGGCTTCGGTGATGACGATGGGCTTGTCGGGGTACAGGCGCGCCACGCTCTCGACGTTGTCCTTGGTGTAGTCCAGCGCCTCGTGGATGTGCTTGTACTCCCACACCGGGTAGGTGTGCAGCGAGATGAAGTCGAGCACGGGCACCAGCTCGCGCAGCTTGTGCTGCCAGGGCACGTAGTTCTCGCAGAAGGTGACCGGCTGCTTGACGGCCGCCTTCACGCGCTTGACGTACTCGATCATCTTCGGCACGGGCACGAAGTGGTCGGTCCAGTCCACCGTGGCCTCGTTGCCCACGGCCACCGAGAACACGATGTTCGGATAGCGGTTGGCCAGCGCGATCAGCCGCTCGAGCTCGGCCGCGTTCTCGGCGCGGCCGGCCTCGAGCTGCTCTTCGGTGTAGGTGGCGCCCCAGGGGCAGCCGAAGTTGTTCATCTCGGCGCCCAGGTAGGCGCCCAGCATCACCTGGAAGGGCAGGCCGTCCTCGGCGATGACCTGCAACACACGTTCGGCATGCGGGCTGCAGTCGTACAGGCGCAACAGGCGCCAGTTCCTGAGCAGGATGGCCAGGTCTTCGCGGATCTCGGCCAGCGAGGGGTAGGTCTGCTCGCCCGGATTCTGCCCGTCGCGGTAGCCCGAGTAGCAGATGGCGTTGCCCCGAGGCAGTTTCAGCAGGTTCGGCATGGTGGTCATCGATCGTCAGCCGAACTTCAGGACGCCGTCCTTGTCCCACAGCCCCCAGTAGGCACCGACGTCGCCTTCGGCGCCGACCTTCCAGGCTTCGTCGAAGGCCGCGAAGTAGAAGAGCTCGATGCCATCCTCTTCGGCCCAGCGGGCGCAGTCGACGAAGTACTGCATCGCACCTTCGCGCGAAGGCGTCGAACCCTGGAAGGCGCTGCCCTGGTCGGGCCAGCCGGTCTCGCTGATCAGCACACGCTTGCCCGGCGCCGCCGCGCGCGTGCGCGCCACCATGGTCTGCATGTAGGCCAGCGCCTGCTCGCGCGGGCAGCCCTCCCAGAACGGGTAGCAGTTGGTCATCACCACGTCGCAGGCGGCGGTGATGCGCGGGTGTTTCTCGAACAGGAAGTAGGCGTCGACATAACCCACCGGCACGCCCGGCAGCGCGTCCTTGACGCGCTGTATGCCGGCCAACAGTTCGTCTTCGCTCATGTCCTCGCGCAGCAGCACCTCGTTGCCGACGGCCACGATGTCGGCATGGCCGGCACGCGCGACCTCGATCACGCCCTGCAGCTCGGCTTCGTTGATCTTCGCGTCGGTGCCCAGCCAGGCGCCGACCAGCGTCTTCAGACCCAGCTCGTGCGCGATGCGCGGCGTCTGCTCGTGGCCGTCGGTGCACGAGAAGCTGCGGATCCAGCGCGCGTGGGGGCGCATGATCTTCAGCCGCTCGCGGATCTGCGCCTCGCCGATCTGGTCGCCCGGCTGCTGGCCCTCGAGATAGGGGCTGAAACACAGGCCGTGCACACCGCGCTGCAGCGTGGCACGGAATTCGGCGCTGAGCGCGTCGCGGGTTTCGCTGGTCCAGACCTCGGGGCCTGAACTCGCCCAGCGGCCGGATTGCAGGTCACCGGCCTGCGGCTGGGCGCCCGAGCGTACCTGCTGCGGCTGCTTGTGCCATTCGCCCCACTCGTGGGCTTGGGTCATCGTCTGCGACAGCACGCTGTCGGGCGGGGATGCTCGTCTTGACATGGGGGGTCCTTCTCAGCGCGGCTTGGCGCGGGTCTTGACTGCGGGTTGGGCTGCGGCCTTCGCCGCTGTCTTGCGGGCGGCCTTGCGGGCGGTCTTGCGTGCAGGCTTTGCCATCGGTGCTGCCTTGACCTGCCACGGGAACGGCCCCTGGCCGATGGGCTTGGCCGGGCCGTAGCCGCCCTGCTTCTCGTAGACACGCACGTAGTCCACCACCAGCTCGGCCGGGAACTGCGTGGCCTCGTTCGGCGCGCCGGGGAAGTTGCCGCCCACGGCCACGTTCATCACCAGGTAGAAGGGCTGGTCGAAGGGCGCGGGCCAGGGGTTCAGGTCAGCCGGCTTCGTGGGCTCGACGCCGGCGCCATCGGCGAGCTTGCTGCAACTCCACCAGTGGTCGTAGGTGCAGGTCTGCACGCCGTCGACATAAAAGCGGATCTCCCCGGGCTCCCACTCCACGGCGTAGGTGTGCCAGTCCGACACCAGGCTGCCCTCGGGCAAGGCGTGCACCGTGGTGATGAGCGAACGCTTGGGATAGGTGCTGCCGAAGTGGATGCTGTTGAGCACCTCGTGCGGCTTCTCGCCGACGATCTCCATCAGGTCGATCTCGCCGCTGGCGGCCCAGCCACCGTACTTGTCGTCCACCGGCAGCATCCACAGCGCCGGCCACAGGCCCTTGCCCCAGGGCACCCGGGCTCGGATTTCGATGCGCCCAAAACACTGCGCGAACAGCACCGTGCCGTCGCGCCGCTTGGTCTTCAGCCGCGCCGAGGTGTAGCCGCAGCCGTGCAGCGGCGCCTTCACGGCGCGGATGCGCAGGCAGCTGTCGTGCACGGTGACGTTCTCGGGCTCGTGCGTGTAGTACTGCAGTTCCTCGTTGCCCCAGCCTGGGACCCAGGCGTGGTTCTTGTAGTCGTAGAAGCCGTTGCCGAGGTCGAAGTCCCACTTCGTGCGGTCGACTTCCTTGCCGTCGAACTCGTCGTGCCAGACGAGCTTCCATCCGGCAATCTTCTTCGGTGCCTTGCTCAAGGTCGTCTCCCGTGTCAGGCCGCCAGGCGATGGTCGGCGTCGAACGCCAGGGCCCAGGCGGCGTCGGGTGCCAGGCCCACGCCCTGGCCGGCCTCGAGCCTGTGGTGGCCGGCGCCGACCTTGGCGCTCAGCAGGTCGGCCACGCCGTCAACGCGCAGGTGGACGATGGAGCTGTCGCCCAGGTGCTCGGCCAGCTCGACGGTGGCCGGCACGCCCTGCCCGGCCGCCACCAGCTTGAAGTGCTCGGGGCGCAGGCCCGCGCGCCGCGCCTGCGCCGGTGCGCGGCCGGCCAGCGCCTCCCACAGCGCGTGGTGCGCGGGCGTGGCGCCTTCACCGGGGCGGTCGACGAGGTTGATCTTCGGCGCGCCGATGAAAGCCGCGACGAACTCGTTGGCGGGCCGGTCGTAGAGGTCCATCGGCGCGCCCAGCTGCTCGACCTGCCCGGCGTGGAAGACGGCGATGCGGTCGCCCATGGTCATCGCCTCGACCTGGTCGTGGGTGACGTAGATCATCGTCGTGCCCAGCTCCTTGTGCAGGCGCGACAGCTCGATGCGCATGTTCACGCGCAGCGCGGCGTCGAGGTTGGACAGCGGCTCGTCGAACAGGAAAACCTTGGGCTTGCGCACGATGGCGCGGCCGATGGCCACGCGCTGGCGCTGGCCGCCCGAGAGCTCTTTCGGGTAGCGCCCCAGCAGCTCGGTGATGCGCAGGATCTCCGCCGCGCGGCCCACCTGCTGGGCACGCTCGGCCTTGCCCAGGCCCGCCATCTTCAGCGCGAAGCCCATGTTCTCGGCCACCGTCATGTGCGGGTACAGCGCGTAGCTCTGGAACACCATCGCCGTGCCGCGATCGGCCGGGCGCAGCTCGTTGGCGCGCCGGCCGCCGATCAGCAGCTCGCCCTCGGTGATGCTCTCCAGCCCTGCGATCATGCGCAGCGTGGTGCTCTTGCCGCAGCCGCTGGGGCCGACGAAGACGAGGAACTCGCCGTCACGCACCTCGAGGTCCATGCCCTTGATGACCTGCACGTCGCCGTAGCTCTTCTTGACGCCCTTCAGGCTGACCTGGCCCATGCGCTCAGCTCCCGGCGAATTCGTTCGACGACGACGCCGGCACCCGCCTGGCGGCCTTTTGCGCCTGCAGGAAGTCGCGGTACCACAGCGCGCTGTCCTTGAGCGTGCGCCGCTGCGTCGCGTAGTCGACATGCACGATGCCGAAGCGCTTCTCGTAGCCCGAGGCCCACTCGAAGTTGTCGAGCAGGCTCCACACCATGTAGCCGGCCATGGGCACGCCCTGGCGCAGCGCCTCGGCCACCGCAGCGATGTGGCGCGCGATGTAGTCGGTGCGCTCGATGTCGTGCACGCGCCCGTCGACAAGACTGTCCTGGAACGCGGCGCCGTTTTCCTTCACGTACAGCGGCGGCAGCCGCCAGTCGCGGTGCAAACGCAGCAGCAGTTCGGTCAGGCCCTCGGGGTAGACCTCCCAGCCCATGTCGGTCAGTGGCTTGCCGCTGGCCTTGATGTCCCAGGCGCCACTGGCGCTGACCACCGAGCGCGTGTAGTAGTTCAGCCCCAGGAAGTCCATCGGCGTGCGTAGGGTCTCGAGGTCACCGGCTTCGACACGCGGCGCGTCGCGGCCCAGGTGCTCGAGCACGTCGGGCGGGTAGGCGCCGTTGAACAGCGGGTCCATGTACCAGCGCACCGAGCGGCCATCCTCCAGCCTGGCTTGGGCGATGTCGTCGGCGTCGTCGGTGGCGGCGCGGATCGGCGAGAGGTTGAGCACGATGCCCAGGCGGCTCTTGCAGCCCTGCGCGCGCAGCGCCTGCAGCGCCAGGCCGTGGCTGAGCATGAGGTGGTGCGAGACCTGCATCGCCGTGGCCCGGCTCTTGATGCCGGGTGCGAAGTTGCCGTGCTCGTGGCCCAGCGTGGCGATGACCCAGGGCTCGTTGTGCGTGGTGATGGTGGCCACGCGGTCGCCCAGCCGGCGCGCCACGTGGCGCGCGTAGTCGACGAAGCGGTGCACGGTGTCGCGTGCGGCCCAGCCGCCGCGGGCCTGCAGCGCCTCGGGCAGGTCCCAGTGGTTGAGCGTGAGGTAGGGCTGGATGCCCCGGCTCACCAGGCCGTCGACCAGGCGATCGTAGAAGTCCAGGCCCTTGGCGTTCCATTCGCCCCTGCCGTCGGGCTGCACGCGCGGCCACGAGACCGAGAAGCGGTAGGCGTCGACGCCCAGGCTCTTGACGAGGTCGAGGTCGGCGGCCCAGCGGTGGTAGTGGTCGCAGGCGACGTCGCCGCTGCTGGCGTCGGCGATGGCGCCGGGTACGCGGCAGAAGGCGTCCCAGATCGACGGGCCCTTGCCGTCTTCGGCGGCGCCACCCTCGATCTGGAAGGCGCTGGTGGCCACGCCCCAGACAAAGTCCCTGGGGAAGGCATGGGCTGGCGGGAAGGGCGGGCTGGGGTTCATCGTGGGGCAGGCGGAAGGGGCAGCGGGCGGGTCACTTCACGGCACCGGCGGTAAGCCCGGAGATGAGCTGGCGCGACGACAGCAGGAAGAGCACGACCAGCGGGATGGTGGCGATGGCAGAGCCCGTCATCAGCGCACCCCACTCGGTGTCGACCGGGCTTTGCAGGCTGCGCAGGGCCAGCGGCAGCGTGTACTTCTCGGGGCTGCGCATGACGATCAGCGGCCCGATGAAGTTGTTCCAGCTGGCGATGAAGGTGATGAGCCCCAGCGTGCCCAAGGCGGGCTTCAGCAGCGGCAGCACGATGCGCCAGTAGATGCCCAGCTCGCTGCAGCCATCCATGCGCGCGGCCTCGATCAGATCCTTGGGCACCGAGGTGGTGACGAACTGGCGCATCAGGAAGATGCCGAAGGCGCTGGCCGCGCCGGGGATGTACAGGGCCCGCGGCTGGTCGATCCAGCCCAGCGCGTCCATGATCATGAAGGTCGGGATCATGTTCATGAAGCTGGGCAGCAGCATGGTCGCCATCACGAAGGCGAACAGCGCGCCCTTGTAGCGGAACTCGAACAGCGCGAACGCGTAGCCGCCCATGCTGCAGAACAGCAGCGTGAGCGCAGTGTTGGCGATGGCGACGTACAGGCTCCAGCCCAGGTTCTGCCAGAACGGGATGCGCTGGGTGAGGACCTTCAGGTTGCTGAAGAAATCGTCGCCGAACCACACCGGCGGCGGCAGGCTGAAGATCTCGGTGCGCGACTGCGTCGCGAACACGAACATGAAGTAGAACGGCGCCAGCATGATGAGCGCGCCGACGCCGACGACGAGGTAGGCGGCCCAGGGCGCGAGGCGGTCGTTGTTCATCGCTTCAACCGCCGGCGTTGCGCGGCCTGAAGGCGCGGTTCGTCAACCACGTCAGCAGCACGACGAGGAAGAACAGCAGCCACGACATCGCGCTGGCGGCGCCGAAGTCGTTGAAGTCGAAGGCCATGCGGTAGAGGTAGATGGCCGTCGTCATGCCCGACTGGTCCGAACCGCCGCGGCCGCCGGTGAGGATGAAGGGCTCCTCGAACAGCTGCAGCCCGCCGATGACCGACAGCGTGACGCCGAAGAAGATCATCGGCTTCAGGCTCGGCAGCGTGATGTGGAAGAACTGCTGCAGCCGGCCCGCGCCGTCCATCGTGGCGGCTTCGTAGAGATCCTTCGGGATCGTCTGCAGCGCCGCCAGGTAGAGCACGACGTTGAAGCCGACGTAGCGCCAGAACACGATCATCGCGATGGCCGGCTTGATGTTCTCGGGGCGACCCAGCCAGTCGATGTTCCGAATGCCGAACAGCGCCCCGAGCGCCGTGTTGACGACGCCGTAGTCGGTGCTGAACAGGCTGCTGAACATGATCGCGATGGCCACCGTGCTGGTGATGTAGGGCAGGAAGTAGGCGCCGACGACGCCGTTGCGCAGGCGCTTGAAGCTGGTGTGGATGAACACCGCCAGCGGGATGGCCACCAGGTGCTGCGGCACGCCCGAGGCCACGGCCAGCCAGCCGGTGTTCTTCAGGCTCTTCCAGAACCACTCGTCCTGCAGCGAGAAGACGAAGTTGTCCAGCCCCACGTACTGCATGGCGCCCAGGCCGGCCGTCGGCTCCCAGGTCTGGAACGCGAGGTAGAGCGAGAATGCCAGCGGGAACATGCCGAACACCATGAACAGCGCCACGAAGGGGCTGAGCAGCACGTAGGGCGTGGCCGCGGGCGACAGGCGAAGGACGTCGGGCAGCTTCATCGGGTGGGGCCGTTCAGCGCTTGGCGCGGCGCTGCAGCAGGCGCGCCGCGTCGGCCAGCGCGGTGGCGATGTCCTTGCCCTGGTCGAGCACCTTGTCGAGTTCGGTGTCTATGACCTCGCTGGCGAAGACGTCCTGCTTGTGCACGGCCACCGCGGCGATGCGCCGCGTGGCGTCGCGCCACAGGCTGCGCGCCGGCTGGCCGCCCAGGAAGGGCAGCGGCTGCTCGAAGAAGGGATCGTCGTAGCTCGACAGCAGTGCCGGGAAGGCGTCCTGGCTCTTGAACGCTGCGAGCTGCATCTCGCGGTCGAGCGTGAGCAGGCGGATGAATTCCCAGGCCAGCGGCTTGTGGGCCTGTGGCGTGCCGCGCGCGATGGCGAAGAAGGTGCCGCCGTAGGCCACGAAGGCGCCTTCGGGCAGTTGCGACGCACGCCACAGGCCCCGTGTCTCGGGCGCGAGCCAGTTGCTCAGGTGGCCGGCCAGCCAGGCGCCGCTCATCTGCGTGGCCAGGGTGCCGCGCTTGAAGCCCTCGCTCCACTCGTTCGACCAGACCATGACGCGCGCGTCGAGCCTGTGGCGCCGCACCTCGCGCGCGAGCTCGAAGGCGCGCACGAAGCGCGGGCTGTCGACGAGCACGCGGCTGTCCTTGTCGAAGTACAGGCCCTCGCCCGGCTGGATGCCGGTGCGGATGAGGATGTCCTTCATGTCGCGCGCATGCGGCAGCAGGTAGGCGCCGGTGGCCTGCTTGATCTTCACCCCGGCGGCGACGTAGCTGTCCCAGGACTTCGTCAACTCGGCCTCGCCGACACCGGCCCTGGCCAGCACGTCGGCACGCCACAGCAACGTGCCGGGCCCGATGTCGCCGGGCGCGGCAACGATGGCGCCGCTGCGGCTGGTGGCCTGGGCCACGGCGTAGGGCACGTACAGCGGCGCCACCTCGCGAAAGTTGTAGGGCGGCTGCCTCAGATCGTCGAGCCCGCCACCCTGCGCGAAGCGGCCGACGTAGCCCACTTCCAGCGCCATCACGTCGGGCAGGTAGAAGCGCGTCGACAAGGCCGTGGTCATCGCCGTGTGGTGATCGGCGAACTGGCGGCTGACGAGCTTGATGCCGACGTTGGGGTGCCGCTTGTTCCAGGCCGGTATGGCAGCCTCGATGATCTTGTCCACCGCGGGGTAGGCCGCGACGGTCAGGACCTGCTGCGCGAGGCCGGGCGATGCTGGCAGCGCCAGTGTCAGCGCCAGGGCCAGCGCAAGCGTCGACGCCAGGGCCGGCGCGGCCCTTGCCCGCGCCCCCCGCCGCCCCCTGCCACCCGCCGCCTGCTGCGCCATCTGCCCCGCCCGTTGCCTGCCCCGCCCCGGGGCGCGCACTGATGTGGAATGTCCCGCCCGTGCGGCGCGGTCGGCACCTCGGCTTGCGGAAGCGCCGTCGATATTTTTGAAAGCGCTTTCATAATTTTAGAGCGCGACGCCCGGCTGTCAATCGAGGGTAATCGCTGAGCCGCCGCCGGGCGGGCCGGGCGCCTGGCCTTTCGATCTCGATAGACTGCACCTACCGCCCTGCCCCGGGCCCGATGCCCGCACGGGCCGACCGCATGACCACCATCGACGAGCTCAACCAGCGCAGCCAGGGCTGTTTGCCCGCCCACCTGGGCCTGGTGGTCACCCGTTGCGACGCCGACGGCGTGCACATCCAAATGGCCGTAACGCCGCCACTGATGGCCCCCAACGGCTACCTGCATGCCGGCGCCATCCTGACGCTGGCCGACACCTGCGCCGGTTACGGCTGCATGTCGCGCCTGCCCGAAGGTGCCACCGGCTTCACGACCCTCGAGCTGAAGTCCAACCACCTGGCCACGGCGCTCGAAGGCACGGTGGCATGTGTTGCCCGCCCGGTTCACGCGGGGCGCACGACGCAGGTCTGGGATGCCACCGTGACGCACCTGGAGAGCGGCCGCACGCTGGCGCTGTTCCGCTGCACGCAGCTCGTCCTGTACCCGCGCGGCTGACCCGCGCGGCTGCACGGCGGCGTCAGCTCAGCGCGCGCGTCGACTCGCGCACGATGAAGCGCGGCGCAGGCAGCTGCGCCGTGGGGGTCTCCCCGGCCAGCAGCTGCAGCATCGCGATGGCGGCCTGCTGGCCGAGCTCGAACACCGGGTGGTGCACGGTGCTCAACGGCGGGATCGTGTAGACCGAGCTCTGCAGGTCGTCGAAGCCGACCAGCGAGATGTCGCCCGGCACGTGCAGGTGGCGCCGGTGCAGCGCCAGCGCGGCGCCGTAGGCCATCTGGTCGTTGGCGGCGAAGGCGGCAGTGAACGCGACCCGGCTGTCGAGCAGCCGTTCGACAGCCATGCGGCCGCTGTCCTCGGTGTAGTTGCCGGGCATCACCAGCGCCGGGTCGAACGGCAGGCCGGCGGCCTCGAGGGCGGCGCGGTAGCCGCGCAGGCGCTCCTTCGCGTCGGGGTGGCGCGGCTCGCCGGAGATGAAGGCAATCTGCCGGTGGCCCTGGCTCAGCAGGTGATGGGTGGCCAGCCGGCCGCCCTCGAAGTTGTCGAAGTGCAGCGCGTACAGGCCGGGTGCGGTGAGCTTGCGGCCGGTCACCACCACCGGCAGGTGGCGCGCGCAGTCGGCCAGCGCGGCGTCGCTCAGGCGGCCGGTGAGCACGATGATGCCGTCGACGCGGCGCGAGCGCAGCGTGTCGATGCAGCGCGCCTCCTCCGTGGCATTCCAGTGGCCGCTGACGAAGAGCGGGCTGTAGCCGGCGCGCCCCAGCTGCTCTTCGATGCCGCGCAGCGCGCCGCCGTAGAAGGGGCTGTCGATGGCCTGGGTGACGACGCCGATGCTCAGCGTGCGCCCGCCGGCCAGCCCGCGCGCCACCGGGTTGGGCACGAAGCCCAGGCGCGCGATGGCGTCGTCGACCGCGGTGCGCTTGTCCTCGCTGACGACGGCCGTGCCGTTGAGGATGCGCGACACCGTGCTGGGCGAGACGCCAGCCGCGGCGGCCACCATGCCCAGCGTGACCGTGCCGGACGCGGCGGCGGCCTCACCGGCGCCACGGCGGCGGCCCGCGGCCTTGCCCACCGGGTGCTTGTTCGTGCTGCTGCGTGCCATCTGCGCGGCCTTTCCTCGGGTTGCCGTGGGGTGCGGCAGTTTAAGCGCCCGGCGCCAGCCGTGACAGCGCTTTCAACCGATCGGGCCGGCGCGCCGTGCGCGCGCTCACCACAGCGTCGTCACGCGCACCGTGCTGCCCGAGGGCTCGACGGTGACCCTGGCGCCGCCGGCGACGACGCCGGCGCCGGCCCGCGCCAGACGGATCATGTTCTCGTTGACGGCCAGAATCTCGGCCACGAAACCGCGCACGCCGCGCTTGCGGGCATGGTCGGCCATGTGCTGCTGCAACGCGCTGCCCAGGCCGCTGCCCTGCCAGGTGGGGTGCACCATGAAGGCGGTCTCGGCCAGGTTGGTCGAGGGGTCGACGAAGTAACAGGCATGGGCCGCGGTCTGCGCGTTCTCGCGCAGGCCCGAGCAGGCCACGAACGCGACCTCGTTCTCGAAGTTCAGGTTGCACAGGCGCTGCACGTCGCGATCCGACAGGCCGCGCACGCGGCGGAAGAATCGTGTGTAGACGTCGCGGTCGGACAGGCCGTGGAACAGGTCGCGTATACCCTGCGCGTCGCCCGACGCAGCGGGCCGCAGCAGCAGGTCGCGGCCGTCTTTCAGCACCACCGTCTTCTCGTCCTCGACGGCGTAGGCGCGCATGTTGCGCAGCGTCTGCTCGGCGCCGACGTAACCCAGCGCCTGCGCCTGCGCCAGCAGCTCGGCGCGGAACTTCGGGTGCGCGATCTCGATCAGCGCCAACGCGCGCTCGCGGATGCTCTTGCCGAACAGGTAGGCGATGCCGAACTCGGTGATGACGTAGTGCACGTCGCTGCGCGCCACGGTGACACCCTCGCCGGCCGGCAGCGTGGCGCGGATGCGCGAGCTGGCGCCGGCTTCGTCGGTACTCACCAGGCAGATGATGGGCTTGCCGCCCGGCGAGCGTGCGGCGCCGCGCAGGAACTCGCCCTGCGCCGCCAGGCCGCTGTAGAACTCGCCGCCGACCTGGTCGGCGCAGACCTGGCCCGTGAGGTCGACGGCAAAGGCCTGCGTCACCGAGACCATCTTGTTCTGCGCCGCGATCACTGCCGGGTCGGCCACGGCCTCTATCGGCAGGAAGACGAACAGCGGGTTGCCGTCGATCAGCGCATAGAGCCGGCGCGTGCCCATCGCGAAGCTGGTGACGATCTTGCGCGGGCGCTGCGTCTTGCACGCGCCGGTGAGGATGCCTTTCTCCAGCAGCGGGATGATGGCGTCGGTGATGACGTCGCTGTGGATGCCCAGGTCCTGGCGGTCGGCCAGGTACTTCAGCGCCTCGTTGGTGACGCGACCCAGGCCGATCTGCAGCGTGCTGCCGTCGTCGATGATGCCGCCGATGTAGCGCGCGATCTGCTCCATCGCTTCGCTGGCGGCGTGGACGTGGCGGTACTCGATGACCGGCGTGTCCACCGGCACCAGATGGTGCAGCTGGCTGACGTGCAGCACGCTCTCGCCCAGGCTGCGCGGCATGTGCGGGTTGACCTCGGCGATCACCAGCCGCGCCCGCGCCACCGCGGCGGGCACGATGTCGACGCTGACGCCCAGGCTGACGTAGCCGAAGGCGTCGGGCAGCGAGACCTGGATGAAGGCCACGTCGACGGCAATGCGACCGATGGCGATCAGGTCGGGCACACGCGCGATGCTCATCGGCACGTAGTCGGCCAGGCCCTGCCGCACCGCGGCGCGCATGTCGGCGCCGACGAAGAAGCTGCGGTGGCGAAAGCGCGTGGTGGCCTGGCCCTGCGCGTCGTGCCGCACGGCATGGTCGGTGAAGAAGTGCAGCAGTTCGACGTCGGCAGGGCCGTAGTCCACGGCCTCCAGCGCCGCCACCAGCGCACGCGGCGTGGCGCAGGCAGTGCCGACAAAGACGTGGTCACCGTGGCGCACCCCGGCCACGGCCTGCGCCGCCGTGCACACCTTGTCGGCAAAGGGCGCCAGCAAGGGGTGCAGCGCGGCGCCGCCGGCGGCGGCGTTCACGCCGCGCCGCCGCGATAGGGCTGCAGGGCCTCGGCGTCCATGGCACCCAGCACCTGCTGCGCGTGCTCGCGCCCCTGGTCGACGATGCTCTCGAACTTGTTCCACTGCAGCATGCCCACGCGTTCGAGGGGCGGGTTGAAGTGCAGGTCGGTGAGCCGGCGCGACTGCCGCTGCCGCGAAGTGCTGTAGAGGATGGTGACGTTCATCAGGAAGGCCACCAGCGACGGCAGCCGGTAGCGGCGCTGCGCACGCGGCCGCAGCTTGTCGCGCAGCACCGCCCAGGCACTCGGCAGTTCGTCGAAGTCGAAGCGCCGCGGCTTGCGAAAGCTGAGATCGACGCCGATGACCTTGCCCACGCCACGCTGCGCGCGCATGACATCGACCGGGAAGTTGTTGAAGGTGCCGCCGTCGCACAGCAGGTCGCCGTCGATCAGCACCGGCGGCAGCGCGCCGGGGATGGCCACGCTGGCCAGCATCGACTTGAGCGCGCCGCCGCGGCTGATCACCTGCTCGGTGGCCTGCGAGTAGTTGCTGGCCACGCAGTAGCAGTTCTTCCACAGGTCTTCGAGGTCGGCGTCGTGGCCCAGCAGCTCGCGGCGCGCGGTGTCGACGATGCGCCGCAGGCGGCGGCCGCGGATGATGGACAGCTGCGGCAGCAGGCTGTAGTCGCCGGTCGGGTTCTTGCTGAAGGCGCGGCGCGCCACAGCCACGGCCTCGTCCAGCGGGCGGTCGCTGGCCAGCAGCACGGCCATGATGCTGCCGATGCTGGTGCCGCCGAAGTAGTCGACCTCGATGCCGCGCTGCTGCAGCGCCTGCGCCACGCCCAGGTGGGCCAGGCCGCGCGCGCCGCCGCCGGCCAGTACCAGGCCGACCGCGGTGCGGCTTTGCACGCGCGCCAGGCGTGCCATGTCGCGCGGCAGCGCGGGGCGGACGTGCAGGTGGTCGCACACCGGTCGGCGTGCCAGCCAGGCGCGCGTGCCCTGCGGGCAGCGGCGGTTGGCCGGGTGCAGCAGCACCAGCACCTCGGCGGCCTCGGCGCGGCCGGGCCGGCGCATCAGGAACTCCGTCTCGGTGGCGTGCAGCACCGGCGGCTGGTCGGCATCGGCCAGCAACAGCATCTCGTCGCAGCGGCGGCTGCAGCGCTCGGTCCAGGTCGTGGCCTGGTCGTCGGCCACCAGCAGCACGTAGTCGTGGCTGGCCTCGATCTCGTCCAGGTGCAGCGCGATGCGGCGGTTGGCCGCGGCGTCGTCGGCGGCGCTGCGCGCCAGGCCGGGCTGGCCAAGCTCGCGGTCCAGGCGCTCGGCGTCGACCACGCACACGCCGCCCCGCAGCGGCCCGCCTCCTGGCACGCACAGCAGTTGCGCCGCCAGGCTCTCGGTGAATGCCAGTGCCTGCACGCCGGCCGTCACCGGCAGCAGGGCGATGGTCACCGGGCGCGCCAGTTCAGATCGGGTCTGCACCGCCTGCAGCCGCTTGATGAGCTGCCGCGTCAGCGCCATCGAGAGCTGTGGGCTGCGCAGCAGGAGCTGATCGAAGGCGGGTTTGTCCAGCCGCACCAGCACCGAGTCGCGGATGGCCACCACGGTGGCCGAGCGGGGCTCGTCGGTGTACAGCGACATCTCGCCGATGACCTGGCCGCGCGCCATCTCGCGCACCATGTGCTCGGCGCCATCTTCGTCGCTGACGTAGGCGCGCAGGCGGCCGCTGATCGTCACGTACAGGCAATCGCCGGGCTCACCCTGGGCCATCAGGGTCTGGCCGGCCGCGACCTCCACCCACTGCATCTGCTGGCGCAGCAGCGCCACGGCCTCTGGCTCCAGACCGCCGAGCAGGGCCGCGAGGTGGCGGCTCAGCAGGCTGTCCTGGTAGTGGGCGGGACTGACGGTGTGAAGAGGCAGTGGCGGATCAACTGGCATGGGCGGCCAATGTAACCGAGCCTCCATCGGTCGCGCCCCTCTCAGTCTTGTCCAACGAGGTATGAGCCTGGAGCCGGGCGCCACATTCCACTGAGGAGTGAGCCTGGCGGTCGCCTGAGGTCGTCGATTTGGTGGCTGGCAGGCAGACCGCCGGCGGCGC
>PNKD01000025.1 GCA_013822265.1 Leptothrix sp. (in: b-proteobacteria)
GACTCTCTCTTCTTCGCACTCCCGGCTCGTGCCGCGCGGGCCCGGATGGGCGGGCGTAGAGTCCGTCCCGGCGCTGCGTTGGCGCTCCAGGGGCGGCCCGAACATGAAGACCGACGATCTGCGCGGCGCGGCGCGCCTGGCCACCGAGGCCACCGCCGGCCTCACCGATCTCGTCGAGGCGATGCACGAGCGCATCGCCCGCGTGCCGGGGCTGGGCCGCGTGCTGGACGGCCGCACAGCCGGCATCACCGGCCTCGTCTACCAGAGCATCCGCGGCGTGACCCGGGTCGTGGGTGGCACGGTCGACGGGCTGCTGGGCCTCATCGCGCCGGCCCTGTCGGCCGCCGAGCCCGGCGCGATGCCGAGCCCCGAACGAGAAGCCGTGGTGTCTGCGCTCAACGGCGTGCTGGGCGACCACCTGGCCGCCAGCGCCAACCCGCTGGCCATCGCCATGGCCCTGCGCCACGACGGCCGCGCGCTGCCGCTCGAGCGCGCGGCGCTGGCCCAGCGCCTGCCCGACGCCGCGCCCGTGCTGCTGGTGCTGGTGCACGGCCTGTGCATGAACCACCTGCAGTGGCGGCGCGCCGGCCACGACCACGGCAGCGGCCTGGCCACCGCGCTGGGCGCCACGGCGGTCTACCTGCACTACAACACCGGCCTGCCCATCGCCGAGAACGGCCGTCTCTTCGCCGGCCTGATGCAACGGCTTGTCGACGCCTGGCCGGTGCCGCTGCAGCGCGTGGTGCTGCTCACCCACAGCATGGGCGGGCTGGTGGCGCGGCGCGCGCTGCAGCAGGCGCAGGCCGACGGGCAGGGCTGGGCGGCGCGTGTCGACGACCTGGTGTTCCTCGGCACGCCGCACCACGGCGCGCCACTCGAGCGCGCCGGCCACGGCGTCGACCTGCTGCTGGGCGCCGCGCCCTACGCCGCGCCGCTGGCGCGCCTGGGCCGCGTGCGCAGCGCCGGCATCACCGACCTGCGCCACGGCCTGTCGGGCCCCGGCCAGGCGCCGCTGCCGCTGCCCGCCGGGCCGCGCTGCTGGGCCGTGGCCGCCACGCTGGGCGAAGGCAGCGGCGCGCTGAAGGGCCGGCTGTTGGGCGACGGCCTGGTGACGGTGGACAGCGCGCTGGGCCGCCACCGCGACCCCAGCCATGCCTTGGCGTTGCCGGCGGACCATGTGTGCGTGGTGCCCGCCACCGGCCACCTGGACCTGCTGTCCAGCCCCGCCGTGGCGACGCAGCTGCAGTGCTGGCTGGCCGCTGCGGCCGCGCCGCTGCCTATGCCCTGAACCGCGCCGGGCCGTCAGCGCCGCCGCGGGTCTTGCGGCAGCTTCACGCCATGGGTGTCGAGCACACGGGCCAGGTCGCGGCCGATCACCGGCTTGGCCAGCGTGCCGTCGCAGCCGGCGAGCTCGGCGCGCACGCGGTCCACCGGCCGCCACATCGCCGACACGAGCACGCGCACCGTGGCCGCGATGCCGGCGCGCCGGCCGGTGTCGCGCGCGCTCTCGAAGAGGTCGTGCACCGCGCCGTCGATGGCGCCCGGCGGCACGGCGACGAAGGCCGCCGCAAACGGGTGATGCGCCGCCAGCAGGGCGCCCTGCGCCAGGCTGGCCACCGGCCGCACGCGGAAGCCGAAAGCGCTCAGCAACTCGTCGAGGTGGTGGCGGGCGTCGGCATCGGCCTCGACGACCAGGATGTCGCTCACCACCAGCGGCAGCGTGGCGGCCAGGCGCGCCTGGCGCACGGCGGCGCGCCGGGCCGACTTGATGGCGGCGCGCCCGGCACGGTCGGCGGCAAAGGGGTTGCTGGCAGGGGCCGCGGCGCCAGGCGACGTGGGCGGCGCAGGCGGCGCCTGGGCCGTCGAATGACCGAAGGGCGAGGGCAAGAGGATCTCGCGCACGCTCACGTCGGGCAGCGCGGCCTGTCTGTCGGGCATGGCGCGCGGTGCGGCCGGCGCCTGGCCGAGTTCGTCGAACCACAGCGCGCTGGCCTGGAAGTCGTCCACCGGAGTGTCGCGGTGCGCGCCGGGCAGCGTGGCCGGCACCGTGTCGCCCTCGGCCAGCGCAGCGCCGCAGGCCACGCACCAGCGCGCCCCGGGCGGGCGGGTGCCACTGCAGACAGGGCATGGGCGTGCAGGCATCGAGTGCCCATTCTGCGAGCACCCGCCGCCGGCTGCACGCCGGCATGCCTGTCCCGGTGAGCAGGCGCAAGGGGGTTGACAATCGGCCCGCCTCGCCCTCTAGACGCTGCCCGCCTTCACGATGCCTGCCGCCCCGTCGCGCGTGCTGTCGCTCATCCCGCCGATGACGCAGCTCAACACGCCCTACCCGTCCACCGCCTACCTCACGGGCTTCCTGCGCTCGCGCGGGGTGCACGCGGCGCAGGCCGACCTGGCGCTGGCGCTGATCCTCGAGCTGCTCTCGCGCCCGGGGCTGCAGGCGGTGCGGGCCGGCATCGACGCGCTGCCCGAGCGCAGCGGTCTCGTGCAGGGTTTCGTCGACACCTTCGACGACTACCTGGCGACCATCGAGCCCACGCTGGCCTTCCTGCAGGGCCGCGACGCCACGCTGGCGCACCGCATCGCCAGCCGCGGCCTGCTGCCCGAGGGCCCGCGCTTCGCGACGCTGGAGGACTACGCCGATGCGTCCGACGCCGAGGCCGGCGGCGACACGCTGGCCTGGGCCTTCGGCGCGCTGGGCGTGCAGGACCGCGCGCGCCATCTCGCCACGCTCTACCTCAACGACATCGCCGACGTGCTGAAGGCCGCCGTCGACCCACGCTTCGAATTCGTGCGCTATGCCGAAAGCCTGGCGATGAGCCAGCCCAGCTTCGACCCGCTGGCCGCCGCGCTGGCGGCACCGCCCAACCTCGTCGACGGGACGCTGCGCCGGCTCACCCTGCAGGCGCTGGCGCAGCACCGGCCCAGCGTGGTGCTGCTGTCGGTGCCTTTCCCCGGCGCCGCCTACTCGGCCTTTCGCATCGCGCAGGCCATCAAGGCGCACGACCCGGCCATCGTCACCGTGCTGGGCGGCGGCTGGGTCAACACCGAACTGCGCGAGCTGAAGGAGCCGCGCGTCTTCGACTTCTTCGATTTCGTCACGCTGGACGCCGGCGAGCGCCCGCTGCTGGCGCTGCTGGACCACCTGCAGGGCCGGCGCTCGGCGCAGCGGCTGGTGCGCACCTACCTGCGCCCGGCAGGCAGCGGCGAGGTGCGCTACGTCAACTTCGCCGAGCCCGAGGTGGCTTTCGACGACGTCGGCACGCCCACCTGGGACGGCCTGCCGCTGGACCGGTACCTGTCGCTGCTGGACATGCTCAACCCCATGCACCGGCTGTGGAGCGACGGGCGTTGGAACAAGCTCACCGTGGCCCACGGCTGCTACTGGAAGAAGTGCAGCTTCTGCGACGTCAGCCTCGACTACATCGCGCGCTACGACGCCGCCACGGCCCAGACGCTGTGCGACCGCATCGAGGCCATCGTCGCCGAGACCGGGCAGACGGGCTTTCACTTCGTCGACGAGGCCGCGCCGCCCAAGAGCCTGAAGGCGCTGGCCGCCGAGATCCGGCGGCGGCGGCTGGCGATCAGCTGGTGGGGCAACATCCGCTTCGAGAAGACCTTCACGCCGCAGCTGTGCCACGAGCTCGCCGACAGTGGCTGCATCGCCATCAGCGGTGGGCTCGAGGTGGCCTCCGACCGGCTGCTGGCGCTGATGAAGAAAGGCGTCTCGGTCGACCAGGTGGCACGCGTGACGCGCGGTTTCAGCCAGGCCGGCGTGCTGGTGCACGCCTACCTGATGTACGGCTTCCCGACGCAGACGGTGCAAGATACGGTGGACGCGCTGGAGCTCGTGCGCCAGCTCTTCGTCAACGGCTGCCTGCAGAGCGGCTTCTGGCACCGCTTCACCTGCACCGTGCACTCACCGGTGGGGCTGGACCCGGCGGCGTACGGCGTGACGCTGGTGCCACAGCCCGTGTCGACCTTCGGCCGCAACGACATCGGCTTCGTCGACCCCACCGGCACCGACCACGACGCGCTGGGCGCGGGGCTGAAGAAGGCGCTCTACAACTACATGCACGGCATCGGGCTGGAAGACGACGTGCGCGTGTGGTTCCCGTTCACGGTGCCCAAGACCAAGGTGGCGCGGCGGCGCATCGAGCGCGCGCTGGCCGGGCCCTGAGGGCGCCGCGCCGGCAGGCACGCCGGCACGGCGCCGCCGTCACTTCGGCGGCTCGACGAAGTCGCCGAAGGCCTTCAGCTGCGCGGCCACCGCGGCCGGGTCGCCGACGACGACGATGCTCTGCGCCTCGGGCGCGAAGTACTTGCGGCCCATTTCGCGCACCTGCGCCGCGCTGACCCGCTGCAGCCGCGGTACGAACTGCCCCAGGAAGTCGGGCGGCAGGCCGACGAGCCAGTTGCGCGCCAGCGTCGCGGCCAGACCGGCCTGCTGCTGTATGCCCAGCAGCGTGGTGCCGGCGAGGTAGCGCTTGTTGAGCTGCAGTTCGTCGGCCGGCACGAGCTCGCTGCCCAGGCGCCGGTACTCGGCGACGAACTCGGCCAGCGCGGCGCCCGTGACCTCGTTGCGCACGTCGGCACCGCCGACGATGCTGCCGCCGTGGCGCAGGCTGCGCGCACCGGCCGAGGCGCCGTAGGTGTAGCCCTTCTCTTCGCGCAAGTTGAGGTTGATGCGGCTGGTGAAGCCGCCGCCCAGCACGGTGCTGGCCAGGCGCAGCGCCACGTCGTCGGGCGTGCTGGCCGGTGCGCCGGGGCGGCCCAGGCGCACGGTGGCCTGCACGCTGCCCGGGCGGTCGAGCAGCAGGCGTTGCGCCGGCATGGCGGGCGGCGGCGCCGGCGGCTCGGGCGCTGCCTCGCCCTCGGCACGCCAGTCGCCGAAGGCCGCCTGCACCCAGCCGCGCACCTGGGCCGGCGTGACGCGCCCGGCGACGATGAGCAGCGTGCGGTCGGGCCGAAAGCGGCGTGCATGCTCGGCGCGCAGCGCCTGGGCGGTGGTGGCCAGGATGGACGCCTCGGTGGGCTGGATGCGGCCGTAGGCGTGGCCGCCGTAGATGGCCTTGGCGAGCGCGCCCTCGGCGCGGAAGCCCGGCGTCGCCATCGCCGCCTTCAAGCCCTGCAGCGCGTTCTCGCGCGCCAGCGCCACCTCCTTCTCGGCGAAGGCAGGCTGGCGTGCCACCTCGGCGAGCAGCCGGATCAGCGGCTCGGCGCGCGACGACAGCGCGTTGGCGTTGAGCAGCAGGCCGTCGGGCGCGGCCGCGGCGCCCAGCGTGCCGCCCAGCGCCTGCACGGCCTCGGCCAGCGCGCGCGCATCGCGTTGCTGGGTGCCTTCGTTCATCAGGTCGGCCAGCAGGCTGGCCTGGCCCGGCCGGTCGGCGGCGTCGGCGCCGTGGCCGGCGCCCCGCACCACCAGCAGCGTGTCGACGCGCGGCGGGCCGTTGCGCGGCAGCACCCACAGCTGCAGGCCGTTGGCCAGCGTGTGGCGCTGCACGTTCAGCGGCGGCAGCGGCCGGTCGGCGCCGAAGGGCGGCAGGGTGTCGGCCGGTGCAGAGTCTGCAGCGGTCGCGGCAGTGGCGGCGGTAGCGAGCGTCAGCATGGCCAGCAGCGTGGCGATGAGTTTCGGTGCGCGTTTCATCATCGGGCTCCTGAGGCGGCGGGGGCGGGGGCCGAAGCGGCGGCGGACGGCGTGGCCGTTGGCGCCGATGCGGCACCCGGCGCCGCTTGCGCAGCCTGCGGCCGGCGGTCGATGACGGCGCGCCGCTGCGGCGCCAGATAGTGCGCCGCGACGCGCTGCACGTCGGCGGCGCTCACGGCCGCTATCCACCGCGGGATGCGCGTCGCCACGCCAGCGTCGCCCCACACCGTATGCAGCCGGGCCAGCACGTCGGCGCGCTCGACGAAACCTTCGAGCCCGTTGTACCAGTCAGCCAGCAAGCGCGTCTTCACGCGCCGCAGCGCCGCCGCGTCGGGGCCGGCCTTGGCGACCTTGGCGATCTCTTCGTCCATCGCGGCCAGCACCGCGTCGGCACTGCTGTTCGGCTTGTACATCGCGAACAGCGTGAACAGCGTCGGCCCGCCGTACTCCCAGGGGCTGGTCAGTCCGTACAGGCTCTCGATGCCGAGCGCGATCTCGCGCCCCTTCACCAGGCCCTGGTACAGCGTGCTGGCGCTGCCGCCGGCCAGCAGTTCACCGAGCACGGCCATGGGCGCGTGGTCGGCGCTGCCGCGCACCGGCATGTGCCAGGCCGCGGCCAGCGCCGGCACCTGGGCCAGAGCGTCGCCCTGGTTCAGGCGCCGGGGGGCTTCGAGCGGCGGCTCGCTGAAGTCGGCGCGCGGCGGCACCGGCCGCCTGGCGATGTCGCCGAAGTACTTCTTCGCCAGCGCCAGGCCGCGCGCCGCCGTCACGTCGCCCACGATGGCCAGCACCGCGTTGTTGGGGCCGTAGAAGTCGCGGTGGAAGGCGCGCACGTCGTCGAGGTTGGCGCGCTCCAGGTCCTCGAAGCTGCCGTAGCCGTCGTGGCTGTTTTCCCACTTGTCGAAGGCCAGCTGGTTGATGTCTATCCACATGAAGCCGCCGTAGGGGCTGTTCTTGACGTTGACGCGGATCTCCTCCTTGACCACGTCCTGCTGGTTCTTCAAGGTCTCGGCGTTGAAGTCGAGCGTGCGCATGCGGTCGGCCTCGAGCCAGAGCATGGTCTCCAGCGCCGAGACCGGCACGGTGTCGATGTAGTTGGTGAAGTCGGCGCGCGTGCTGCCGTTGTTCCAGCCACCGCCGCCGGTGGTGACCTTGTCGAACACGCCCTTGGGCGCCTTCGGCGTGCCCTGGAACATCAGGTGCTCGAAGAGGTGCGCAAAACCCGTGCGGCCGCGTGGCTCGAGCCGCATGCCGACGTGGTAGACGACGCTGATGCCCACCACCGGCGTGCTGTGGTCGGGCGAGACGATCACGGTCAGGCCGTTGGCCAGCCGATTGACGCTGATCGGGATGTCCCAGCGGTCGGCAGCGGGCGTACTGGCGGCAGGCGTGGCGGCAGGCGTGGCGGGCACAGCCAGCGCCGCCAGCGGCAGCAGCAGGGCGAGGAGAAGGGTGGCAAGGCGCATGGGAGGCAGCTCGGGGTCGAAGCCGGCCAGTGTGCCTCAGCCTGCCTGAGGCGGCCGCAGCCTGCCTGAGGCGGCCGCAGCCTGCCTGAGGCGGCCGCAGCCCGCCTAGGGCATCAACCGCACCTTGACGGCGCGGCCCTTGACCTTGCCGGCGTTGAGCTTGCGCTCGGCCTCCGCGGCGATGCCGCGCTCCACCGCCACGTAGGTCGAGAACTCGTTGACGCTGATCTTGCCGATCTGCGCCGAGGCAAAGCCCATGTCCTTGGTCAGCGCGCCCAGCACGTCGCCGGCGCGGATCTTCTCCTTGCGCCCGCCCAGGAGCTGCAGCGTGGCCATCGGCGGGCGCAGCGGTCCCTGGTCGGCCTTCGCGGTGGGCGTCAGCTCGGCCAGCGCCTGCCACGCCGAAGTGATGCCCAGCGCCTGCTCGATGGCGCCCACGCGCCCCATCTCGTCGACGCTGGCCAGGCTGAAGGCCCAGCCCTCGGCCTGGCCTTCGGCGCCCATGCGCCCGGTGCGGCCGATGCGGTGCACGTGGGTCGCGGGGTCGGGCGTGATGTCGACGTTGATCACCGCGGCCAGGCCCTCGATGTCGAGGCCGCGCGCGGCGATGTCGGTGGCCACCAGCACGCTGGCGCTCTTGTGCGTGAACATCACCAGCACCTGGTCGCGCTCGCGCTGGTCGAGGTCGCCATGCAGTTCCAGCGCCACGAAGCCCTGTGCGCGCAGCACGTCCGCGAGGTCGCGGCACTGCTGCTTGGTGTTGCAAAAGGCCAGCGTGCTCTCGGGCCGCCAGTGGTTCAGCAGCAGGCCGACGGCGTGCAGGCGCTCGTCTTCGCGCACCTCGTAGAAACGCTGGCGGATCTGCGTCGCACGCGGCGCCTCGGTCAGCTTGACCTCCTTGGGCTCGCGCAGGAAGGCCGCGCTCAGGCGCGTGATGCCCTCGGGGTAGGTGGCCGAGAACAGCAGCGTCTGGCGCTGCTTGGGGCACTGTTTGGCGACGCTGGCGATGTCGTCGAAGAAGCCCATGTCGAGCATGCGGTCGGCCTCGTCGAGCACCAGCGTGTTCAGCGCCGACAACTCCAGGCGGCCGCGCTCGAGGTGGTCCATCAGCCGGCCCGGCGTGCCCACGACGACGTGCGCGCCATGCTCCAGGCTGGCCAGCTGGCCGCGCATCGGGCTGCCGCCGCACAGCGTGAGCACCTTGACGTTGTCCTCGGCCGCGGCGAGGCGGCGGATCTCCTGCGTCACCTGCTCGGCCAGCTCGCGCGTGGGGCACAGCACCAGCGCCTGCACGGCAAAGCGGCGCAGGTTGAGATTGGCCAGCAGCGCCAGCGCAAACGCCGCCGTCTTGCCGCTGCCGGTCTTGGCCTGCGCGATGAGGTCGTGCCCGGCGAGTGCCAGCGGCAGCGCGGCGGCCTGTACCGGCGTCATGCCGGCGTAGCCCAGGCGCACCAGGTTCTGCAGCACGTGCGGGGGCAGGGGCAGGCTGGCGAAGGCGGGGCCGGCGGGGGCGATGGCCATGGCCGGGGCGGTAACGGGAACGTTGGGCATGGGGCGATTGTCGGGCCGCGCCACCTGCGACGGTGCCGCCCGCCGCAGGCGAGCGCCCGCACGTGCCACGGGCCGGCACCGCCCCCGGCGGCGCTCGGTGCGATCATCGGCAGTGCCGCGCCGGCGCCTCTTCGGCCCCTGGCGCGGCCCTTTCGCCCCGGAACCCCCTTGACCGCACACCACCACCCCCCGCACCTCCTGCCCCAGCCGCGCCACAGCGCGCGCGTGCCCGCCCACATCGACAAGGACGCCCTGGCGCGCATCCGCCAGGGCTTGTTCTGCCTGCCCCAGGTGGTGCGCCCGGCCGACTTCGTGCCCGAGCACAGCAAGGGCGCCGAGCAGCACCTCGACAAGCTGGGCTACGTGATGCTGCAGAAGGTGGTGCCCGGCCAGCGCCCCAGCCGCTGGATGGACCCCGCGCTGATGGACGCCGCGCTGGCCCACCTGGACGCCTGCGGCAGCGGCCCCGATGCGCGGCCGCTGATGCTGCAGCGCGCCGGCGTGCTGCAGGGCCTGGGCGTGGCGCGCCAGGCCGGCGTGTGGACACGCCTGATCAGCCACGCGCTGCGCCTGGCCGAAGACGCCTGGCGCGTGCCGGTGATCTTTCGCGTGCCGGCCGACGCCGACGCGGTGTGGGCCTTCTACCGCAACGGCGACGAGGCCGCGATGCGCGCCGCCCTGGGCGCGCCGCCGCCGCACCCGCAGGCCGCGGAGCTGACGGCCTTTCTCGACGGCCTGGTCGAGCGCAGCCGCGCTTTCCGGCCCGCCCACCTGGCCAGCCTGCTGCCGGCGCTGCAGGCCGAATGCGCGCTGCCGCGCGAGCTGCCCGAACTGATGGCGGCCTGCCAGCAGGCCCAAGACCGCTGGGTGCACCGGGTCACCGAACTCGACACGCTCGAAGGCCTGAACAGCGAACTCGCGTTCCAGGGCTACCCCGACACCTTCCAGAAGGCGCGCCGGCTGCAGCGCAAGGTCACGCTCTTCGTCGGCCCGCCCAACAGCGGCAAGACCTACACCGCGTTCCAGAAGCTGGCCGGCGCGCTGGACGGCGCCTACCTGGCGCCGCTGCGCCTGCTGGCCCTCGAAGGCCGCGACCGACTCGTCGCCAACGGCGTGCCCTGCTCGCTGCTGACCGGCGAGGAGAACGTGCCCGCCGAAAACGCACGCGTGGTCAGCAGCACGATAGAGATGGTCAGCACCAACAACGTCGTCGACGTGGCGGTGATCGACGAAGCGCAGATGATCTTCGACGGCTCGCGCGGCTGGGCCTGGACGCAGGCCATCGTGGCGGTGCCGGCGCGCGAGGTCATCATCATCTGCAGCGCCTACGCCGTGCCGGCGATCGAGAACCTGCTGGGCCTGTGCGGCGAGAGCTGCACGGTGCGCGAGTTTGCGCGCAAGCAGCACGTCGAGCTGCTGCCGCAGCCGGTGCCGCTGGCGGCGCTGAAGCTGGGCGACGCGGTGGTGGCCTTCAGCCGCCGCGAGGTGCTGCTGCTGCGCGACCACATCGGCGCCGCCGGCCACCCGGTGAGCGTGATCTACGGCGCCCTGCCCCCCGAGGTGCGGCGCCGCGAGGCCGAACGCTTCGCCACCGGCGCCAGCCACATCCTGGTGGCCACCGACGCCATCGGCATGGGCCTGAACCTGCCCATCCAGCGCGTGCTGTTCAGCACGCTGACCAAGTTCGACGGCGTCGCCGACCGCCGGCTCGACGAGTCCGAGGTGCACCAGATCGCCGGCCGCGCCGGGCGCTACGGCATCCACGAAGAAGGTTTCGTCGGCGTGCTGCAGGACGCCGAGCCCACCGCGTTGCGCTCGCTGAAGGAGTTGCTCGCACGGCCGCCGCGCGCGCCGGCCGACTTCAAGGCGCCGGTGGCGCCCAACGGCTGGCACGTCGACACCATCTCGGCACGGCTGGGCAAGTCGGCATTGCGCGAGGTGCTGGACGTGTTCATGGAGCAGCTCAGGCTCGACGACGCGCACTTCCAGGTCGCCGAACTGGAGCAGATGCTGGAGCTGGCCGGCAAGCTCGACGAGAGCGCCGGCACGCTGACGCTGAAGGAACGCTTCATCTACGCGCAGGCGCCGGTGGACACGCGCACCGAGGGCCAGGTGCAGGCCTACCTCGAGTGGGCCGCCAGCCACGCCCGCACCGGCCAGGCCGGGCGGCCCTGGTTCCTCGACGCCGTGGACGGCCACAGCCGGCTCGAACGCATGGAACAGGCGCTGCGCGCCTGCACGCTGTGGCTGTGGCTGGGGCTGCGCTTCGAAGGCGTGTACGGTTGCGTCGAAGAGGTCTACGCGCTGCGCAGCGCGCTCAACGACGGCATAGAGCGCCAGCTCAAGGGCAAGCGCCCCCTGGCGCAGACGCGGCGGCGCGACAAGCGCGCGACGCGCTGACACCAAGCCCGCAAGCTCGCTGGCGCTCGCTACCCCCAGGGGGCCATCCGCGGGCGGCCCGGCAAGGCCGGTTCCGCGGCGGCAAGCCGGGTCGCGGGCGTGTGCGTCCAGGGTTGCGGAGGTTGCGCCGCCGCAACCCGCACGCGCACGCACGGGGAACCCGGCTGCCACGCGCCGGTGTTCGACGCGCGGCCGTGGCTGACGGCGCCGGCCCGGTCGCGCCGAGCTACGACACTCACGGTGCGCCCGCTTGCAGGTTTCTGAGGATCGCACCGCCGTCACCGCCCACCAGTAGCGCGCTGGCGCTGACCCAGGTGACGGCATTCAGGTACGACGGGGCGGGCACGGCCTGTGCAGCCCAGGTCAAGCCCTGGTCGGTACTGCGCAGGATGCCGTCGTAGCCCACGGCGATCCCGGTGCCTGCGCCGTTGAACGACACGCCGAGCTGGCTGCCACTGGTGGGGGTGTAGACACGGGTCCAGGTGAGCCCCGCATCGGCGCTGCGCCACAGTCCGTCGTCGACGGCCAGCACGACGGTGTTGTCGTTGACGCGCGCGATCGTCCTGATCGAACTGCCGCCTGCCGTGCCCGGAAGGCGCGCCGCCGACCACGTGGCGCCGCCGTCGACGCTTCTGAGCAGCGCACCGTCGAAGCCGCCCACGAGGCAGACCGCCGCCGTCAGGCAACCCACGGACCTCAAGGGCTGCGTGGTACCGCTGGTGACCGGCGCCCAGCTGGATCCACCGTCGCTGGTGCGAAGAACCAGCCCGTTGTCACCGACCACGAACCCCAGGGTCGCCGACGCCATGGTCGTGTTCGACAGGCCGACCTGTCCGAGCCGGTCGTAGGCGATGCTCCATGTCTGGCCGGCATCGACCGACAGCGCAACCTGGCCCGACGGCCGGATCGCGATGACGCGCTGCTCGGTGGCGAACGAAGGCTTCTGGAAGCGAGCGCCGACGAGCGAAAAGCCGGGGAGCGCCCAAGTCGCCCCGCCGTCCACGCTGCGCAGCAGGTCGCGGCCGAGAGACCCGGCCAGCACCACGCTGCCGCTGGGCGATGCGGCCATGCCGGTCACGTTCTCGTCTATCGTGCCGCCGCCGATCCGCGTCCATGTCTGGCCGCCGTCGCTGGTGCGCAGCGTGAGGCCGCCGATGGCGCTGACCGCCAGGCCGAAGGTGGGGCTGGCAAAGCGCAGTCGATACCAGCTGCTGGCGCCGTAGGAGTATCCGGCCGTCCAGGTCGCGCCGGCGTCGGTGCTGCGCATCGTCTGCCCGAGGTTGCCCAGGGCGACGACGGTGTTGCCGTCGGCGAACGCGACCGCGGTGCCGGGCTCGGACATGGGGGTGACGACCTCCTGCCAGACCTGGCCGCCGTTGATGCTGCGCGCCACCTTGCCGTTCGGGCCCACCGCGACACCCACTCCCGCGGCGTTGAACGCCATGTCGATCCAGTCGTCGACGAGCCCTGCGGGGCTGACATCGGTCCAGGTCACGCCGGCATCGGCCGATCGCAGGATCTTGCCCCCTCCGCCGTAGATCAGGCCGACGTTGGCGTCGACCCAGGCCACACCGCCGGCCAGGCCGGAGACGCCGGTGTCGGCGCCCGACACGTTGGCCACCGCGACCCAGTTCAACCCTCCGTCCGTGGTGCGCCAAACGCCCGGGGGGCCGGCGACGACACCCACCGACGAGTTGGCGAAAGCGAGCTTCATGACCGGGCCCAGACCCGGGAATCCCGCATCGAGCCGGCGTGTCCAGGTCCGTCCGCCATCGGTGCTCGTGAACACGCCGGTGTTTTGGCCCGAGCCGAAGGGGGGCACGCCGGCAGCCACCAGCAGACCCGGGGCCGGGCTCGCCACGTCGCTGAAGTAGGTGCGCCCGGCCTCGAACTGCGCCTGCCAGGTGGCGCCACCGTCGGCGGTGCGCAGCGTGGTGCCCAAGGGGCCGACGGCCGTGAACGTCGACGTCGATGCGTCGTAGGCCAGGCCGTTCAAGCCGCCGGCCTGCGGCAGCGGGTTGGCGTAGCACCAGCCGCTCTGGCCCGCGACGCACGCACCGGACGTGACCGCCGGGTTCACCATGAGGATGACGCCGTTGCTGACCGCACTCGGGTTGACGCCGTTGCTCACCGTCACGCCAACCGCCACGCCGTTGCATCCGGCGCTCAGCCCCGACAGCGTGATCGTCGTGTTGCCATTGCTGTAGGTGACGGTACCGCTGCATGTGCCGGCATTGAACCCGCCGTTCACCGAGGGCAGATTGGTGCCGCTCTGCTGCCAGGTGTAGGCGAGCGGCGCGGTGCCGGTGGCGGCGACGCTGAAACTGGCGCTGCCGCCCACGGTGGTGGTCTGCGCCGCTGGCTGTTGAGTGATCACGGGGGCCTGGGGCGCCGCGTTGACGGTGAGGGTCGCAGCGCTGCTGAAGATGCCGCCGGGCGCCGCGGCGTTGGTCGCCACGGCGCGCAAACGCTGGCCACTCTGAGCCACGGCCAAGGGGCCGAGCGTGCAGGTGGCGGACACACTGATCCCCGAGGCCGGCGGGTTGGTGACACCGCAAGCGGCGACCCCCGCGACATCGGCAAAACCGCCGGTGGACAGCGCGGACTGCCACTTCAACTGCGGCAGCGGCAGGCCGGTGGCGGTGACGCTGAAGCTGGCGGTCTGCCCGGCGGCGGCCGACAGGTCGGCCGGGTCTTGCGTGAACACCGGCACCACCGTGACCTGCGTCACCGACAGCGTGGCCGGGCTCGAGGTGATGCATCGGGTGGCTGCGGCACACACCACGACCTGGAATTGCGCACCGTCGTCGCTGAGTGCGGTGGTGGTCAGGCTGTAGCTGGCGGCCGTGGCGCCGGCGATAGGCGCAAAGGTGGCGTTGGCGTTGGCACGGCGCGACCACTGGTAGGTCAGCGCCGCCGCGGGCGTGATCGCGGCCTGCACCGTGAAGCTGGCCGGCTGGCCTTCGGTGACACCCAGGTTGGCGGGCTGCTGCGAGATCGTCGGCTGCGGGCCGCTGTAGCGCACGCGGATCGGGAAGTCGACCTGAAACTCGAAGCCGACCGCCACCGGGCCGCCGCCCGGGCCGACGCGGAACCCTGTGGCGGTGTAGCTGGCGTACGCCCTGACGCGCAGCATCCTGCCGTTCGGCGTGTTGGCGCTGGACACCTGCGCAGGGTCGATGGTCACCCTGAACCGCTGTCCGTACGAACCAAAGCTCGGCGGGATGTCGTAAACCTGATTGGTCCAGGTGCTGCGGAACCCGGTGCTGTTGAAGCCGCCCGGCAACCCCACCAGGGCCAGCTGGTCGGTACGGTTGGTGCCTTCCGGTCGCCTATAGAACGCGCCCATGAACAGCGTCTGGGGCGTGTCCGTCACGGTCCACGCCGGTGTGTTCACCCCGGTACCCACCAGGATCGGCGGCCCGTCTTCCCCGGCGGAGAGATTCAGCTCCAGCCTGTGATCGACTCCCGGGCAGTCCACGGCGCCGATGGTCCACGTCGGGTTCAGCGATGTGCAGCTGCCGATCACGTAGTACGACAGGCCGTCGAGGTCCACCGCCAGGCGCGCGGGATCGTCGCTGACGTTCTGCATGATCCGCCACTTGCCGCCGGGCTCGGCCTTCAGCAGCAGCGGCTTCGCCCCGGCGGGCAAGAGCGGTGCAGCCGAGAGCGGGATCGACAGTCTGGCGCTGCCGTCGAAGGCCTGGCCGTGCGGGGTCACGGCGTAGATTGGAGACACGGCATTCAGGCCAAGCAACTCGGGCGCGCCGGTGCCGTCGCGCGAGACCCGAAACGTCACGGGCGCGGCCATGGTGCCCGCGGGCACGAGCAGCTGCACACCGTCGGGCCCGTCGACCGTGCCGCCGGCCGCGTCGAGCGTGGCGCTGCCTTCCACGGGCGGCGGCGGATCATCGTCGTCGCCGCCGCACGCAGCCAGCGCGAGCGCAAGGGCCAGCGCGGCAATTGCCCGCAACGCCGAGAGGCATCGGTGATTCATGTCGGCTCCTTCAACGGCCACCCCGCTGCGGGGGGCGATGTCCTCATCTTGCGAAGCGGTGCGTCACGCGAGCGTCACGCGAGGCACGCCCGCTGGCCATCATTCGTGGGGGGGCGGCGCTCTGGCACAGCGGCGGCGTGCAAGCCGTCTCGGCCCCTGCGTTCTGTTGATCACGGCTGCGGTCAGGACGCCGTGCGGGCGGCGTGCCCGCACGGTGGCCCCTGGACCTGCGAGACGCGGGTTGCGGTCGGGCAGGGTCGGCCGATCCGCATTCAGGGCAACCCGCGCCACCCCACGGCGCATGGCGCGTCGTGCGCCAAGGTGAGCCCTTACGCGGGGCCCCACTTGCTGCAAAGGCATGCGGCGCTGCGCCGCGAACCCGAGCACCGCAAGCGGCCGGAGCCACGGTACCGCGGCATCACTCGCCTGATGCCAGCCAACGAACGGGTTCGTGCAAAGCCGCCTGAGAAGTGGTGCCCAAGCTCGAGACGCCCGGGCACGACATCACCATGCAACCGGTCATGGGCCCATGGGGTTCATGCTGCCGGTGGCAACCCTGGTGCCAGGGCTGCGCCGGCTGGCCCCGGAGGTTCAAGCGACGTCACGCGCGCGGCAGCTTCACGGGGCGCTGCCGGCAGCAGCGGGTGTCGCCGACGGACTGCCGTCGCCGCAGCCCTCACCCGCGTGTCAACCCGGCTTTCGAAAGCCGCCATCGACGAAGGCTGTCGCGCTGGCGGTGCCGAGCCGGAAGTCCGCCGCCACGCGATGGCGCCCCAGCTCGTTGCCCTCGGCATCGACAGCCACCAGCACCGCGTGCGGGTCGTCGTCGTCGGGCACGATGTCCAGCGTGACGGTGACGCGGCCTGCGGGCAGCGCAAGCACCACGCTCTTGTGCAGCAGCGCATGCAGCGACTGCTCGTGGCGGCGTATCACCTCCGACGCCGTCTTCACCAGGGTATTGAACGCATTCACGTCCAGCGGCTTGGGGTTCTTCTTGTCGCGGCCCATGGTCCACGGCCCCACCAGCGCAGGCTCAGGCTCCCCGGCCTTGATCATCTCCACCGCCCAGCCCTCGTCGTCGTTGTTCTTCACCACGCGCGCCGTCCAGCCGTGGTCGCGCCACAGGCCGGGCTCGTGGATGGCGGCGTCGGTCTCGCGCAGGTCGGCGGGTTTGGTCTCGGAGGGCAGGCTCATAGGCCCATCATAGGGGCGACGCTCTACGCGGCCGTGAGCCGCGAGCTGGATGTTGCGCCGCACAATAGGCACTTCGTTTTTGCCTGGAGCCTGGCATGCGTCGTGTCGTTTTCAACCAGAAGGGTGGCGTCGGCAAGTCCACCATCACTTGCAACCTGGCCGCCCTGGCGGCGCACGCCGGCCAGCGCACGCTGGTCGTCGACCTCGACCCGCAGGGCAACACCAGCCGCTACGTGCTGGGCGAGACGGCCGACGGCGAACATGCCGATGCGCCGGGGGCCGCCGGCTTCTTCGAGAGCACGCTGAAGTTCAGCATGCGCCCGCCCAAGACGGCCGACTTCATCGTGCCCACGCCCTGGCAGAACCTGCATGTGATGCCCGCCGGCGCTGCGCTGGACGAGCTGCACGGCAAGCTCGAGAGCCGCTACAAGATCTACAAGCTGCGCGACGCGCTGCAGGAACTGGACGACGACTACGACCAGGTCTGGATCGACACCCCGCCGGCGCTGAACTTCTACACGCGCTCGGCGCTGATCGCCGCGCAGGGCTGCCTGATCCCCTTCGACTGCGACGACTTCAGCCGCCGCGCGCTGTACGGCCTGATGGAGGCGGTGAGCGAGATCCAGGCCGACCACAACGCCGAACTGGTGGTGGAGGGCATCGTCGTCAACCAGTTCCAGCCACGCGCCACGCTGCCGCAGCGCACGGTGCAGGAGCTGGTGGACGAAGGCCTGCCGGTGCTGCAGCCCTACCTGGGCGCGAGCGTGAAGATCAAGGAATCGCACGAGCTGTCGCGGCCCATGGTGCACCTGGACGCGCGGCACAAGCTGACGCTGGAGTTCGCGGCGCTGTACGAGGCGCTGACCCGGCCCAAGACGCGCGCCAAGCGACGCGGCTGAGGCCGCGCGCGGCCGCGCCACACAGGCAGCGTGCAGGCGTGCTGATCCTGCTCAAAGGCGCCGCCGCCTGGCGGCGCAACCATGCGGCTTCCATGTCCGCAACCAAGAGGTCACCATGAAACGCATGCTCCCGGCCGCCCTGGCGACGCTGTGCTGCCTGGCCGCCACGGCCGCGCTGGCACAGGGCGCCACGCACTCGATCCGCGTGCTCACCCCCGAGGCCGCCACCAAGGCCACGCAGGCGGCGCTGACCAGCTGCCGCACGGCGGGCTACCAGGTCGCGGTGGCGGTGGTCGACCGCTTCGGCATCGCCCAGGCCATGGTGCGCGACCGCTACGCCGGCCCGCACACGCCCGACACGGCGACCAACAAGGCCTGGACGGCCGTGAGCTTCCGCACCAGCACCACCGACCTGGCCAAGGCCACGCAGGCGGGCCAGCCCAGCTCGGGCATCCGCCATGTGCCACGCTTCGTCGGCGCGGGCGGGGGCCTGCTGATCGAGGCCGGCGGTTCGATCATCGGCGCCATCGGCGTCTCGGGCGCGCCCAACGGCGATGCCGACGACGTCTGCGCCAAGGCCGGCATCGCGGCCATCAAGGACGAGATCGAACTCTGAGGCTGCGTCCGAAGGTCCGCAAGGACTGAACGGCTGCCGCAGGCCCGGACACGATTTCAGGTGTTCGGGCTGAACCCGCACGCGCGGGCTCAAGCGCCCGCGCGCTTGGCCTTGTGGCCTTCGGCCAGCAGCAGGGCGACGAGGCGGTCGGCGTGGTCGCCCTGCACTTCCAGCACGCCGTCCCTGGCCGTGCCGCCGGCGCCGCAGGCCGTGCGCAGGCGCTTGCCCAGCGCCGCCAGAGCCTCGGCGTCGAGCGCCAACCCGCGCACCACGGTCACGGTCTTGCCGCCGCGGCCCTGCTTCTCGCGGCTGACGCGCGCGATGCCGTCGCCCGCCGGCGCCGCCTTGGCGCGCTGCGCGCAGCTGCAGGCCGCCGCCGGCTGGCGGCAGGCCGGGCACATGCGACCGCTGTCGGTGGAGTAGACAAGGCCGCCCTGGTCTGATTGGCGCATGGCCCTGTTCTACCGCAGCGGCGGCACGGCGGGGCTGCTCGTGGCGCGCGCCGGGCCATGCCGTAGGCTCGCGGCATGACACAGCCGTTTCTGCACCCGCCGGCCCGCCGGCTCATGGCCAGGCTCATGGCCCGGCTCATGGCCCGGCTCATGGCCCTGCTGCTGGCCTCGGCGGCATGCGCCGCGGGCGCGCAGACAGTGAGCGTCGCCGCCGACAGCAGCCTGGGCGGCGCGCTGGCCGCCGTGGCGCGCGACTTCGAGGCCACGCGCAAGGGTGTGGCCGTCAAGCTGCTGCTGGGCGGCTCGGCCGCGATGCTGGAGGAGGTGGCCCGCGGCAGCGCCATCGACGTGCTGGCCCCGGCCGACGCCGAGACCGCGGCCTTCGGCGTGCAGCGCCGCCTGCTGCTGCCCGACCTGCGCAGCGGCTTCGCGATGAACCAGCTGGTGCTGGTGGTGCCGGCGGTGTTGAACCTGCCGGTGCAGCGCCTGTCGGACCTGGGCCGGCCCGAGGTCGTGCGCGTGGCCATGGGCGACTACACGCGCGAGGCCGCCGGCCGCTACGCGCGCGAGGCCATCAACGCGCAGCGTCTGTGGCCGGCCGTGCAGCGCAAGGCGGTGTGGGTGGACGATGTGCGCGAGGTGCTGGCGCTGGTGGCCGCCGCCGACGTCGAGGCCGGCTTCGTCTACGCCACCGACGTCGGTGCGGCCAGCGACCGTGTGCGCGTGGTCGAGACGCTGCGCACCACCACGCCCATCCGCTACCCGGCGCACGTGGTGGCCGCCAGCCCGCAGGCCGCGCTGGCGCGCGAGTTCATCGCCTACCTGCGCGGCGAGCCGGCGCGAGCGGTGTTCAAGCGCTTTGGCTTCGGCCTGCCCTAGTGTGCTGCGCCGCCCTGCTCTGTACTGAGCGATCGACGAGCGCATCAGGCGCCTGCGATACCGGCGCCTTGCCAAGGACGTAGTGGGCCACTGGGCGATCGCGTGACGCGGACGTCGGCGAGACCGGCTGTCTGCAGTCGGGCGGCGGGGCGCTGGCCTCTTGCCGACCCTTCAGCAAGATTCAGAATTCCGGATTGATCGCCGCGGAGACCTCGCTCGCGCATGCGCGTCAAGAAGCTCAAGGCATTGGCCGAACCTCCCGTCGAACAAGGGCCGCCACCCGATGCATGAACTTCAGCGGCGGCATGACCCGATGCCCGGCGCCGTCGCGCTGGCAGGCGGATTCAGCTCCGGCATGGGGCTGTCCAAGCGGGTTGCCATGCAACCGTACATCGACCCGCGCCGGGCGGGCGATGCAGCGGCGAAGCTTCTCCAGCGACCTGCCGCACTCGCGGCCTGAGCGCATGGCCGAGCGCGGGCCGAGACCTTGGATGCCGGCACCTCGGCGCATGGGTCTACCTGCCGGGCCCCTGATGTGCCATGCTCTTTTGGTGTTAGGTAGGTGTTGCACGCCGCTGCGCACAAGGTGGACCTCCGGCGCCAGGTGTGCCGCCGGTTCATTGATCCAGGCCCCGCCGGCGCGACGCCGTGGTGCATCAATCCGCCTGGCGAAAGCGGCAAATCAGCTGCATTGCGCGTTCCCCGCGAGTTTGGGGGGCACGCCGGACCATCGTGTGACGCTTGCGTGACGCCTTGCTTCGCAGACTGGCTCCCAGTCGGCAGGCAATGCCGCCACTCGCACCACGGAGTCACACGCCCATGACCCAACATCTGCGCACCGAGTCCGTTCATCGCAACATCCGGCGCGGCTGCGTCGTGGCCGGGCTGATTGCGGTCGTCCTGGCCGCCTGCGGCGGCGGCGACCCAACGACCAGCTCGTCGCCAGAGGCCATGCGGCCCACCACCGTCACCGGTGCTGATGGCGCCAGCATGGACTTCGCCCCGGCCGAAGGCTTGCTGCCGGCGACACTGAGCATCACGCGCGCCGGGGCCGGCACGCCGGCGCTGCCACCCGGCATGGAGGCCGCAGGCGCCGTCTATCAGTTCGCGCCACAGGGCCACGTCGGCAACGAGATCGAGATCCGCGTCCCCTTCGACCGCACGCCGCCGTCCGGCAGCGTGCCGCGCTTGCTCGTGGCCCTGGCCGGAGAAGACTCGTGGAGCGAAGTTGAAGCCCAGCTCGAGGGCACGATGTTGCGAGCCCGCGTGCCGGCGTTGGGATACGCCGTCGCTGCGAGGCCGCTGTCCGCGGCGGGCGCCAAACGCCAGGCCGCCGCTTCCTCGTCGCCGGCACCTACCTCACTGCGCGGCCAGCTGAGCGCCGAGCCGCCGCTGCAAGGCAGCGGCTTCCTGCTGACCGCCACGGCACCGTCGGCGGCGACGATCCGGCTCGACTATTCGTTTGCGCAGAGTTGCGCCGCCCCGGTGCAGCTTCGCTTGCGTGCGCTCGTCGCGCGCAGCCCGTCGTCGACGCTGCCGTTCTCGCTGCGCACGGTGGATCTGGGCAGCCGCGCCCTCGCTGCCCGAGCAGGCAGAGAGAGCTTCGAGTTGCCCTTGACGGCCGCCAACAACGGGACCTGGATCTTCCTGGCCGATGCGCGCTGCATCGAACAGGGGCGCGTCAGGTTTGGCGTGCTGACGGCGCTGCCGGTGCTGGTGGTGAAGATCGTCAACACGCCACCGCCCCCGCCTGCCGAAGGCAGCGCGACCATCGGTTCGGCGGGCGGTTTCGTGACCGGTCCCGATGGCGTGCGGCTGACCGTTCCGCCGGCGGCGCTGGAGTCCGACATCACCTTCCGCATCGCACGTGACAGCAGCGGTGCGCCGCCGCTGGAGGGGATCAACGCGTTGTCGCCGGTGTACGCGGCCACCCCGCACGGCCAGGCCTTCGGTGCCACGGCGCTGCTGTCGATTCCACTTTCGGCCGCGCAGATCCCGGCGGGCGCCACGCCGGTCCTCCTGAAGGCCGAACCCGGTGGCAAGTGGCGCGTCATGCCCAACGCCGGCACCGACCCGGCGCGGCTGGCCGCCGACGTCGGCGACCTGTCCTTCTTCGTCATCGGAGCGTGCGCCTCCAGCACGGCGGGAACCGGCTGGATCATCGGTGCCGTCGACTGCCCGACCAACCACGAACTGCGCATGACGATGCTCGACGGGCAGAACCAGCCGGTGCAGATCCTGCGCGGCCCGAACGGTGTGCAGTTGCCGCTCTGGTACGTCACCGACACGGTGCAGACCCGTACCTTCACGGTCAGCTGGACACGCCCGCCGGGCACCACCCGCACCGACACCATCGCAATCGGGGGATTTCCGCACGGCGTCACACCCAGCCCGCGGCCACCCGTCTCTCAGGACACGTCCAGCAACTTCTCGACCACGTTCGCGGTGACCGTCGACCCGTCGGTTGTCAACGGCGCGAGCTTGCCCAACGGT
This sequence comes from Leptothrix sp. (in: b-proteobacteria), assembly GCA_013822265.1. Classification (GTDB taxonomy): domain Bacteria; phylum Pseudomonadota; class Gammaproteobacteria; order Burkholderiales; family Burkholderiaceae_C; genus Rubrivivax. The sequence goes on from PNKD01000025.1 coordinate 21,595, forward strand.
CGGCTCGTGCGCCTGCGCGCCGCGGCGGTGTACTCCACGACCGCCTTCCTGGTCGGGACGGGCAACGTTTCGACCGGCTTCGCCTTCGAGGTCGACGTTCCGATCCTCGTGCGCTTCACGGGAACGCAGCCGACGATCTCGCAACAGCCCGCCAATGTCGGCGTGACCGAGGGACAGCCGGCTGGCTTCAGCGTGGCGGCCAGCGTCGCGCCCGCCGCCGCACTGAACTACCAGTGGTCGCGCCGGGCCAACGCCAACGCCGCGTTTGCGCCTATCGCCGGCGCCACGGCCGCCAGCTACAACCTGGCCACCACCGCGCTCAGCGACGACGGCGCGCAGTTCCAGGTGGCGGTGTGTGCCGCCCGCTGCGTGACCTCCAACGTTGCCACGCTGACTGTCACCGTGGCCCCTGTGGCGCCAAGTTTCACCCTGCAGCCGGCCAGCATCGGCGTGGCCGCGGGCCAGACCGCGAGCTTCACCGCGGCGGCCACCGGCAACCCGCTGCCGCGCATCGAATGGCAGTCGGCACCGGCCGGCGATCCGAACAACTTCACGGCCGTGGCGGGTGCGCCCGGTTGCACGCGCACCGACCCGCCGTCCAGCGGCACGAGCACGACGGCCAACTGCACCGTCGGGCCGCTGGGCCTGGGCGACAGCGGGCGGCGCTATCGCGCCGTCGCCATCAACAGCGCGACCCCCGTGAACAGCAACCCGGCCACCGTGACGGTGAACCCCGTGCCGGTGGCGCCGAGCATCACGCAGCAACCCCCATCCCAGACCACCACGGTCGGAGGCAGCGCGACGTTCAGTGTCGCTGCCACCGGCACCGCGCCGCTGGACTACACATGGAAGTTGTACGGCACCGCATTGCCATCGGTGAGCGGGTTGGAGTTCCGCCCCACCACCACCTGCAGCGGCATCGTGAACTACGGCAGCGGCAACACCATGATCACGCTGTCCAACATCACGGCCGGCTGCAACGGTTTGCTGGTCACGGTCGAGGTGGACAACACCATTCCGCCAAAGGCCCTCAGCAACGGCGCCACGCTGACCGTGAACGCGGCGACGCAGACGCTGCGGCTGCTGGCCGGCGCTGTCGGCGGCACCGGCTCGCTGGACGGTACCGGCACCGACGCACGGGTGATGCTGAACCCAGAAAACGGCATTGCCGTCGACGGCGCCGGCAACGCCTACTTCAGCGAAACGATCAGCGGGCGGGTGCGCAAGGTCACCCCGGCCGGTGTCGTGACCACGATTGCCGGCGCCACCACCGCGCTGCGAGGCCCGGCCGGTGTCGCGGTCGACAGCGCCGGCAACGTGTTTGTCGCCGAGCGCAACGCCGGGCGCATCTTGCGCATCTCTCCCGCCGGCGACCTCAGCGTGTGGGCGCAGTTCCTGTCGGTCCCCACCCACCTGGCCATCGATGCCGCGAACAACCTCTACGTGACGGGCGAGACCGGCAGCCGTGACGGCTTGATCAGCAAGATCGCGCCAGACCGGTCGATCAGCACCTTGCAGGTGCTGGGCTCCGGCGAAACCATGGGTGCCATCGCGGTGGCCAGCAACGGCAGCGTGGTCTACGGCGTCGGCGGCGGCACGCTCGGCGGTACCGTCGTGCGCATCACGGCGGCTGGCACGCTGAGCGTGCTGGCCGGCTCCGCCGGCGAGTTCGGCAACGTCGACGCGCAGGGCGCTGTCGCGCGCTTCGGCGGGATCAACGGCCTGGCCATCGGAACCGGTGGCGCGCTGTTCGCCACCGACGGCAACCACCAGACGGTGCGTCGAATCGACCCCGGCAGCGGCACCGTCGCAACCGTATCCGGAGCGCCGTCCTCTCCGGCAGCGCCTCGCGACGGTGAAGGGACGGTCGTGGGACGGTACGAGTTCCCCGGCGGGATCGGCGCCGGCCCGGCTGGCGATCTGCTGGTGGGCGACGTGGCAACGCTGCGCAAGCTCCAGACGACGCCGACCTACGTGGTGTCCACGCTCGCCGGCAAGTGGCTGCAGGGCGCGGGCAGCGGTGGCCTCGGCTACGCCCTCGACGTGGCGCTCGACGGCAACGGCGACGCCTACGTGGCAGGGTTGGACCGGATCTACAAGGTGACGCCGGCCGGCGTGGTGACCACCCATGCCATGACGCCCGCGCGCTACCTGGCGTTCGACCGCACGAACAACGTGCTCGTCGCTGCGGGCACGTCCAGGATCTGGCGCCTCACCACTGCCGTCCCACCGGCGATCACCGACCTTGCCGGCATGAATCAGGGTTATGTCGACGCGACCGGCGTGGACGCGGGTTTCTTCCAGATCGGTGGCCTGCCGTCGATGCTGCCGGCAACGTGTTCGTCGCGGAACGACTCTCGCACACGATCCGGCGCGTCACGCCGCAAGGCGTGGTGAGCACGTATGCCGGTGCGCGCGACCAGGCCGGCGCGAGCGACGGGGCGGCCACGGTGGCGCGTTTCAACTCGCCCAGCGGTCTGGCTGTCGACGGTGCCGGCAACCTGCTCGTGGCCGACTCGGGCAGCCTGACGATCCGTCGCATCACGAACGCGGGCGTGGTGTCGACCCTCGCCGGCGGCACGGCGCCGGGCAGCGTCGACGGCACGGGCCTTGCGGCGCGCTTCCGCAGTCTGGGCCGGCTGGCCTTGGACGGCAACGGCAACCTGCTGATCGGCGACGGCAGCACCCTGCGTCGCATGACGACCGCCAACGTCGTGACCACGGTGATGGGTGTGGATGGAGAGAGCTCGGTCAGGCTCGGCACGTCACCCAGGCTGAACGCCATCAACGGCCTGGCCGTGCGGCCCGACGGCCGGGTGGTGCTGAGCTCGGAAGCTGCGGTGCTGGAGGCCGAGCTGCCATGAAGTTCATGCGCTGCCGCCCAGCGCGCGGCCATGCGCCAGTCCCTGGCCGGCGGCCCCAGGCCCGACGCACCGCGCCTGCTGCTGCAGCTCAAGGACGGCGCGCTGCGTGCGCAGTTCCAGCCGCCCAGCCTGCGCATCGACAACACGCTGGAGGACCACAGCGACTACAGCCGCCGCTGCCGCAGTGGCGCCCGCGGCAACGACGACGTGCGCGACGCGACTCAGCGCCCCTGGACCCACGGCGCCAGCAACGTGGGCATCACGACGCCGGTACCGCTGCAGCGGCAGGACGACGGCAGCTGGCAGTGGGCGGGCAACCTGCCCGACCCGGTCAACACCGCCACCGTGCGCCAAGCGACCCGCTACCGCATCACTTTGCGCACGAAGTGAAGCGCGGCCACAGCACCCCGAGGAGAACGCCATGACCCAGGCCCTTGCCGGCTTCGCCGCCGCCGCGCTCGGCGCGGCCACGCTGCTCGCCGCCGCGCTGCCGGCCCACGCACAGTGGGCGGTGGACTACACCGTGCGCTACGAGGCCGCCGGTCAGCAGGTCGGCCAGCCCGGCGAGCCCCGCGGCCCCGACACGCTGGTCAGCGAGAAGGTCACCTGGCGCGTGCAGCAGGAGGTGCGCGGCACGCTGAACTACACGCAGAAGCTGCGCGGCGCCGTGGCTCGCAACATGCCCGACAAGAACAACGAGCAGCGCTACGACTCCTGGATCAGCCGCTCCGGCCGGGCCGGCAACCCGGCCTGGATGAAGATCGATGCCGAGGAGGTGATGGACAGCGCCGCCCGGCTGGCCAAGGCCGACGCCGAAGGCGCCGTCGAGCTCAATCGCCAGCGCGCCGGCAAGCTCGGCCGCATCGAACACCTGCGCACGCGCATCACGCTGGCCGGCGAAGGGCCGGGCGCGGCGAAGCTCAACGACCCCTTCGTGCAGATCGACCGTGTCGACGGCAAGCTGCACTTCGAGCCCCCGGCGATCGACTTCGACCCGGCGCAGGTGCGCTACACCGTGCAGAAGGTGACGCGCATGGACAAGCCCGCCGCGGCCGACGAGTGGGACAGCGGCGACGCCAAGGCGCAGCGCACGACCGCGGTGCTGAGCCTGCCGCTGCTGCCGGTGCAGGTGTTCGACATGCCGCGCGACGCGCAGTCGTTGGAGGCCACGCGCACGGTCGACGTGCCCGGGCCCACCGGCGGCAAGGCGACGATGACGATCGCGCTGCGGCGCGCCGGCGCGGCGCCTGCGGCCGCCACCGATGCCGCAGCCGCAGCCGCGACGGCGGTTGCTGCCGCTCCCACGGCCGCGCCAGCGGCCAGGCCCGCTGCCGCGTCTGACCCCTGCGCGCCGAAGAACGCTGCCCCCGCCACCACCGCAGCCGATGCCGGCGCGGCCGTGGGCGGTGCGGCCTTGGGTGGCGGCCATGGCCGCATCGTGGGCACAACCGTCGGCGGCTTCCTCGGCGCGCTGGGTGGCAAGAAGGACAAGCCGGCCCGCGGCGACTGCCCAGCGCCGGCGCGCTGACCACGACAGGCCGCAGAATGGCATCGTCGCCCGCCGCCACGGGCCTGCCTGCCCCGCTCCGCATGTCGAAGTCGCCCGATCGCGCGCGTGCCAGCCGCGCGGCGCCCCGCCGCGAGGCCGCGCCGGCGCGTCTGTCGCTGCACGGCGACCCTCGCGTCGTGCTCGCCGGCGGGCGACCGCTGGTGCTGGAGCGCCGCGCCGCAGCGCTGTGTGCGCTGGCCGCGCTGGAGCCCGGCATCGCCCGCGAGCGCGCCGCCCGCTGGCTCTGGCCCGACTCCGACGACCCGCGGCGCAACCTGCGCCAGCAACTGCTGCGCTTTCGCCGCGGCCTGGACGTGCCGTTGCTGGCCGACGGCGACACCCTTGCCCTCGCGCCCGGCGTGCGCCTGACGGCACCGGAGCCCGGCGCGGCCCTGCTGGGCGAACTCGACTTCGGCGACTGCCCCGAGTTCGCCGCCTGGCTGGACGCGCGGCGCAGCGTCGACCGCCTCGCGCACACCACCAGGCTGCGCGAACGCATCGCGCGGGCCGAGGCCGAAGGCGATCTCGACGCCGCGCTCGCCGCCGCCGAGGCCCTGCTTGCCGGCGATCCCGACAGCGAAGCCCCCCACCGCGAGCTGATGCGCCTGCACTACCTGCGCGGCGACAGCGCCGCCGGGCTGGCCGTGCACCAGCGCCTGGCGCGCCAGCTCGCCCACAGCCACCACGCGCGCCCGCATGCCGACACCGAGGCGCTGGCCCAGGCGCTGCGCGAAGCCGCGGTGCCCGTGCCGGCCGCACCGCGCAGCGTGCTGCCCACGCTGCAGCGGCCACCGCGGCTGATCGGCCGCGAGCGTGAACTCGCTGCGGTGCACGAGGGCTGGGCCGCCGGCGGCGTGGTGCTGCTGCTGGGCGAGGCCGGCATGGGCAAGTCGCGGCTCATCGCCGAAATCGCGCGCGACCACCGGCTGGTGCTCGCGCAGGGGCGTCCGGGCGACGCGGGCATTCCGTATGCCACGCTGGCTCGGCTGCTGCGCGAGGCCCTGCAACGCGCGGCGCACGACATCGCCCCCGAACAGCGGCGCGAGCTGGCGCGGGTGCTGCCCGAGCTCGCCCCCTCCGTGCCGCTGCCCGCCGACGGCCAGCGGCTGGTGCTGCAGAACGCCGTGCGCCAGGCGCTCTCGGGCGCCGCGGTGGAGGCGGTCGCGGTCGACGATCTGCACTTCGCGGATGACGCCAGCATCGAGATGCTGCTGGCGCTGGCGGGGGACGGCGGCCCTGCCGGGCCGTATTGGCTGTTCGCGCAGCGACCGGCCGAGGGCGGCGCCGCTGCGATTGCGCTGCGCGACACGTTGCAAGAAGCGGGCACGCTGCGCAGCGTGGCGCTCGTTCCGCTCGACGGGGCCGCGATGGCGGCGCTGATCGACTCGCTGGGCCTGCGTGACATCGACGCCGCGGCGCTCGCCCCGCAGCTGGTGCGCCACACCGGTGGCAACCCGCTGTATGCGCTGGAGACACTCAAGCAGGCGCTGGCCACCGACGGCATCCGCCTCGGTCAGCTGCCCCGGCCGGTGAGCGTGGGCGGCCTGATCGAGCGGCGCATCCGCCAGCTCTCCGACCGTGCGCTGGCGCTGGCCCGCGTGGCCGCCATCGCCGGGGTGGATTTCGGCGTCGCGTTGGCCGAAGAGGTGATGGGTCTGCGCGCGGTGGAATTCACCAGCGCCTTCGGCGAGCTCGAGTCCGCCGGGGTCTTGCGCGACGAGGCCTTCGCCCACGACCTGGTGGTCGACGCGGTGCTGCGCTCGATCCCGCCGTCGATCGCCCGCCACCTGCACGCCGCGGTGGCCGCGCAGCTGGGCCGCCGCGACGGCGTGCCCGCCCGCGTGGCCGCGCACTGGCTGGCCGCGCAGGCCGATCGCGAGGCGCTGCCCTGGCTGGGCCGCGCGGCGCAACGGGCGCGCAACGGCCTGCGGCGCCGCGAGGAGCTGCAGTTCCTGCTCGCCCAAGCCGAGATCGAAGAGCGTCTGGGCGAGCGTGCGGCGGCCTTCGAGACCTACAAGCTGGCACACACGGCGCAGCTCGCCGTGGGCCTCGGCGACGCCGGCCTGCGGCCGATCTTCGAGGCGCTCATGCGGCTGGCACTGACGCCCGAGCAGCGCATCGACATCGACGACATGCGCGCTGCCGACTTCGTCAACGAGGGTCGCCATGCCGACGCCGAGGCGCTGTCCCGGCGCACCCTGGCCAGCGCAGGACGCCTGAACTACGACGCGGGCAGCGCGGCATCGATGTCGACGCTGAGCATGGCGCTGAGCATGCAGGGCCGGCTCGCCGAGGCCCTGGCCGTCGTCGAGGAGTTCTGGCCGCTGGTCGAACGGCTGCCCGACCCCGACCCGGACTTCTTCAACGCCCGCGCCGTGCTGCTCGACAACCTGGGCCGCCCACGAGAGGCCATCCCGCTGCACGGCCAGGCGTTCGAGCTCACGCTGCGCCGCGGCGACTCGGGTGATGCGGTGACCTCGCTGGGCAACCTGGCGGTGTCGCTGATGGAGTGCGGGCTCATGCGCGGCGCGCGGCGCGCGCTGGAGCGGGCCGAGACGCTGCGCCGTGCCCACGACGACGGCGACGGCGTCAGCCCGCCGACCATGTTCCAGGCGCTGGCGGTGGCGCGCGCGCTGGGCCACCACGACCAGGCCCTGGCGTGGGCCGAGCGCGTGCACGGTTACCTGGCTGCGTCCGGTTCGGCCTACCTGCCGGTGGTCGGCCTGGGGCGCGCCGCCGTCTGGATCGACCTGGGGCAGTTCGCGCGCGCGCAGCAGGCCCTGCCCGAGGCCGATGCCTTGCCGGACGTGCCGTCGTGGTTCACGGCCCGGCGCTGGCAGCACGCGGCCCGCCTTCGCGCCGCGCAGGGGCGCAAGCCGCTGGAATGCGCCGAGGCCGCGGCCGCCGCGCTGGGCAACGAGAACCTCGTCAGCGCGCGCGAGTCCGTGACGCTGCAACTGGCCTCGGCGCGTGGCACGGCGGGCGACCTCGACACGATCTTCGCCGTGGCCGCCGCCGCCCGCGCGAGCGGCCGCGACGGCACCGCCTTGGCAGCCGACCTGCGTGCCGCCGGGCTGGCCGCGGCACTGGGCATGCTGCACGCCGCCGCGAGCCACGCCGACCGCGCCCGCGCGCTGCTGGCCGGCGACCGCGAAGGCGACGAGGCGGTGACGGCCACCGACCTGTCCGACGCCGAGAGCTGGCTGATGCTCGGCCACGCCTACGCGGCCGCCGGGCGCAGCGTGGACGCGAGCGATGCCTGCGCGCGGGGCGCGCAGTGGGTGGTGCAGACGGCGTCCGACCATGTGGCACCGGAGTTTCGCGACTCGTTCCTGCACCGCAACCCGGTGCACCGCGATCTGCTCGCGGCGGCCGCGCATGAGCCGGCGCTGGCCCGGCAGCTTGCCGCGCTGCGCGCGCGCGCGGCGACGCCGTGATGCGCCTGGCGCTCGCGGCCGGCCTGGCGCTGCTGTGCAGCGTGGCCGCCGCCCAGCGCCTGGCACCGCAGTCGAGCCCGATCGTCACCTTCGACCCCGACCGCGAGGGCAGCCGGCCGCCGACGGCGCGCGCACTCACGGCGGCCGAGTTGAAGCTCGCGCGCGAGCGCGCGGATGCCGTCTACGACGCGGTGAAGGCCACGCCGGTGTTTCGCGAACCGGGCGAGCGGATCTCGCTGATGACGAGCTGGGCGGTGGTCGGCCAGCAGCGCAGCGTGGAGCAGGCGTTCACGCTGTACTGGACGGCGCCGAACGACGTGCGGCGTCGTGCCGACGGCTCGCTGTGGCCGGCGCTCGGCGGCGACCACCGGGTGTTCCGGCTCGTCACCAACTATCCGATCGGCGAGGGCCGGCTCGGCGATCCAGCGACCGCCGGCAACTTCGACCGCACCGGCGGCAGCGACGCCAACGCCTTCAACGCGTTCGCGACGCCGCGCGTGCTCGGCCAGCTGGGTGGCGGCACGGTCTACGCCGACATGGTCGTCTTCACGCGCGACGGCCGCAGCGTGCTCGAGCCGGCGCCGCTGGGCCCGTTGCTCGAGTCGGAAGTGCTTCGCCTGCGCAAGTCCGTGGCCGACCAGGAGACAGGTTTCGCCGGCTCGGCGCGCGAGCTCGAGGCTTCGATGACGCCGCAGGCCATCGCCGCGCGCCGTGCCAGGCGCGAGGCGCGCTGGAAGCGCGAGACCCGCGACCCGGTGGCGCTGGCCACGCGGCTCGATGCCGCGCACCGCATCGACGAGTGGGACTACGGCCGCCAGAAGGAACGCATGAGCGCGCCCGCCACGCGCGACCCGAAGAGCGTGTGGTGGGGCCCGCGGCTGGCGCTCGAGGCGGCGCAGTCGCGACTGGCCTCGCTCGATGCCGCCGGGCTGCGTGCTGCGGCCTGCGGCCGGGTCGATGCCGCGTTCCTGGCCCACCATGCGGTGCGCTTCGAGCTGCTGGCCGGCGCGCCGGCCGACTGCGTGCCTATGGTCCAGGTGCGGCGCGACCTGATCGACCCGAAGCGCCCGACCAGCGAGGTGCAGTTGCTCACCATTTCGTTCGGCGGGATCTTCTGCGGCGTGCCGCTGGCCAGCGGCCCGCCGCCGCAGGGTGGCAGCTGTGAACAAGCGGTGCCGCTGCTGCGCGACGTCGACTGGGCCGCGGTGCGACGTGCCATCGGATGGTGACGCGCCGCGCTTCGATGAACAACACCCCCGCAGGTGCCGACGACGCCGGCGCCACCACGCTCGCGTGGGTCGCCTATGGCCTGCATGCCGCCGGATTCCTGAAGGCCACGCTGGCCGGATCGCACTTCGAGTGGCAGATCCGCACCCTCTGGTGAGGCCTGCCGTGCTCGCTCATCGGGATGGTGCTGATGATCCTGCTCGTCGGCTGGCCGGTGCTGATGGCCGTCGTGAACGACGGCAAGTGGCCGGCTGCGTGAGTTCGACGTGCGGAGTCGCCGACCTTGCCCTGCGTCGACAGGTGCAAGGCCTTCGGGCGCACCAGCGTTAGCTCAGCGGCGCCAGCAGCCCCTGCAGGTCGTCGGCGCTGAACTTGGGCGCCATCGCAGCGTCCTGCCCCAGCACGCCTTCGGCCAGCGCCGCCTTGCGTGCCTGCAGCGCCAGCATGCGCTCTTCGATGCTGCCCTCGGCCACCAGCTTGTAGACGAAGACCGGCTTGTCCTGGCCGATGCGGTGGGCGCGCGCCGTGGCCTGCTGCTCCACCGCAGGGTTCCACCAGGGGTCGAGGTGGATCACGGTGTCGGCGGCGGTGAGGTTCAGGCCCACGCCGCCGGCCTTCAGGCTGGCCAGCAGCACCGGCGCGGCGCCGGCCTGGAAGTCGCGCACCACGGCGCCGCGCTGCGCCGGCGCGGTGTCGCCGGTCAGCCCCAGGAAGGGCAGCGCCAGCGTCTTCAGCTCCAGTTCCACCAGCGCCAGCATCTCGGTGAACTGCGAGAACACCAGCACCTGCCGGCCTTCGTCCACCAGCTCGGGCAGCATGTCCAGCAGCAGCGCCATCTTGGCGCGCTCCATCGTCGACGGCGTCTTGCCCCCCTTGACCAGGCGCGGGTCGCAGCACACCTGGCGCAGCTTGAGCAAAGCGTCGAGCACGACGATCTGCGACTGTGCGAATCCCTGCTTCGCCAGCGCCTTGCGCACCTGCTCGTCGGCAACCACGCGCACGCTCTCGTAGAGCGCGCGCTGCTGGCCCAGCAGCGGCACGCGGCGTATCACTTCGGTCAGCGGCGGCAGCTCGGGCGCCACGTCTAGCTTGCGCCGGCGCAGGATGAAGGGGCGCACGCGCCGCGCCAGCAGCTCGGCGCGCTGTGTCTCGCCGTTGGTCTCGATGGGCTTGCGCCACAGGCGCTGGAAGCTGCGCGCGTCGCCCAGGAAGCCGGGCATCAGCAGGTCGAAGTGCGACCACAGTTCGCCGAGATGGTTCTCCAGCGGCGTGCCGGTGACGCACAGGCGGTGGCGTGCGTTCAACTGGCGCAGCGCACCGGCGGCGCGGCTGCCGGCGTTCTTGGCCAGCTGCGCCTCGTCCAGCACCAGCAGGTGCCACTCGCGCGCGGCCAGCAGCTCGATGTCGCGCCACACCAACGGGTAGGTGGTGAGCACGAGGTCGTGCGCGGCAATGGCGTCGAAGTGGCGCGCACGCTCGGCGCCGTGCAGCGCCAGCACACGCAACCCCGGCGCGTGGCGCGCGGCCTCGCCCTGCCAGTTGGCGAGCAGCGAGGTCGGCAGCACGACGAGTGCCGGCGCGTCCAGCCGACCGGCTTGCTTTTCCACCAGCACATGGGCCAGCACCTGCGCCGTCTTGCCCAGGCCCATGTCGTCGGCCAGGATGCCGGCCAGCCGCTGCGCCCGCAGGTACTGCAGCCAGGCCAGGCCGTGCAGTTGATAGGGCCGCAGCGTGAGGCCCAGGCCGGCCGGCGCGGCCACCGGCGGCGGGCTGCCGGCGGCGCGCAACCGCGCGGCCAGTGCCGCCAGACCGGCATCGCCCTGCAGCTGCCAGCGGCCGTGGGTGCCGGCGCGCGTGGCCTGGGTGTCCATCAGCGACTGCTGCAGCGCCTGCACGTTGGCGGCCTCCCAGGCCGAGAGCTTCAGCGGCCCGGGCGCGCGGCGCGGGTCGGTCAGCAGGTCCAGCATGGCGCCGACGATGGCCTTCAGCGGCGCGGCGGGCGCGTCGATGCGCTTGCCGCCCGGCGCGCGCAACGTGATCACCGCCTCGTCGTCGATGAGCGCCAGCTCGGCGGCCTGGAGCCAGCGGCGGTCGCGCCGCAGCAGGTCGGCCAGCAGCGGTGCCAGGTCCAGCGTCTCGCCGTCCACCTCCATGCCCAGGCTGACGCGCCACGAGCCCTGCCCGCCCGGGCCGGCCGGGCCGTGCAGCGGCGCCAGGCCCTGCGCGCCGGCGGCGTAGCGCTCGACACGTTCGACGGCTTCGCGTCCCAACTCGTCGCCCGTGTCGGGGTCGATCAACAGCTTCCAGCGCTGCACCGGCACGCTGAAGTGCGCGAAGCCGGGCTGCACGACGATCTGCCAGCCGGCGGCCTGCAGGCGCGGCACCTGCTCGGCCCAGAAGTCGGCCCACGCGACTTCCTCGGGCAGCGTCCACAAGCCGCTGGCCAAGGCCGCCGCGGCCTCGGGCGTGCGCCACTGCAGTGCACGCGCCGAATAGGGCCGCAGCGCCGTGGCCCAAAGCTCGTCGCGCGCCTGCGCCTCGGCGGCCAGGTCGCGGTGCGCAGGCACCGGCCAGGGCGCGGGCTCCCGCAGCGACTCGGGCGCCGGCATGGCCCAGGGCAGGCCGCTGGCGCGGGCGTAGGTCCAGTCCACGCGCGCCAGCGTCAGCTGCGTGCCGCGCGGGCCGAAGCCGGCCACAGCGCGCGCGCCGAGCAAGCCGTCGCCGCGCGTCAGCGTCTGCAGCGTCAGCCGGGCTCGGAAAGCCGGCCCCGCGGCGCGTGGGGCCGGCGGCGCATCGCTCACAACCAGCCGGACTTCTTGAAGCGCCAGTACATGGCGCCGCACACCGCGGCGATGAGGCCGACGGCCACCGGGTAGCCGTACTGCCACTTCAACTCGGGCATGTGCACGAAGTTCATGCCCCACACGCCGACGAAGAAGGTGGCCACGGCAAAGATGCCGGCCCAGGCCGCCAGGCGCTTGGTGGTGTCGCTGTCTTCGATGGTCACCATCGACAGGTTGACCTGGATCGCCGTGCCTATGGTGTCGCGCAGGCGGTCGAGCGTGCTGTTGCAGCGGTGCAGGTGGTCGTAGACGTCGCGAAAGTAGTCCTGCGAGCTTTCGCAGACCTGCGGCACGCGGCCGCCGAAGAGCTTGCCGGTGGCCTCCATCAGCGGCAGCACGGCGTGGCGCACGACGCCGACGCGGCGCTTCAGCCCGTACAGCCGCTCGATGCTCTGGCGTGCCGAGCCGGGCTCGAAGATCTGGTCCTCGATGGCCTCGAGGTCTTCCTCGAGCGCATCGATGACGGGGAAGTAGCGGTCGACCACGGCGTCCATCAGCGCGTAGAAGACGAAGCTGGCGCCATGGCGCAGCAGGTGGGTCTCGCGTTCGGCGCGCTCGCGCACGCCGAGGAAGTTCTGCGTCGAGCGGCTGCGCACGCTGAGCACGAAGTTGGGCCCCACGAACACCGCCACCTCACCGACCAGCAGGTCGTCGGTGGGCGTGTACTCCACCATGTGCATGACGGCGAAGACGGTGACGCCGTACTCCTCGATCTTGGGCCGCTGGTGGCCGTGGCGCGCGTCTTCGACGGCCAGGTCGTGCAGGCCGAACTGGGCCTGCATCTCATGCAGCTCGGCGTCGCTGGCATCCTTCAGCGCCACCCAGACGAAGCAGCCCGGCCGTTGCAGGTGCTCGCCGATCTGCGCCACCGGGATCTCGGCCAGCTTGGTGCCTTGCTGGTAGGCGACGCAGTTGATGAGCATGGGAAGGGGCCCTGGAACTTGGGACGGCGTGGCAGTTTCGCACGCGCGCGCCGCCGGCGCGGCGCCACGCCGGCGGGCGGCAACGGCGCCCGCCGGCTTCAGCCGGCCGCGCCCGCCAGGTGATCGCAAGCCAGGTGGGCCAGCGCGCGCACGCCGGTCACCAGTGCCCGCTCGTCCGCAAAGAAGCGCGGCGAGTGGTTGCTCGGAGCCTTCTTGGGGTCGGTGCCCGGCTGCGTCACGCCGAGAAAGAAGAACAGCCCCGGCACCACGCGCTGGAAAAACGAGAAGTCTTCCGAGCCCGTCACCTTGTCGACGAGTTCCAGCCGCCCCGGGCCGGCCACGCGCTCCAGCGTCGGCACCATGACGGCGGTGAGCGCGGGGTCGTTCACGGTCACCGGGTAGTTCTTGCGGATGCACACCGTGCAGCCGGCGCGCGAGCCGCGCGCCACGGCTTCGGCCAGCGTCGTCACGCGCTCGTGGATGTCGTCGCGCATGGCCTCGTCGAAGGTGCGGATGGTGCCGCGCATCTCGACGCTGTCGGGGATGATGTTCTCGCGGTAGCCGCCGCGGATCATGCCCAGCGTGACCACCGCCGGCTCGTGGCTGATGTCGACGCCGCGACTGACCACCGTCTGCAGCCCCATCACCACCTGCGCGGCGGTGACGATGGGATCGACGCCCAGCCAGGGCGCCGCGCCGTGCGTCTGCCGGCCCTGCACGGTGATTTTCAGCGTGTCGGAGCTGGCCATCGTCGGCCCCGGCCGGTAGCCGATGACACCCATGGGCAGCCGCGAGGTGACGTGCAGGCCGAACACCGCGCCGGGCGTCGGGTTCTGCAGCGCGCCCTCGGCGATCATCATCTTGGCGCCGCCGTCTTCACCGTCGGGCGGCATCTCCTCGGCGGGCTGGAACAGGAAGACCACCGTGCCGGGCAACTGCGCGCGCAAGCCGGCCAGCAGCTGCGCCACGCCCATCAGGATGGCGACGTGGCAGTCGTGGCCGCAGGCGTGCATCACGCCCACCTCCTCGCCGTTCCAGATGGCGCGCGCCTTGGACGCAAAGGGCCCGTCGACCTCTTCCTTCACCGGCAGGCCGTCCATGTCGGCGCGCAGCGCCACCACCGGGCCGGGCAGCGCGCCCTCGAGCACGCCGACGACGCCGGTGTGCGCGACCTTCGTGCGCACCTCATCGAAGCCCAGTGCCGTGAGATGGGCCGCGACGATGCCGGCGGTGCGGAACTCGCGGTTGCCGAGTTCGGGGTGTTCGTGCAGGTCGCGGCGCCAGGCGATGACCTGGGCCTCGAGCGCGGCGGCGGCGGTGTCGACGGCCGCTGCGAGCGTGCCAGTGACGGCGCCTTCGGGAGCGGCAAGGCCGGTGTTCGTCATGGTGGCAAGCCTGGACTGGGGCGGTGCGGCCACGCTGGCACAGCGGCGCGAGGGCTGAGATGCGGCTGGGCGCCGCCTTGCCGAGGCGCGCGGCGAGCTCACGGGCCCGACAGGCGAGAATCGAACTTCTTGAACGCGAGGAAACCGCCGTGGACCTGAGAGTGCCGATCGTGATCGTGGACGAACTGAGTGACGAGGTCATCACGTCCACGGGCCAGCTGAACCTGGCCAGCGGCGAGATCGACCGCATCGAGTACCAGGACTACGACTTCGGCACGCAGGGCCTGCCTTTCGAGCACGAGGACTACGAGTTCACCTGCGGCACGCTGTCGAACAACGGCAAGGACGTCGAGTTCCGCATCGATGTCAACACCGTCACCGGCCAGTACTCGGTGAGCGCCAGCGAGCTGCTGGAAATCAAGGTGCGCGCCGCGGCGCTGTTCGCCGGTGTCAGCGGCAAGGCGCTGGCCGCACAGGCCGCCGCCCGCGGCCTGCCCGAGCCGCCGCCGCCCGAGGCTCAGCCCCCGCAGGGCAAACCTCGCGGCAAACCTGGTGGCAAGCCGGGCGGGCGTGGCGGGCGATTCCACTGAACGCTGCGTGGCCACCTGCTGCGCCCCCGCCGGCGCAGCCGCGCAACCCGCTGCACGGCATGACGCTGCAGGCGGTGCTCGAGGCGCTGGTGGTGGCCTACGGTTGGGATGGGTTGGGTGAACGCATCCCGCTGCGCTGCTTCACGCACGATCCCAGCATGGCGTCGAGCCTGAAGTTCCTGCGCAAGACGCCGTGGGCGCGCGAGAAGGCGGAAAGCCTGTACGCCTACCTGCTGCGCGAGCAGCGACGCCAAGCCCAGCCGGGAACCGCGCCGCGCTGATCGCCGGCCTCGTGACGGGCTTCGCCGTGCCGCCGCGCCGGCTGCGGCGGTTCAGTAATGCGGCGGCAACTCGTCGCGCGGGCTGCGCGGGGCCGCGGCGTCCGCGCTGGTCGCCTGCTGCCGCCACAGCGCCGCTTCTCGCAGCAGCAGGTCGATCTGCGCCTGCTGGCGCACGACGACCTCGTTCAGGCGGTCGAGCAGGTCTTCGGTGAAGCTGGCCTTGATCTCCAGTTCGGTGAGGCGGCGTTCGACGGGGTCTGCGTGGTCCATGCCCGTATTGGACGCCATCGGCGCTGCCACCGCAGCCGGTGTTCAGCCGGTGTTCAGCCGGTGGTCGGCCGCTGATCAGCCGGCCCGCAGCGCGGCCGCCAGGGCGGCCGTGTCGAGCGCAGCGCAGCGCCGCGACAGCGACGTCATCACGCCTTCGCGGCGCAACTGGCTGACCATGCGGCTGGCGGTCTCCACCGTCAGGCCCAGCATGGCGCCGATGTCCTCACGGCGGGGCAGCCAGATCTCGGCACTGCCGTCGGCCAGCCGTGCCAGCTCGGCCAGCAGCTTGAGCACACGCTGCCGCGCCACGCCGCTGGAGAGTTCGACGGCCCAGGCGCCCGCCTGTTCCAGCGCGCGCTGCCAGCGGCGCATCAGCTCCTGGTTGAGGCCGGGGTCGGCTTGCGCCAGGCGGTCGATCAGGTTCACCGGTATGCGGCACAGCTGCACGGCCGTGCAGGCCACGGCCTCGTCGGCATAGGGCTGCTGCAGCAGCGCCTCGGGGCCGAGGAGGTCGCCACGGCCGGCCAGGCGCACGATGCGCCGCTCGCCGCCGCCCGTCACGCGCTGGAAGCGCACGATGCCCGCGCGCACGGTGTAGACCGCCGTGCCGGGCTCGCCGCGGGCATAGACGCGGGCCTCTGCGGCCAGTGCAAGGCTGTCGATGCCGGCGTAGATGTGCCGGATCGAACCCTGGCCGAGCACGCCGAACAGCGCGGTGTCGCGCACCGGGCAGGCGGCGCAGGCCTGCGCCTGCGGGTGGATGGCCTGCGCCAGCAGGGGGGGCACGGTCTTGGCGAGCATCGCAGCGGGCTCCTGGTTTGCAGCCGACGGCAGCGGCCACTGCGCGGCACTGCCCGTGCCGGCGCCACGGATCGGCAGCAGCGGCAACACGGTCCGAGCAACCCGCGCCACCCTACATATCGGTTCATCAGTCTACTCTTATGTGATGGGCTTGGGTGCACTGGCAAGATCACGCTCGCCCACTCCGCTTCAACCCCCTCAGCCACTGCCCTGCCCACCATGCCGACCCTGCCCGCCCCGGCGTCTGCCGCGTCGCCCGCGCCCACGCCCGCCCCCGTGCCTGGCGGCGCCATCGCCATCGTCGGCGCCGGCGCGGTGGGCAGCTGGATGGGCGCGCTGCTGGCGCTGGCCGGCCACACGGTGCGCCTGATCGGGCGCGAGCCGCACATGCAGGCCGTGCGGCGCCAGGGCCTGCTGCTGCAGCGCACGCAGGGCAGCGTCACGGCCTTCCCCGAGGCCGGCACCGAGCTGGCCGCGGTGCAGGGCGCCGGCCTGGTGCTGGTGTGCGTGAAGTCGGGCGACACCGACAGTGTGGCGCGCGCGCTGGCGCCGCTGCTCGACGAACGCGCGCTGGTGCTCAGCCTGCAGAACGGCGTCGGGAACGTGGCCACGCTGCAGGCCCACCTGCGCCAGGCGGTGCTGCCGGTGGTCGTCTACGCCGCCACCGCGCTGCCCGCACCCGGCGTGGTGCAGCACCTGGGCGGTGGCGACCTGGTGATCGGCCCGGCCGGCGCGATGACGCACGGCACGCCCCAGGCCGCGCTGCAGCACAGCCGCCTGCAGGCCGTGGCCGCGCTGTTCACCGCGGCCGGGCTGCAGGTGCGCGTGTCGTCCGACGCGATGCACGAGCTGTGGGCCAAGCTGGTGGTGAACTGCGCCTGCAACGCCGTCTCGGCGCTGGCCCAGGCCAGCTATGGCGAGATGGCCGCCGTGCCGGCCGTGCACGGGCTGCAGCGCGCGGCGGTGCAGGAGGCGGTGGCCGTGGCGGCCGCCGAGGGCCAGGCGCTGTCGCTGCCGGCGCTGTTGGCGGCGGTGGACCGCATCGCCGCCACGATGCCGGCGCAGCGCTCGTCGACCGCGCAGGACCTGGCGCGCGGCCGGCCCACCGAGATCGAGCAGCTCAACGGCCACGTCGTGCGCCGCGGCGCCGTGCACGGCGTCGCCACGCCGGTCAACCAGGCGCTGCTGGCGCTGGTGCAACTGGCCGAGGCGGCGACGCAGCGCTGAGCGGCGCACGCCGCGGCCCTCTTGCCCGCGGCAGCCGATTCCGACAGGCCCGTGAGCGGGCGCCGACAGGCGAACGCGCCATGCGCCGATACCGCAACCCTGCGGCCGGACTCAGACTCGACAGCGGAGCGGGTTGCCTTGCCCGCAAGGGGCGCATCGGGCGCCGCAAGAGCTTCACCATGAACACCATGAAGAACGCAATCAAGAACACATGCTCACGCAAGACGGCCCTCGTGGCCGCCACAGTGGCAGGCCTGCTGGCCGCCGGCTGCGCCGACATGAGCGAACGCCAGCGCGGCACCGCCACCGGCGCCGGCGTCGGCGCGGTGGCCGGCGCGGTGCTCGGCTCGGCCACCGGCGGCAAGGCCGGCACCGGGGCCGTGGTCGGCGGCGCGCTGGGCGCGGTGCTCGGCAACGTCTGGTCCAAGCGCCAGGAAGAGCGCCGCGTCGCGCTCGAGCAGGCCACGCGCGGCAGCGGCGTCGAGGTCAGCCGCACGGCCGACAACCAGCTCAAGGTCAACATCCCCAACGACATCTCGTTCGACGTCAACAGTGCCGCCATCCGGCCGGCCTTGCGCGGCGTGCTCGACCCCTTCGCCGAAGGCATGCGCGGCGACCGCCAGGCCCGCATCACCATCGTCGGCCATACCGACAGCACGGGCTCGCCGGCGATCAACGAGCCCTTGTCGGTGGCGCGCGCCAACGGCGTGCGCGACTACCTCGCCACGCGCGGCGTGTCGGCGGCGCAGATGGTGACGGTGGGCCGGGGTGAGCGTGAACCGGTGGCCGACAACGCCACCGAGACCGGGCGCGCGCGCAACCGCCGCGTCGAGATCTTCCTGCGCGAGCCCGAAGCCGGCTGAGAGCGTGAGAGTCTTTCGTTCATGCCCGCTCATCACACCAAAAAGCACCTGCTCGTCGTTGCAAATGCTCGCCATAGCCCGAGCTATGGCTGCGCTTTGCGCCTAGATC